>DASXFK010000098.1:0-13182 GCA_036489635.1 Rhizomicrobium sp. | reverse complement strand
CGAATCCGCGCGCATCCAGACCGCGGCGCGCGCGGTGGGCGTGGCGACGAACGCGCTCGATCTGGGCCTGAAATATGCGTTGGAGCGGCAGCAGTTCGGCCAGCCGATCATGGGTTTCCCGCGCGTGCGCGACAAGCTGGCCATGATGGCGGTGGAGATCACGGTCGCGCGCCAGCTCGCCTATCATGCCGCGCGCGAGAAGGACGAGGGGCGCCGCTGCGATCTGGAAGCCGGCATGGCCAAGCTGCTGGCCGCGCGGGTGGCCTGGGCCTGCGCCGACAACGCGCTGCAAATCCATGGCGGCAACGGCTTTGCGCTGGAATTCGAGATCAGCCGCGTGCTGTGCGACGCGCGCATCCTCAACATCTTCGAAGGTGCCGCCGAAATCCAGGCACAAGTGATCGCGCGCCGGCTGCTCAGCCCCGGCGCGAACTGAAGGACATCGTCATGGCAGAACAACACACGCTGGACCGCCTGTTCGAGACCATCAGCGCGCGCCGAGGCGCCGATCCGGAATCCTCCTACACCGCCAAGCTGTTCGCGCGCGGCAAACTGCAGATCGCCAAGAAGCTCGGCGAGGAAGGGGTGGAAACGGCGCTCGCCGCCGTGGCGCAAGACAAGCAGGCGTTGGCCGCAGAGTCCGCCGATCTGCTTTATCACCTGCTGGTGCTGTGGGCGGCGTGCGATCTCGATCCCCGCGACGCCTACGCTGCGCTGGACGCGCGCACGCAGCGTTCCGGAATCGACGAGAAGAAATCGCGCGGCTAATTCTTGTCTTCGCTTTTTTCCGCGAGGCTCTTGGCGATCTCGATCAATTGTCGGCGCATCGGCTTCTCGCGGATGCGCGCGAAGATGGCGAGGAGTTCGCGCACCTGAAGGCTCAAGGACGGCGCGGGCGAGGCGCCTTCGTCTTCGGCCATGCCCGGAGCGCGCGCGATCGCATCGCTGTAGAAATAGCCGATCGTGACACCCAGCGCCTTGGCGATCTGGAACAGACGGCCGGCGGAAACGCGGCTCGCGCCCTTCTCATACTTCTGAATTTGCTGGAACGAGACGCCCAGTTCCTTGCCGAGCGCCTGCTGGCTCATGTCGATTTCCCGGCGCCGCGTCGACATGCGCTTGCCGACACAGAAATCGATTTCAGTGGCTTGCTTCTGATCCACGACCCGCAGCATCGAAAGATCGACGTGCGAGACTATTGGGGGATGGCGCCTGCGTCAAAGGCAGCTCAATCTTCCTCGCCGTCGGCAAGGCTCTTCACAAGGTCGAGCACGCGCCTGCGAACACGCGGCTCCTTGATCCGCATGAAGGCAAGATTGAGCTGCAGGCCGTCTCCCGTGGACAAGAATTCCATGATCGGAGGATTGGCCTGCTCTTCGGCAAATCCAGGCATCGAACTGGCGTCGGTGACGTCTTCGTAGAAATAGTCGATGGGAACGCCGAGAATTTTGGCGACGTGAAATAACCTCCCTGCGCCTATTCGGTTGACGCCTTTTTCGTATTTCTGGACTTGCTGAAAGGTCAGCCCTAGGAGCGCGCCTAGCTTCTCCTGGCTCATGCCTACCAACATGCGCCGTAAGCGCACACGATTGCCGACTTGGGCGTCTATGGGGTTTGCTTGTTTTTTGGGCACGGTCCTACTTACACAGATTTCCGTTTCCGCGCTGGACCTTAGCCCCGTCTGGACAGCCCGGTAAGCTAGTTACATGCGACCAAAGGTACTTATCAAGCCCGAATTTCACGCCGCACGATCCAGCCGGCGGCGGCGCATAGCACAAGCAGCACCACAAACAGCCACTCGCCAAATCGTGAATATGGTGTCCGCGGCAATGCGGCCGGCAGCATGGCATCGATAGCGCCCATTTGTCCCGCTGCGAGCGAAACCGTGATGCGTCCCACCGGATCGATCACGGCCGAGATGCCGGTGTTGGCATCGCGCGCGATGGGCAGGCCCTGCTCGATGGCGCGAAAGCGCGCGGTGAGCAGATGCTGATACGGCCCCGTCGATGACGGCGGACCGAACCAGGAATCATCCGTGACGTTCACATACCAGCCGGGCCGGCGTGCCGCGGCGATCTCGTCGGGAAACAGAATCTCGTAGCAGATGAGCGGCGTCACCGGCGGCGCGCCGGGGATGTCGAATGTCATTGGGCCGCGGCCGGCGCGGAAATCGCCAGGACTGTTCACCAGCTTGGCGATACCGATGGCGTTGAACAGCGATTTCAACGGCAGGTATTCGCCGAACGGCACCAGATGGAATTTGTCGTAGGTGGCGAGAAGCTGTCCGCCATGCGCAAAGATGTAGAGGCTGTTGAAGAGGCGATAGTCGGTCGCAGAGCTCGCTTCTATGCGCACCGCACCGGTGAGCAAGACCTTGTCGCTGGTCATCAGCGCGATATCGTCCAGCGCCTCCGGCGCGCGTGTCAGCAGGAACGGCGGCGCGGCTTCCGGCCAGACGATGTGCGTCGGCGTCGGGCCGTTTTTGGCGAGACTGAGATCGATGAGCCGTCGCCAGTTGCGCTCGCGATAACGCGGCACATATTTCTCCGTCTGCGGCACATTGGGCTGCACCAGCCGCAGATGGATGTTTTCGATGGGTACGGTCGGGTGGAGCGCCAGTCTGACGTCGCCACCGATCCACAAGACGACGAACAAGGCGCTCATTCCCGCCGGCACGCGCCAATCCCCGGCGCGCGTGAACAGCAGCGCCAATGAGGCGCCGAACAGCACAGTGAGCAAGGTCAGCCCGTAAGATCCGAACAGCGCCACGCTCTGCATCACGCCCAGCGAGGCGCCCCAGCCATAGGCCGGCAAATTCCACGGAAAGCCGGTGAGCGCGTGCCCGCGCACCCATTCGCCCAGCGCGTAGCAGATCGCCAGTGCGAAGACGCGCGACGCATCGGGTCGCCAGAAGCGCGCTGCAAGCGCGCAGGCCGCTGCGATATAAAGCGCCATGCCGCCGGGCAGGCAGAATTCGATAATCGGAATCTGCCAGGCGTGGTCCGCCGCATCGACCATGAAGGCGTAACCGACCCAATAAAAGCCCAAAAGAAATTGCCCGAAGGCGAAGGTCCAGCCGACAAAGGCTGCGTTCCAGATCGGGCGAGGGCGCGTCTGCGTGCCGTCGATCAACAGCACGAGACCTGCAAAGCAGAGCAGCAGCGCCGGGAATATCCCGAACGGCGCGTAAGCGAGCGCCGAAATCGCGCCCATCGCGAGTGCGAGCACGAACCTTTGCCACCCGGTGAGGCCGCGCACGAAATCGCCGATGCGTGTCAGGAAAGCCAGTGCGCGGGCCATGCGTTACTCGGCACCATCGGGCGCGTTGCCCAGCGGACGGATCTGGACGCGCTTGATCCGGCGCGGATCGGCTTCGAGGATCTCGAATTCATAGCCCGAAGGATGCGGCACGATCTCGCCGCGCTGCGGCAGCCTTCCGATCAGCGCCGCCGCAAGGCCGCCAAGCGTATCGACTTCCTCCGACAAATCCTCCACGCGCAGATCGATGCCGGTGCGCTCCTGGAAGTCGTCCAATTCCGTGCGCGCGTCGGCGACAAAATTTCCGTTCGGCAATGCCCGCAAGCTCGGACCTTGCTCGACATCGTGCTCGTCGGCGATCTCACCCACGATCTCTTCCACGAGATCCTCGATGGAGACGAGTCCATCGGTGCCGCCATATTCGTCGATCACGAGCGCCAGATGGATATGCGAGCTTTGCATCTTGAGCAACAGATCGCGCGCCGCCATCGACGGCGGCACGAACACCAGATTGCGCAGAATCGCGTGGGTGGAATTGCCGTTCCAGCGCAAGGTGCCGTCCGGCAGTTGCTCGGCCAGCGCCAACACGTCCTTGATGTGGAAAAAGCCCAGCGGATCGTCCAGGGTTTCGCGATAAACGGGAAGGCGCGAATGTTGCGCCTCGCGAAAAGCCTTCACCAGCTCCGCGATCGGGGTCTTCTCCTCCACCGCGACGATATCGGGCCGCGGCACCATCACATCGGAGATCTTGAGCTCGCCGAATTTCAGCAAATTGGCGAGCATCACGCGTTCCTGCGGCGACAGATCGCCAGTCTCGCGGTCGCTTTCTTCGATGACTTCTTCGAGGCTCTCGCGTATGGCCTGAGAGTCCGCCCGGCCGCGCAGGCTTTGCGCCAGGCGCCGGAACAGGCTGAGCTGCTTGCCGGAATCGTCGTCGGGATCAGGCGCGGACATGCTTCGTCTTCGCGTAGGGATCGGCGATGCCGAGCTTGGCCAGGATGTCGATCTCAAGGGCTTCCATGATCCGCGCGTCCTTGTCGCGCTCGTGATCGTAGCCCAAAAGATGCAAGGTTCCATGCACCGCCAGATGGACGGCGTGATCGGCGGGTTTCTTGCCTTCCGCGCGCGCTTCGGTGAGCATTACGCCATAGGCGATGGCGACGTCGCCCAGATAGTGCGCGTCGGACGCCGGAAACGACAGCACGTTGGTCGGCTTGTCCTTGCCGCGGAACCGGGCGTTCAATTCGCGCAACCGCGAATTCTTCGTGAGCAGCAGCGTCAGCGGCGGATATTTCTTCGCGCCGCTGCCGCGCGTCAGCGCCAGCGCGACCGCGCGCTTCAGCTTCGCCGCAACACCCGGCACCTGCTTCCACTTCGCGTCCTCGACGATCATTTCGATCATTCGCGGCTGTTGCGTTCATAGGCGCCGACGATCCGCGTGACCAGCGCGTGGCGCACGACGTCCTTCTCGCTGAAGCGCGCCACGGCCACGCCCTCGACGCCGGTGAGGATGCGCAGCGCCTCGTTCAAACCTTCGGCGCGGCCGCCGGGCAGATCGCTTTGCGTGGCGTCGCCCGCCACCACCATGCGCGAATCTTCGCCGAGGCGAGTGAGAAACATCTTCATTTGCGAGGAGGAGCAGTTCTGTGCCTCGTCCAGAATCACGAAGGCGCGCGCCAGCGTGCGGCCGCGCATGAAAGCCAGCGGCGCCACTTCGATGGTGCCTTGCTCCATCAGCTTCAGTGCCTGCTCACCCATCACGTCGAACAGCGCATCGTAAAGCGGACGCAGATAAGGATCGATCTTCTCTTTCAGATCGCCTGGAAGAAAACCCAGACGCTCGCCCGCTTCCAGGGCAGGACGCGACAGGATGAGCCGCTCGACGCGGCGCTCGTAAAGAAGATGCGCGCCGAACGCGGCGGCCAGATAGGTCTTGCCGGTGCCGGCAGGACCGATGCCGAATACCAAGGGGTGCGAGCGCATAAGATCGAGATAGGCGGTCTGCGCCGGACTGCGCGAGCGGGTGATGCGTGCGGCGGCCGTCTTGATCTGCGGCGCGCCGAAATCGCCGCCGGGCAATTGCTCCGGCGCCTGGCTCGCGAACCGGATTTCGGCATCGACTTCCGATCCGCCGATGTCCTCGCCCGCTTCGCTTCGCGCATAGAGCGAGCGCAGCACCGAGGCGGCGCGTTCGCGCGCGTCGGGCGCGCCTTCCACCGCGATCAAATTGCCGCGACTGGCGACGCGCACGCCAAGCTTCTGCTCGATGCGCACGAAGTTCTTCTGATGCGCGCCGCCGAGCGCGGCGAGGGCGGCGTTATTCGCGAATTCGAGCGTCACCTGCTCGCGCGCCGCCTTTCGGGTCTGCTTGCCGCTCACGCCACGCAGCTCTCGGCAAGAACGCCCTTGAGACTGTTTGGAAACGCCGCGTCGATGCGGATATCGCGAATCTCGCCGATCAGGCCGCTGGAGCCTTCGACGTACACCGACTGGAGATAGGGACTGCGGCCGATGGCCTGCGAAGCGTAGCGACCCTTCTTTTCGAACAGCACCGGCATGGTGCGACCCCGGCAAGAGGCGTTGAAATCGCGCTGCTGCGCGAGGAGGAGCGATTGCAGCGCCTGCAGACGCGCGTCTTTCACCTCTTCGGGAATTTGCCCCCCGGACGATGCCGCCGGCGTGCCGGGACGCGCAGAGTATTTGAATGAGAAGTGGCTGGCGAACCCGACTTGCCGCGCAAGATCGAGCGTGTCGGCGAAATCCTTGTCGCTCTCGCCGGGGAACCCGACAATGAAATCGGTGGAGAGCGCAAGATCCGGCCTTGCTGCGCGGATGCGCGCGACGAGCTGCAAATAGTGGGCGCGGGTGTGCTGGCGGTTCATCGCGGCGAGAATGCGGTCCGACCCCGACTGCACCGGCAGATGCAGATACGGCATCAGCTTTTCGGTGTCGCCATGCGCCGCAATGAGATCGTCGCTCATGTCGCGCGGATGGCTGGTGGTGAAGCGGATGCGCGCGAGGCTTTCGATCTTCGCCAGATGGCGGATGAGCCCAGCCAGGCTCCAGGTTTCGCCGTCCGGGCCTTGGCCGCGATAGGCGTTCACGTTCTGGCCGAGGAGGGTAATCTCGCGCACGCCGCGCATCGTCATGCGGCGCGCTTCGGCTTCGATCTGCGCCACCGGGCGTGAATATTCGCTCCCGCGCGTATAGGGCACGACGCAGAAGGTGCAGAACTTGTCGCAGCCTTCCTGCACGGTGAGAAACGCGCTGACACCGGTTTGCGAGGAGCGTTCGGGCAGTGCGTCGAATTTGTCTTCGGCGGGAAAATCGGTTTCCAGCGCATGGCCTTTCTCGCGGCTGATCTTGGCGATCATCTCCGGCAGGCGATGATAGGATTGCGGACCGACGACGATATCCACGGCCGGCTGACGCGCGACGATCTGCGCCCCCTCGGCCTGCGCCACGCAGCCGGCGACGGCGATCACCATTTTGCCGTCGCGTTCGATCTTGATGTCGCGCAGCTTGCCGAGTTCGGAATAAACCTTCTCCGCCGCCTTCTCGCGGATGTGGCAGGTATTCAGGATCACCATGTCCGCGTCTTGCGGCGCATCCGTCGGCGCATAGCCGATGGGCGCCAGCAAATCCGCCATGCGGGCGGAATCGTAGACGTTCATCTGGCAGCCATAGGTCTTGATGAAGAGCTTCTTCATGGCGGCCGGGTTATGCGGCATCGGCCCGCAAGCTGACAAGGTTCATTCGGCGGCCTGCGGCAGGCCCGCGGGGAGCGCGGAAGCTGGCGCTTTCGCGGGCAAGGCGGTGAGCCCCGCCAGCGCCCGCACCTGCCCGCGGCGGACGATCTCCTCGATCAACGGCGCGAGCTTCTTGCGGCCACCGACGCTGTCCACCGTCAGCGGCTCGTGGAACTCGATCACCACATCCGCGGGGCCCGTGATCAGGCACTCCCACAAATGCGGCACCAGATCCATGTCCCCATACCAGGCGTAAAGCGGACGGTACTCGCGCCCCATCGGCAAGCCATGCACGCCGATATAAGTGACCGACACAGGCTGCACCGGCACATGCACCACATGCTCGTCGGTGCCGACGTTGGTTTCGGCGGCGCCCATCAACGCGCTCTTGAACGGGAGCACGCGATTTCCATCGTCCGAGGTGCCTTCGGGGAACAACACCAGCGCGTCACCTTGCTTCAGGCGCGCGGCGATCTCGTCGCGCGTGTCTGCCGTGCGCGAGCGATGCTGACGATCGACGAACACCGTGCGCTGCAGCCGGGCGAAGGTTCCGAACAGCGCCCAGCCGGCGACTTCGCTTTTCGCCACGAAAGAGACGTGCGCCGTGCCCCCGATGGCGAGGATGTCGAGATACGACGTGTGGTTGGAGACCATGAGCACGCCGCGCCCCTGAACCGGCTTTCCGATGACGTGCACGTGCAATCCGAACAGGCGCGAAAGAAATCGCTGATAGAGAAACGGCACGCGCCGGTAGCCCAGCGTCTTGAAGCGCAACGCGAACATCTGCGTCGGGATGATGAATGCCGAGGTGAACAAGAATACGAAAAGAATTGCGGCCGCGCGCAGCGATTGCATGGCTCAGCGCCTCTTCGGCTTACCGTAGAGTTCGAGTCGGTGATCGACGAGCTCGAAACCCAACTCCTCGGCCACGCGCTTTTGCAGCTTCTCGATTTCCTCGTTGCGGAATTCGATGACCTTTCCGGTCTGCACGTCGATCAGATGATCGTGATGCGCGTCGGGCATTTCTTCATACCGCGCCCGTCCATCGCGGAAATCGTGGCGTTCCAGGATGCCCGCATCCTCAAACAGCTTCACCGTGCGATAGACCGTGGCGATGGAGATATGCGGATCCAGCGCGGAGGCGCGGCGATAAAGCTCCTCGGCATCGGGATGATCGCTGGCATCGGCGAGCACGCGCGCGATGATGCGGCGCTGGTCTGTCATGCGCAGGCCCTTGTCGGTGCAAAGCTGTTCGATCCGGTTCATGGCGGCGAGTTTAGCGCGGATTTCCGGCTTTGCCCACGCGCGTTAGCGGGCGGGGAGCGGCAGTTCGGCCCGCAAAGTCAGGGCATCTTCCGGCGGGTTCGCGCGGTAATAACCCTTGCGGCGCCCCACCTCGCGGAACCCGAGCCCGTCATAAAGGGCGCGCGCGGCCGCGTTGTGTTGGTTCACCTCGAGGAACATGGCCGTGGCGCCATGGCGATGGGCCTGGGCTGCCGCGTCTGCCACCAGCGCCCGCGCCTGACCGCCGCGACGGGCGGATGCGATGACGCCGAGCGACAGGATCTCCGCTTCGCCGGCAGCCACGCGCGCCAGGATGAAGCCATCTGCCGATTGCAGCGCAAAAGTTCCCGGCGCGGCGAGAAGCGCGGCGAATGCGTCCGCACTCCAAGGTTCGGCGAAACAGGCGCGATGGAGGGCCGCCAGTGTTGCCGGATCGCTCATCTTTTCGCCGGCAGTTTCGCATCGGGCGCACGCAGATAGAGCGGGCGCGGCGCTTCGCTCGTCTGCGGCATCGCGAGCGCGAGCCTGGCAACATAACGCGCGTCGGGTTGGCGCACCGAAGACAGCGTCGCGTTCCCGATCTTCTCCACCATTTCCGGCGCGCCGGTTCCGGCCAGTGCGAGCGGTTCGCGCGCGAAAGCCAAAAGAAATTCGATGGCCTGCTCGCGATGCAGAATCTGCGGACCATGTCCGGGAACGGTTTCGACGTAGAATTCCTCGCGCCTGGCATCATGGACAGCCGCGGCGCGCGCCAGGTTGGTTTCCGCCAGCGCTTGCGCGGCCATCGCGGCAAGCGTGGTCACTCCGGTCAGCGGCTTTTTCAGCGCAACGCGAAGCCCGCGCATGAACGCCAATCCGACGCGCTGGCCGGTGAATGTGCCGGGGCCTGTCGTTACCGCAAGACGATCCAAGGCGCTGAACGGGAGGCCCGCTTCGCGCATCGCCTCGTCAGTCATCGGCGCGAGGGCTTCGGCGTGACCGCGGTCCATCGCCACGAAACGATGGGCGAGAATTGTCGCGCCATCCAGCAAAGCGACGGAACAGGCGCCGAGCGCCGTATCGACCGCCAGTATCTTCACAGGATCCGGCAGGCGTCGTCGAACGGAAGGCGCGGGCTGCGCGCGAACAGGCCGGACGGATCGCCGGTGCCGATGCTGCAGATGAAATTGGATTTGACGCGCGTGCCGGCGAAGAACTCGCGGTCCACGCCCGCATTGTCGAAGCCCGACATCGGTCCGCAATCCAGCCCCAGCGCGCGCGCGGCGAGAATGAAATAGCCGCCTTGCAATGTGCCGTTGCGAAACGCGGTGCGTTCGGCGACTTCGGGATGCTTGAACCAGTCCTTCGCTTCGGGCTGATGCGGAAAAAGGCGGTGCATGTGTTCGGCGAAATCCAGATCGTAGCCGATGATCGCGGTGACCGGCGCGCTCATCGTCTTGGCGCGATTGCCTTCGGAGAGATGCGGCTTCAATCGCTCCTTGGCTTCCTGCGACTCAATAAAGATGAAACGCGCCGGGCTGCAATTGGCGCTGGTCGGTCCCATGCGCGCCAGATCGTACACGGCCATGATCAGCGCGCGGCTGAGGGGCTTGGCCTGCCATGCGTTCTGCGTGCGCGCATTGCGGAAGAGCGTATCCAGCGCTTCGTCGTTGATGGGGATCATGCGCCGCTCCGCAAGATTTCGAATCGAAGCGAAGTCTAAACCGCTTCGACGGCGCTCACTTCGGGAATGTAATGGCGCAGCATGTTCTCGATGCCGTTCTTGAGCGTCATGGTCGATGATGGGCAGCCGGCGCAGGACCCGCGCATGTGCAGCGACACCACGCCGCTGGAACTGTCGAACGCCTTGAAGATGATGTCGCCGCCATCGTTCGCCACCGCAGGGCGCACGCGCGTGTCGATCAGCTCGCGGATTTGCGACACGATCTCGGCGTCTTCGTCCGAATAGCTGCGCTCGGCTTCGGCTTCGGCGGCAGCGCCGGTCATCAGCGGCAGCCCGCGCGTGAAGTGTTCCATGATCGCGCCCAGCACCGGCGGCTTCAGATGCTTCCAGTCGCCGGAGGATTTGGTGACGGAGATGAAATCGTTGCCGAAGAACACGCGAGCGACGTCCGGCACTTCGAACAGCGCGGCGGCCAGCGGCGAGCGCGCGGCGGATACCTTGTCCGGGAAATCGGCGACGGCGCTTTCGCCCATGACCTCACGGCCGGGAAGGAATTTCAAGGTCGCCGGGTTCGGCGTGGTCTCGGTCTGTATGAACATGGCTGAGCCTTAGATGTGCTTGATGCAACCGTTGGTCAAGCTAGAAATCGGAAATGAGGCCCTTCTTTTCCCAGTCGCCGAAGCGCGTGGGTTCCGGGCCCTTTTGGCCGTCGATTTCGGGCGGCAGCGCGGGCGCGGCGGCCAGCTTGCGGCGGACTTCGGCCTCGGCGGCGGCGCGCTTACCCGCGTCGCGGATGCGGGCTTCGATGCCGGCTTTGCTGGCGTGCTTGGCTTGGGTCTTGGGCATGGAATTATCCGAGGCCGCAGCATACATCAGCAGCGGCATGATGAACACACTGCGCACGACAATGTTGATGGCGGCGATGACGGGATTGTTCCTGGTCATCGGCTATCTGATCGGGGGCGAAACGGGCATGGCGCTGGCCTTCCTGTTCGCCGCAGGCAGCAACCTTTTCGCCTATTGGAATTCCGACAAGATGTTGCTGCGCATGTATGGCGCCCAAGCCGTGGACCCGGCGAGCGCCCCGGAGCTGGTGCATCTGGTCGAGCAGCTTTCCGCCAAAGCCGGGCTGCCGATGCCCAAGGTGTATATCGTCGATCAGGCGCAGCCCAATGCCTTCGCCACGGGGCGCAATCCCGAACATGCCGCGGTGTGCGTGACGCGCGGGCTTCTTGCGCGCGTCAACAACGAAGAGCTTGCCGGCGTGCTGGCGCATGAACTCAGCCATGTGAAAAATCGCGACACATTGACCATGACCATCACCGCGACCATCGCGGGTGCGGTCTCCATGCTGGCCAATTTCGCGCTCTTCTTCGGCGGAGGGCGGCGCAACAATTTCGGTTTCGTCGGCATCCTGCTGATGACGATCCTGGCGCCCATCGCCGCGGCGCTGGTGCAGATGGCGGTGAGCCGCACGCGCGAGTTCCAAGCCGACCGTTCCGGCGCCGAGCTTTCGGGCCGTCCGCTGTGGCTTGCTTCCGCGCTGCGCCGCATCGAAGCAGGCGCGGAAGCGGTCGACAATCCAGCCGCGGATGCGCACCCTGCGACGGCGCATATGTTCATCGTCAATCCGCTGGCGGGAAGCGCCTTGTCCGGATTGTTCGCGAGCCATCCGTCCACGGAAGAGCGCATCGCGCGTCTTGAAACGCTGGCGAAGAGCATGGGACAGGCAACGGCCGGTCCGTGGGCGTGAGCGACGCCGGGATCCCTGCGCGCGCTGCCGCACTCTCGATCCTGGGCGAAGTATTGCGCCGCAGGCGTCCGCTGGATGCGGCGCTGGATGACGTGCTGCCCTCCGCCAATCTTTCGCAGCGCGATGCAGGCTTTGCGCGCGCCATCGTGAGCGAAACCCTGCGCCGTTTCGGCGTGCTGGATGCGCTGATCAAGAGCTACGTTCCCAAGCCCCCTCCACCGCACAAGAGCGGGCCGACCGTGGAGATCCTGCTCGCGGGCGCCTGCGAGCTGTTGTTCCTCGACGTCTCCGATCATGCCGCCGTCGATGCCGCGAACAGATTGGCGGCGCGGGACAAGAAGGCGGTGCACTTCAAGCCGCTGATCAACGCGACGCTGCGGCGTGTCGCGCGCGAGGGCCGCCAGACGCTGGCGGCGCTCGATGGCGAACGTCTTTGCGTTCCCGATTGGCTGTGGCCGCGCTGGCTCGAAAGCTTTGGCGAGGACGCCGCGCGCGCCATCGCCCGCGCGCATCTGGCCGAACCCCCGCTCGATATCGTGCTGAAGAACGAAGCGACTTTGCCGGATGGCGAGCCGCTGTTCGGCGCTGTCGTTCGCTTCAAGGCGCGGCCGCGCGTCGATGAGTTGCCCGGCTTCGCAAGCGGCGATTTCTGGGTGCAGGATTTCGCCGCGACCTTGCCGGCGCGCCTGCTGGGCGATGTGAAAGGCCAGACTGTTATCGATCTGTGCGCCGCACCCGGCGGAAAGACCGCCCAGCTTGCGACGCTTGGCGCGAACGTAATCGCGGTCGAGCGCGAGCCCGCTCGCATGGCGCGATTAAAAGAGAATCTGGCGCGGCTGAAACTCGACGCGACATTGATCGAATCCGATATGCGCGATTACGTGCCCGATGCGCCTGTCCCCTTTGTGTTGCTGGATGCGCCCTGCAGCGCCACCGGCACCATCCGCCGCCATCCCGAATTGCCGTGGATCAAAAGCGCCGCCGACGTCAATGTCTGCGTCCAGGCGGCGCGCGAACTGCTGGATTACGCGGCCAATATGGTGGCGCCGGACGGGCTTCTCGTCTTCGCGGTGTGTTCGCTGGAGCCCGAAGAGGGCGCGCAACAGATCGACGATTTCCTTGCGCATCGCGACGATTTTCTGCGCGCGCCGATCGCGCCGGACGAAGTGTTCGGCCTGCACGAACTCATCAGCGGCGATGGCGATCTGCGGACGTTGCCGTGCCATCTGGCCGCGCACGGCGGCATGGACGGCTTCTACGCCGCGCGGCTGAAACGCAGCGCATAAAAAAGGCGGAGCCCTTTACTCACATCTCCGCCCTGGACTGAAAGCGCCTGGCCGAGGCCCAAGACCGGCCTCCCGATCGACGACGCACACCTGCCACTTTCACCGCCTCGGTTCGCTTTGCGGGAAACATCGCCCGGCAGGGTCGCAAGTGCTTTACGTGTCCCTGCTTTCTTCTGCTCCCCGCGCGGG
>DASXFK010000084.1:0-13550 GCA_036489635.1 Rhizomicrobium sp. | reverse complement strand
CCCTGCCATGTCCGATCTGTTTGAAGCTGGGGGATTGTCCGACGACGCGCCGCGGCCGTTGGCCGATCGGTTGCGGCCGAAGACGCTTGGCGAGGTGGTGGGGCAGGATCATCTGATTGGGGCAGAAGGGCCCATCGGCCGGATGGTGGCGCAGGGGCGGGCGCATTCGATCATCCTGTGGGGACCGCCGGGCACGGGAAACACGACCATCGCGCGGCTGCTCTCCACGCAGTTCAAGCTGCATTTCGAGCAACTCTCGGCGGTGTTCTCCGGCGTCGCCGATCTGAAAAAGACGTTCGAGGCCGCGCGGCAGCGCCGCCGCGTGGGGCAGGGCACGTTGCTCTTCATCGACGAAATTCACCGCTTCAACCGCAGCCAACAGGATTCCTTTTTGCCGGTAGTCGAGGACGGAACGGTCGTGCTGGTCGGCGCGACAACGGAGAATCCATCGTTCGAGCTGAATGGCGCGCTGCTCTCCCGCACGCAGGTGCTCGTACTGCGGCGGCTCGACGATGCCGCGCTGGAAACGCTGCTGGAGCGCGCCGAGGCGCATTATGGCGAGAAATTCAAACTTACCGAAGATGCGCGCGCGTCCTTGCGCGCGATGGCGGATGGCGACGGGCGCTATCTGCTCAATCTCGCGGAAGAAGTCGCGGCGCTGAAGATCGTGAAGCCATTGGACTCCGCTGGTCTGGTCACCGCCATCCAGCGGCGCGCGCCGCTCTACGACAAGAGTCGCGAGGAGCACTACAACATCATCTCCGCGCTGCATAAGTCGATCCGCGGCAGCGATCCGGATGCCGCGCTCTACTGGCTGGCGCGCATGCTGGCGGGCGGCGAGCAGCCGCTCTATATCGCACGGCGCCTCGTGCGCGCGAGCATTGAGGACATCGGCCTGGCCGATCCGCAGGCCGTGGTGCAGGCGATTGCCGCGAAGGATGTCTACGATTTTTTGGGAAGCCCCGAAGGCGAGATCGCACTGGTACAGTGTGTGCTCTATCTCGCCAGCGCGCCCAAATCGAACGCGGTGTACAAGGCGCTTGGCGCGGCCAAGCGCGCCGCGCAGGAACACGGCTCGCTGATGCCGCCGGCGCATATTCTCAACGCGCCGACCAAGCTGATGAAGAATCTCGGTTACGGCAAAGGCTACGAATACGACCACGAAGCCGAAGAAGGCTTCTCGGGCCAGAACTACTTCCCCGAAAGCATGGAACGCCAGCGCTTCTATTCGCCAAAGGACACTGGCTTCGAACGCGAGATCGCCAAACGGCTGGACTATTGGGCGAAGCTCAGAACGAAGAAACAGCCCTAAACATCGGCTTCCTCTTCGATCGGCAACTGCGCGACCTGCGCCGCGTGATAGTTGAATTGCGCGGCGAGAAAGTGCCCCAGCGCAACGGCCGCGATGCACAGCGCCACGGATGCCACGATGTTTGCGCCCGCTCGCATCATCGCGCCGCCACGGATCAGGTCCAGTGTCTGCAGGCTGAACGAAGAAAAGGTGGTGAAGCCGCCGCAGATGCCGATCATCACAAGAAGGCGCAGATTCTCCGAGACGGGATAGCGCCCGTGCGCCAGCGTGAGCGTGCCGAAGAAGCCGATAATGAGCGAGCCCAGGATGTTGATGATGATCGTCCCCCAGGGCAGCCCGCTGCTGATGGGCAGCGCCCACAGCGAAATCAAATAGCGGGCCAGCGTGCCCAGTGCGCCGCCGATCATCACATAAAGGCAGGTTGTCAAAGACATGGGCTCTCCTTATGGGAGGCGGGCACGAAAAACCCGCCTTGCGGCGGGTGTCGGTAGACACGGTCCTGCCGCGGTTAATTGCGGTAGGAGTCATCAGCCATCTGGCTTTTCGGCCGGTCCGGCGGTTAAAGGGGGAACCCCATCCCCTCACGAGGAAACGCTAGGTGACTCGATCCGACCCGTCAACAGAAGCGCCGCAATGAGCAAGACCGCTTACGTCGCGAAGGATGACGACGGCATCCGCATCGACCGTTGGTTCAAGCGGCATTACCCGGCGCTGAACCACATCATGCTGGAAAAGCTGCTGCGCAAGGGCGAGGTGCGGGTGGACGGCAAGCGCGCGAAGGCCAGCGAACGGTTGTCCACAGGCCAAACCCTGCGCCTGCCGCCGCAATTGGAAACCGTCCACAAGGACGCGGAGGAACGACTCACAAAATCGCAAACAGCCCGTCCACAGCCCCGTGAGCATGAGAGGAAAACGCTCGAAGATATTGTGATCTATATGGATTCCAGCGTGATCGTTCTCAACAAGCCCTCCGGCCTCGCCACGCAGGGTGGCAGCGGGCTGACCACGCATGTTGACGGCATGCTGCATCAATTGATGTTCGAGAAGAACCAGCGCCCCAAGCTGGTGCATCGGCTGGATCGTGACACCTCCGGTGTGCTGGTCGTGGCGCGGACGACATCGGTGGCGGCGCTGCTCTCCGAACTGTTCGCCAAGCGCGACGCGCAAAAGGTGTATTGGGCGCTGGTGAAAGGCGTGCCCAAGGAAAAGCGCGGCACCATCAAGCTGGCGCTGGCGAAGGAAGGCGGACACGGACCGCACGGCCGTGACGAGCGCGTGGTGACCAAGGACATCAAGGACGGAGACGCGAAATACGCGCTCACAGATTACGTGGTGGTCGATACCGTGGGCGATGAATATGCGTGGGTGGCGGCCAAGCCGCTGACCGGGCGCACGCATCAGATCCGCGTGCATCTGGCCTCGCTGGGCACGCCCATCGTCGGCGATTTCAAATATGGCGGCGGCGCCTCGCGCGGCAAAGGCGAGATCGCCGACAAGCTGCATCTGCACGCGCGCTCCATCGACATCGAGCATCCCGGCGAAGGCCGCCTGCAAGCCACCGCGCCGCTCTCCTCGCACATGGCGCGCTCGTGGAAGTTTCTGGGCTTCAACGACAGCGACGCCCGCGATCTTTTCCAGAAGAGGAAAAAATGAAGACGCGCCCCGATTTCATCGTCAGCCGCGGCGCCATCGAAGCGCCGGCCGCGCCCCCTCAGGCGTCGGAGGATTTCGGTTTCGCGTCGGAGCTTTCCGCCGCTGCCGGGCTCAATCGCTTCCGCGTGGCACATCTGCGCATCCCGCCGGGCACGCGCGCCTATCCTCCGATGGCGATGGACGAGCTCGAGATATTTGCTTTCGTGCTCGAAGGCGCGCCGGATCTGTGGGCGGACGGCCACCTGCATCGGCTGCGCGAAGGCGACGGCGTGGCGCTGCACACCGCCACGGGCCTGGCACATTCGCTGGTCAACAACAGCGGCAAGGACGCGCGCATCTTCGTGATGACCGAAGCGTTCCGCCGCAACTCCCGCGCGGTGCATCCCGGCGACGATGCCGCGAACGAGAATCTGAAGAAGATGGCCATGTTCTGGCCCGATGCGCCAAAGCACAAACTCGGCCCCAATGACGGCAAGCCGGGATCGAAAGCCGGGCGCAAGCCGGGCAAGCCGGATTTCGTCGTGCATTGGCGCAAAATCCTGAAGAAGGAGGGCGGCGGCTATCCCGGCAGCACGGAAAGGCATGAGATCGGTGCGCCATTCGGCCGGAACGCGCGCTTCACGCGCATCGGCGTGCATTTCGACATCTTAAAGCCCGGACGCCGCACCAGCTTTCCCCATGCCGAGCGCGACGAGGACGAATTCGCGTATGTCGTCTCGGGCCGCGTCGATGCCTGGACGGACGGCTCCGTCACGCCGATGGGCGAGGGCGATTTCATCGGCTGGCGCGCGAAGACAGGCATCGCGCACACCCTCATCAACAACAGCAAAAGTGATGCACTGTTGTTGGTCGGGGGCGAGGCAAGCCGCCAGCGCGCGCAAATCTGGTATCCGCTGCATCCCCATCGCGACGAGGAAACCGGCGAAGCGTTCTGGTTCGATCACCCCAAAACGAAACTCGGCCCGCATGATGGACTCCCCGATGCGCTGCGGGCCCGCCTGCCGAAGGCGAAGCGCAAGCCCGCCAAGGTTGCCAACAAGGCCGCGATGGGCCTGAAGAAGTGAAACGCTTCTACAAAGCGGTAAGCGTCGCGCCCGGCGATGGCGGGTTCGCCGTACATCTGGACGGCAAGCCGCTGAAGACTCCCGCGCGCGCGCCGTTCGCGCTGCCCAACGCGGCCCTCGCCGAAGCCATCGCGGAGGAATGGCGCGAGCAGGGCGAAGAGATCGACATGGCCTCCATGCCGATGACCCGGCTGAGCTTCGCGGCCATCGACACAGTACCTTCCCAGCGGTGCGCGACGATCGAGCATGTTCTGGGTTTCGGCCGCACCGATCTGGTGTCCTATCGTGCGGAAACGCCGAACGCACTCATCGCCCGTCAGGCGGCAAGCTGGGATCCACTTCTGGAATGGCTGGCGCAGACATATGGCGCAAGGCTCGCAGTGACGTCGGGCATCCGCCACGTCGCGCAATCGGAACAATCCATAGCTGCGCTCGAAAATGCGGCCCGCGCCTTGAACGACTACGAACTCGTCGCGCTCCACGCCGCCACGACGATCACCGGCTCGCTGACCATTGCGCTGGCGTTGATAGCGGGACGCATCACGGCGGATGAGGCGTTCCACGCCGCGCATGTCGATGAGCATTTCCAGGCCGAAAAATGGGGCCGCGACGAACCCGCCGAGGCGCGCCGCGCGGGACTGCGGGCCGAACTGCAATCGGCGGAGCGGTTCTTGAAAGCGATCCGCTGCCATTGAACAGCGAAGACAATCGATCCTTTAAGCGAACTCCAGGATCACGTCGTCCAGCGCGAGGCTGTCGCCTTTTTTGGCGTTGATTTTTTTGACTTTGGAGTCGCGTTCGGCGGTCAGGACGTTTTCCATCTTCATCGCTTCGACAACCGCCAGCGATTCACCCGCCTTCACGTCCTGCCCTTCCGTCACGTTCACCGAGACGACCAGCCCCGGCATTGGGCAGAGCAGGAATTTGGAGGTGTCCGCCGCTTTCTTCTTCGGCATCAGCGCAGCGAGTTCGGCGGCTTGTGGTCTGCGCACAGTCACTGTCGCGCGCGCGCCGCCCTGGATGACGCGATAGCCGCCTGCAAGGCGCGCGATCTGGATGGCGTACTCGCTGTCCTTCTCGCGCAGATGCATCACGGGCTTGCCGAGATGCCAGTCGGTCGCGGCGGAGAAAGGCTTGCCGTCGATGCGCAGGAACAGGCGGCCTTCGTTCATGTGGGCGTCGTTCACGGCGAGATTTTTGTCGCCATAAGCGCCGTTCAAGGTGACGACGTACTCGCCGGCAGCGCGATGGCGCCCGTTCAATGTGCCGGTGATTTCCGCCGCGCGCGTCGCCCGCATCAGCTTGGCCGCGACGGCAGCGGCGACGAAGCGATGCGCGATAGCTTCGTCGATGGGGCGGCCGTGGAAGCCTTCCGGATATTCCTCGGCGATAAAGGCGGTGGTGAATTTGCCGCTGCGGAAGCGGTCGTTGTGCATGATCGCGTCGAGGAACGCGATGTTGTGGCTGATGCCCGTGATGGTGAATTCATCCAGCGCGGCGCCCATCGCGTCGATCGCGGCAATGCGCGTGGTTGCGTGGGTGCAAAGCTTGGCGATCATCGGGTCGTAGTAGATCGAGATTTCGCCGCCTTCATACACGCCGGTGTCGTTGCGGATGACGATGTCGGCGCGCTCGCCTTCTGGCGGCGGCCGATAGCGCACCAGGCGGCCCGTCGATGGCAGGAATCCGCGATAGGGGTCCTCCGCATAGACGCGCGCTTCGACGGCCCAGCCGTCGAGCTGCACATCCTTCTGCGTCAGCGGCAGCTTCTCGCCAGCGGCGGAGCGGATCATCAGCTCGACCAGATCCAGATGCGTGGTGAGTTCCGTGACCGGATGCTCCACCTGCAGGCGCGTGTTCATTTCGAGGAAGTAGAACTTGCGATCCTTGTCGACGATGAACTCCACCGTGCCGGCGCTGTCATAGCCCACGGCCTTGGCAAGCTGCACCGCCTGTTCGCCCATCGCTTTGCGCGTGGCGGCATCGAGGAACGGCGACGGCGCTTCCTCGATCACTTTCTGATTGCGGCGCTGGATCGAGCATTCGCGCTCGTTGAGGTAGAGCACATTGCCGTGCTTGTCGCCCATCACCTGAATTTCAATGTGGCGCGGCTCGGTGACGAATTTCTCGATGAACAGCCGGTCGTCGCCGAAGCTTGCTTTGGCTTCGTGCTGCGACGACTGGATCGCCTGCACCAGCTCGCTTTCCTTGTGAACGATGCGCAGGCCTTTGCCCCCGCCACCGGCGCTCGCCTTCACCATCACCGGATAGCCGATCTCCGCGGCGATCTTCTTGGCGTGCTCGGCGCCTGTGATTTCGCCGATGAAGCCCGGAACCGTGCTCACCTTCGCGGCCAGCGCCAGCTTCTTGGACTCGATCTTGTCGCCCATTGCGGCGATGGCATGGTTGTTCGGCCCAATAAACGTCACCCCCGCTTTTGCCAGCGCTTCGGCAAAGGCTTCGCGCTCGGAGAGGAAGCCGTAACCGGGATGCACGGCTTGCGCCCCGGTCTGCTTGCAAGCCTCCACGATCTTGTCGATTTGCAGATAGGATTGGGCGGAGGGCGCGGGGCCGATGTTCACCGCCTCGTCGGCCATTTCCACGTGCAGCGCGTCCTTGTCCGCGTCCGAATAGACGGCGACGGTGGCGATACCCATCTTACGGGCGGTCTTGATCACGCGGCAGGCGATCTCGCCGCGATTGGCGATCAGAATCTTGCTAAACACTCGACCCCCTGGGCGGCCTGGATTTGGCCGGGATTTGCCAGCGTTTTAGGGGGTTTGATGCTTGTCGTAAACCTTTGGGCCAAGCCGGAGTTTCCCGATATATGCCCGTATTGACCACCCTGCCGCGCCGTATCGGCCTCATCCTGTTCCGCGCCCATATCGGCAACGGACTGGCAGTGGCGTTGGGGCTCGTCGTCGTTGGCGTGGGCTTTGCGCTGGCAGGCGGATTTGCCGTCGCCGTGGCCGCCAGCATCGGCGCGCTGTGCATGAGCATCGTCGATCAGCCGGGGGCGCTGCGGCAGAAGCCGGTGGTGTTCGCTGCCACGCTGGTGCTGGCCTCGCTGATCACCGTGCTCGCCGCGCTCGCCAAAGCCTCACCGTGGCTGATGGCGGTCGTGATCGCGGCATCGGCTTTCGTCGCCGGCGTGATGACAGCTTACGGCAAGCGCGCCATTGGCCCCGGCATTGCGATGATGCTGGCGCTGGTGCTGGCGATGGGCGCTGAAGGCGGCGGCCTCGCCGAGATTCTGCAACAGGCGGCGCTGTTCGCGGCCGGCGCGCTGGCTTACGGGCTCTTCGCGCTCGCCTATGGCTTTGGATTCGAGGATTGGGACCGGCGGCTGCTTCTGATCGAGGCCTTGCGCGCCTTCTCGAATTATCTGCGCGCAAAGGCAGCGCTCTACGAACCCGACAGCGAAGGCCGCGGCGCCTTTCGCCAGATGATCGAGGTGCATTCGGTTCTGGTGGAGAAACTCCAGGCCGCGCGCGATGCCATATTCGACCGCGTGCGCACACCAAGGCAGCGCCGCCGCGCCGATGCGTTGATCGCCTTGTCGGATGCGTTCGAGACCATGCTGTCGACGGATGCCGACATCGCCATTCTCGAGCGGGCAGCTCACCGCCATCTGATGCGCCGCCTGCACAGCCTCACCTGCCACCTTGCCGACGATGCGGAAAGCCTCTCCATCGCGCTGCATCACACCTGGGGCCACGCGGCGCTGCCCTCGCACGCGGCTTTGCACGAGGACATCGCGCAGGAGATCGCGCGCATCGACCGCGCCGCCGATGCCGAAACCCTCGCCGCCTTCCGCGCCACGGCGGAAAAGCTCCGGCGCGCAGGCACGCGCATGGCCGCGCTGGTGCAATCGCTCAATGGCGATCTGAAGACCGCGCCGTCGAAGCTGCTCGATCTTATCCCTTTCATGCAACCGCATCCGGGCGGCCTGTCGGTGCTGCGCTCGCAGTTCAGCCTGGCTTCGCCGAGCCTGCGCTATGCCATCCGTCTGAGTTTGGCGATGCTTGCCGGCTACGCGCTGACGCGGCTGGTGCCGCACTTCGCGCACGGCACATGGGTGTTGCTCACCATCGCGCTCATCATGCGCGCCAATTACAGCGTCACGCGCCAGCGCCGCACCGACCGCGTGGTGGGCACGTTGATCGGCTGCGTCATCGCGGCGGGGCTGATTCATGTCGTGCCGCTTGGCTGGCTGATGCTGATCGTCCTCGTCTCGGTTGCGGTGAGCCACGCTTACGGCGCGGTGGCGTATCGCATCACTGCCGTGTCGGCTTCGATCACGGCGCTGCTCCTGCTGCACCTGCTCGCGCCGGGCGCGCATCCGCTATTCGCCGAGCGCATCGTGGATACGCTTGTAGGCGCGGCGATCTCCTATGTCTTCGCTTTCCTGCTGCCGAGCTGGGAACGCCGCGACCTGCCGAAGTCTATCGCCGGACTGCTGGCGGCGGACCGCGAATTCGCGGCCGCGGCGCTGACGCGAGGTCCGGCGGAGCAGGTCTATCGCCTGGCGCGCAAGCGCGTGCTCGATGCGGTGGGCGCCATGTCAGGCGTAGCGCGCAGGCTGGCCGATGAGCCCAACAGCAACCGCCGCGTGCTGGCCAGCCTGAACGAGCTTCTCGGCGCCAATTATCTGCTCGCCTCCGACCTCGTGTCGATGCAGGTGCTGCTGCGTGGGCGCGCGGACCAGATTGACGCGGCCCGCGCCGAGGAGTTGCTGGCCATCGCGCGGCAGAACGCGTTGGCCGATCTTTCCACCACACCGCTTGGCGCAGCGCAGTCCAATCGCTTGCGGCGTCTTTCCGGCGCGGAACTGGCGAGCGTCAACGCCATGACCATCATGCGGCGCAGACTGGTCCACATCGAGAAATCCGCCAGCCGCGTCGCGGCGCTGGCAGCGCGCACGCTGGAATTCGCAGAAAAGTAATTTCGCGCGATCAGCTTTTCTTCTTGGCGCGCCGCCCGGTGTACCAGGCGTAGAAGCTCATCGCCATCAGGGCGTAGAGTAACCAATCGACCCAATCGTTCACGCCCGACGGCAGCACGAAAGAGGCGAGGCCGAAACACAGCGATGCCATCAGATTGAGCTGACGCCACGGAATGTTGAAGGACCGGCTCTTCTTCCAGGCCTGCAATTCCTGTTCGAGCGAAGCTCCATCGCTTTCCATCTCCAGCGAGAAGGGATGCTCCACCGCCGGCTCCGCGCGAGCCGCGGATGCGGCCGCGGGCAAGGCTGCGGCCCGTGGAACGGGCGCGATCTGGGCTTGCCGGCTCTGGCATTGCGAACGGCGACCGAATGCGGTGCGGGTCATGCCGCAAACGGTCGCGCATTTGGGTTAGGGATCGTTTAACATCCCCGCGTCAAAGGCCCATTTTCGCCAGGAAAGGCTGTCCATGCTCAAATTCATGCGTTCCCGGGGCTCGATCGACGCCGGCCTGCCGTTCTCAGACGCGGTGCGCGCAGGCGACGTGCTCTACCTTTCCGGTGCGCTGGGCAACGAGCCGGGCACCATGAAGCTTGTCGCCGGCGGCATCGAAGCCGAGACGCGCCAGATGATGCAGAACATCGCGCGCACCCTGGAGCAGAACGGGCTCAGCTTCGACGATTTGTTCAAATGTTCCGTGATGCTGGCTGACATGGGCGAGTGGCGCGCGTTCAATGCGATCTATCTGGAATATTTCAAGCCGGACCGTCTGCCGGCGCGCTCGGCCTTTGGCGTCGCGGCGCTGGCGCTGGGCGCGCGCGTGGAAATGGAATGCTGTGCCTGGGCAGGCGCGAAATAGCTCTGCGGACTTCCGTCGCGCCCGATGCAGGTTTATTATCGGTGCTGGAGAGGGCCTCGCATATACACAGGAGTTTCCACCATGAAGGCCATAGCTCTGGCGATCCTCGGCGTAACGGCGTTGGCCGCTATGCCCGCGTCGGCCCAACCTGCCAATACATGCTTTTCCATGCGCGAATTCCAAACCTGGAAGGCGCCTGACGCGCATACGATCTACGTCAAGGTGGCTGTCAACCATTTCTACCGGCTCGATCTGGCTTCCGATTGCGCGGAGTTGAAAATGCCGGGCGTGCATCTGGTCACGAAGTCGCGCGGCTCCGATCAGGTTTGCGACGCGCTGGATTGGGACATCTCGGCTTCGACCCGCCAATTCGGCCAGCCCGGCGGCACCGAGATGAAATGCATCGTCAAGACGATGACGCCGATGAGCGCGGCCGAAGTCGCCGCCATCCCGCCGAAGTTCAGGCCGTAGCGTCCCAGTGGCGTCCGGCGCATTTGCGCGCAGATGACATCTGCACAAAGCATTGTCAGCGCCATTCCGGCGCGGCTCGATCGGCTGCGCTGGAGCCGGTTTCACACGCTTGTCGCTGTCACTTTGGGCGCGACATGGGTGCTCGACGGGCTTGAGGTCACGCTTGTGGGCTCGCTGTCTGGCGCATTGTCGGATCGCGCCTCGCTGGCGCTGTCGCCGACTGAGATCGGCTTGACGGCCAGCGCCTACCTCGTGGGCGCGGTGCTGGGCGCGCTCTATTTTGGTTGGCTGACCGACCGGCTCGGCCGCAAGCGGCTCTTCTTCGTGACGCTGGGAGTCTACATGGTCGCCACGATGCTGAGCGGCGTCGCGTGGAATTTCTGGTCGTTCGCGCTGTTCCGTTTTTTCACCGGTACCGGCATCGGCGGGGAATATTCCGCGATCAATTCCGCCGTGCAGGAGTTCACGCCGGCGCGCTATCGCGGCCACACCGATCTGGCGATCAACGGAAGCTGGTGGCTGGGGGCGGCGTTCGGCGCGCTGGGCTCCGTGTTCGTCCTCGATCCGCATATCTTCGCGGCGGATGTCGGCTGGCGGCTGGCCTTCATCATCGGCGGAGCGCTGGCGGCGTGCCTGCTGTTCCTGCGCCGCCTCCTGCCGGAAAGCCCGCGCTGGCTGATGACGCATGGGCGGATTGCGCAAGCCGAAGCCATCGTGACCGAGATCGAGCAGCGGGCAGGGGATGGCGCGCCGGCGGGCTTGCCCACGATCTCGCTTTCACCGTCGTTCAGGCTGACGTTGCCGGGCGTTGCGAGAATGCTGTTCGTGAACCACCCGCGCCGCGTGGTGCTGGGGCTGACGCTGATGGCGACGCAAGCGTTTTTCTACAACGCGATCTTCTTCACCTATGCGCTGATCCTGACGAAATTCTATGGTGTCGCGCAAAGCGACATCGGCTGGTTCATGCTGCCCTTCGCGGCAGGCAATTTCCTGGGGCCGCTATTGCTCGGCCGCCTGTTCGACACCGTGGGGCGAAAGCCGATGATCGCGGGCACCTACGCCATCGCCGGCGTGCTGATGGCGGTGGTGGGCTATCTGTTCAGCATCGGAATCCTCAGCGCCGCCGAACAGACCGCGGCATGGACGGTGATCTTCTTCTTCGCCTCGGCAGGCGCCAGCGCCGCCTATCTCACCGTCGGCGAAAGTTTCCCGCTGGAAGCGCGCGCGCTGACCATCGCGCTGTTCTACGCTTTCGGCACCGCGCTGGGCGGCGTGGCGGGCCCGGCGGTGTTCGGCGCGCTGATCGAAAGCGGCTCACGCGAACGCATCCTGTGGGGCTACCTCTTCGGCGGCGGCTTGATGATTGTTGCGGCGATTGTCGAGATGCTTCTCGGCGTCAAGGCCGAAGGGCGCTCGCTCGAAGATGTCGCAAGGCCAATGGGCGCCGCAGATTAGAATAATAATCCCGGCAAATTGAAAATTGCGTGGCAGAGAATGGCGGGAAGCAGGCTTCCGCTTCGGCGTCTGAGTTCGCCTGCCACCAGGCCGAGAACCAGCGCCGCCGCAGCCGTCACCGGACCGATCACAAGATGCACCAGCGCGAAGAGCAGCGCGGCGGCGCCGACGGCGGGCCATTGCGCGCCGATTTCGGTCGCAAACACTGTCTGCACCAGGCCGCGAAAGATGAATTCTTCCTGTATCGGCGCGCAGATGAGGAAGTAGAATCCGGCCATGACAAACGGCAGGGTCAATCCGGCCAGCGGCCCTGTTTCGTGCGCGTGCATCGTGGCGAATTGCGCCAAGGCGCTCAGCGGAATTGAAACCGCGAGCGCATAGACAAAGAAGCGCCGCGCCGCCAGCCACAAACCAAACGCCCCCGGGCCAATCCGGCGCCAAAGCGCGTAGCCGGCCGCCAAGATGCACGCCAAGGCGGCGGTGACGACGATTATCATCGGCACGGCGTCGTTCATCGCTGGACGCAGAAAGCCTACCAAGGCAAAGGCCGGGACGTACACGATCGCCAGCGCAAGCAGCGACAGCCCGAGCGCGCGCGCAACATTCATCGCGCGTCTCACAGTGGTATGTTGCCGTGCTTCTTCCAGATTTGCGGGACCTGCTTGTTCTTCAGCATCCTGAGGGCGCGGATGATGCGCCAGCGGGTGGAGTGCGGACGGATGACGTCGTCGATGTAGCCGCGCGAGGCTGCTATGAAAGGATTGAGGAAGCGGTCCTCGTATTCCTTCGTGCGCGCGGCGATGGCGTCCTTGTCGCCGATGTCCTGGCGGAAGATGATCTCCACCGCGCCCTTGGCGCCCATCACCGCGATCTGCGCCGTCGGCCATGCATAGTTCACATCCGCGCGCATGTGCTTGGACGCCATCACGTCATAGGCACCGCCATAGGCTTTGCGCGTGATCACCGTTACCTTCGGGCATGTCGCTTCGGCATAGGCGAAAAGAAGCTTCGCGCCGTGCTTGATGATGCCCGTGTGCTCTTGCGCGGTGCCGGGCAGGAAGCCGGGCACGTCCACAAACGTCACGATGGGGATTTCGAAGCAATCGCAGAAGCGCACGAAGCGCGCTGCTTTGCGGCTGGCGTCGTTGTCGAGCACGCCCGCCAGCACCATCGGCTGATTGGCGACGATGCCCACGGTCGCCCCTTCCAGACGCCCGAAGCCGGTGATCATGTTGCGGGCGAACGCCTCGCCGATCTCAAAGAAATCGCCCTCGTCCGCGACCTTCAGGATCAGCTCTTTCATGTCGTAAGGCTTGTTGGGATTTTCCGGGATCAGCGTGTCGAGCGACATCTCCAGACGCTTGGGATCGTCCTCAGTCGGCCAGTGCGGCGGCTTTTCGCGGTTGGAGAGCGGCAAGAAATCGTAGAGCCTGCGGATTTCCTCGATGGCGATGACGTCGTTGTCATAAGCGCCGTCGGCCACGGCGGATTTGGTGGTGTGGACCTTTGCGCCGCCGAGTTCTTCCGGCGTCACGTCTTCATGCGTCACCGTCTTCACCACATCGGGGCCGGTGATGAACATGTAGCTGGTATCCTTCACCATGAAGATGAAGTCGGTCATGGCGGGCGAATACACATCGCCGCCCGCGCACGGCCCCATGATCACGCTGATCTGCGGCACCACGCCGGACGCCAGCACGTTGCGCTTGAACACTTCGCCATAGCCCGCGAGGCTCGACACGCCTTCCTGAATGCGCGCGCCGCCCGCGTCGAGCAGGCCGATGATGGGCGCG
>DASXFK010000083.1:0-23631 GCA_036489635.1 Rhizomicrobium sp. | reverse complement strand
GATTGCCGCGCCCGATGCGGCCCCCGCGTTCGCGCGCATTGCGGAAAGCGTTATTGCGGGATTGCTTTGCGTCGTCGAACGCGAACTTGCCGCTGCATCGGGCAGCGTTCCCGGCGGCGCGTTCGCGGTGATCGCTATGGGCAAGCTTGGCGGGCGCGAAATGACGGCGGCGTCCGACCTCGATCTGATTTTCATTTATGACGCGCCCGCCGCTGTCGAACAGTCGGACGGCGCGAAACCTCTGCCGGTTCCGGTCTATTTCGCGCGTCTGGCGCAGCGCTTCATCGCCGCGCTGACGACGCTCACGGTCGAAGGCGGCCTTTACGAAGTGGACATGCGGCTGCGGCCCACCGGCAACAAAGGCCCTGTTGCGGTCAGCCTTGAATCCTTCTCGCGCTATCACGCGGGCGACGCCTGGACATGGGAGCGCATGGCGCTCACGCGCGCGCGCGTTGTGGCCGGTAGCGCAGGCCTTGCGCGCGAAGTCGAGAAGGTGATTGCGGCTACGCTCGCCGTCCCGCGATCGCCACAGCAGATCGCCGCCGACGCCGCCGAGATGCGCGACAAGCTCGCGGCCCAATATCCGGGCAAAAGCCGATGGGATGTGAAGTTCGCGCCCGGCGGGCTGGTCGATATCGAGTTTGTCGCTCAGACGCTGCAACTCGCCAATGCCGAGCGCGGCATCGTCGAGCCCAATACGGTCGCGGCGCTCCAGAAACTCGCCGGCGCGCAGGCGCTCTGCGCCGCTGACGCACAGACTCTCATATCCACTGCGCGCATCGAGAATGCACTCATGCAAGTGCTGCGCATCGCGGTGGAGGGAACGCTGAACCCGCAAGAGGCGTCGCCGGGCCTGAAGGCGCTGCTGGCGCGGGCAGCGGGCGCGCGCGATTTCGCCACTCTGGAAGAATCGCTCGCCGACGCCCAATCGCGGGTGCGCGCGATCTTCACCCGATTGGTGCGCCGCTCTTAAGGAACCAGCCGTGCGATCCATTCGGGCAGCGCGAAGGCTGCAGCATGAACCGCCGGGTTGTAATAATCGGTCTTCAGCTTGGCTTTCTTAAAGGCAGCGGCCGCTCGCCGGATGCCCGCGGGCGTGCCCAGTCGCGCGCTCTTGCCTTTGCCCGCCCAGGACAGCGCCATGAAGCCGCCGATATAGGTCGGCACCACCGTCAGATAGAGACCCGATTGGGGGAAGAACGCGGCAAGTTCCTTGAGCGCATCGGTGATCTCCCAAGGCTGGTAGAACGGAACACCGGTCTGGAAGGTGGCGAAGCCGCCCGGTTTCAGCGCACCCAGTACGCGGTCGTAGAAGGTCTCGCCGAACAGTGCTTTGCCGGGCCCGACGGGATCGGGACGGTCGGCGACGACCAGATCGAACCGCTCTTTGCTTTGGCGGCGGCCGAGATATTCGAAAGCATCGGCGACTTCCAGCTTGAGGCGCTTGTCCTTGAAGGCGCGGGCGTTGATCTCGCCGAAATGCTCCTTGCACAGCTCGATCACCCGCCCGTCGATATCCACAAGGACGACCTCCTTGACGCCTTTGTGCTTGAGCGCCTCGTCGGCGATGGAGAGGTCGCCGCCGCCGACGATCATCACGCGCTGCACGTTGCCGTGCTCGAGAATCGGCAAATGTGTCAGCATTTCGGCATAGGCGCTTTCGTCGCGGGTGGTGATCTGGACGATGTCGTCCAACGTCATCACCCGGCCGTTGGAGATCGTGTCGAAGATCTTGATGCGCTGGAACTGGCTCTTCTCGTCCGCCAACGGCTTGCCGGAGAGCGTCAGAACCTGTGCGTAACCTTTGTGAAGGCGCTCCTTGAAGCTCGATGCTGGCATCGTGATCTCCTGTGTTTGACTGGAATCGGCGACGGAAGGCGCGGCCTTGTAGGGCCGCGCGCCGCCGCTGGCAAGCGCGCCGCCAAGGATGCGCCCCTCGCGTTCTCTTACGCTTTGTGACGGTGTGTGATGGCGCATTCGACGCACGTCGCGGCGCGCTGACATCGCCGCAGCCAGAAAAAATTGGCGCTTGGGTGACAATAATTGTTGCGCGAGGGAAAAACGTCCCTATATTCCGCGTTGTTCCGGCAACGGAGCAGGGCGGCGCGGCGGAAGTTTCCACTTCCTCCGGCCGCTTTCTTCTTATCGGCGTCCGGAAGTCCGTAAGGCCAAGGCGCAGGTGTCAACCTTAGAGAAGGGTAGGTGCCCGAAATGGCTAGACTGCAACTGGTGACGGCGAACAAAGAAGCGAGGGCGCCACGCGTCCGGACCTCAGCGAAGCCCGTCTCGATCGTTCCCGCTGCAAACGAGGAACATAAGGATCACTTCATCACCCGCAACGGTCTGACCTATGCGGGCAGTCACCTGATCATCGATCTGTGGGACGCGGAAGGGTTGGACGACCGCGACAGGATCGAGCAGGCGCTGATCGATGCGGTGCATGAAGCCGGCGCAACGCTGCTTCATATCCATCTGCACACCTTCTCCGACGGCGGCGGCATCTCTGGCGTTGCCGTGCTGGCGGAGAGCCACATCAGCGTGCACACATGGCCGGAGAAGGGCTATGCGGCGTTCGATGTGTTCATGTGTGGCGATGCCGAGCCGCGCAAGGCGATGGGCGTCTTCAAACGCGCCTTCAATCCCGGCCGCATCGTGGTCGGCGAGCACAAGCGCGGCGTCCTCTAAGCCGGAAGGCGTGCTCAATTAACCAAGGGCGGAAATGGTTCGACCGAGCCGTTTCCGCCCTTTGCTTTGATAGGTATCCTGCAGCTCTGCGTGGACGCTTGAACTGGAATCGGCGGCGGCAATGAGGGGCTGGCACCTTGCGCTATGATGTCTGCATCGTCGGCGCCGGCCCAGAGGGGCTGGCGGCGAGCATTCTGTTGGCCCGGTCCGGCATGAAAGTGATCGTTGCGGAGCGCGCGACGCATCCCGGCGGCCGCTGCACGACGCGCGAGTTCCATCCGGGCTTTCGCGCTTCGCCTTTTGGCGATGAACTCGCGCCCATTCCGGCGCCTCTGTTCTGGTCGCTAGGGCTGGCGCAAGCGGGTGCGCTTTTCCTTCCGGCTCCGGCTTCGGTCGCGGTGTGGCCAGACCGGGTCGACGTGCTGGGGCCGCAGGAATGCGAAGCCCTCGACCGCACCACCCACGGCATGCGCGACGCCGCGCTCGTCCATGCCGAAGCGCAGGCGCGCACGCCGATTCCAAGATACCTGCGCTTTTTGCGGCATCGCGCCGCGCAGGCACCGTGGCCGGGTGCGGAACTCGGCGACACGTCGCTGGCAGAGCGTTTTCTCACGACGACTGCCGATCCACGCCGGCAGGCGCATCTGATGGCGCGCGCACTCGAGGGGCGCAGTACCGACCCTTTCCTGTCCGGCTCCGCACTTCATCTGCTCGCGCCGGGCCGCGGCGGCTCAGGCACCGTCGCCGGCGGCTTGAGCAAACTAGCCGACACATTGGCCGACACGGCGCGCGCTGCCGGTGTCGAGATTCGCTGTGGCGCAGACGTCGTGGAAATCCGCCGCAAGCGCGGCCGGGTTTGCGGCGTGTCTTTTGCCGACGGCAACGATCTGGCGGCGCGCTCGGTCATTTCGACCTTCGATGTGAAGCGCACGTTTCTTTCTTTCTTCCAATGGAACACGCTGCCGGAGGAGTTGACGCGCGCCGTTTCGACGTTCCGCTTCTGCGGATCGACAGCGCGCGTCCTGCTCGCCCTGAATGCGGCGCCGGATCTGTCTCGCGCCGGCGCTCCCGAAGCGTTGCGCGCCCCGATTCACATTGCGCCGGACATCCAGGATTTCGCTTTCGCCCATGCCGCTTGGCGAGCGAACACCATCCCCAAGCATCTGCCGATCACGGTACGCGTTGTCTCCGCGGCCGATCCCAGCCTGGCGCCGACGGGGGCGGCGACGATGACGCTCACGATCGGCAGCGTGCCCAACCGGCTGTTCGATGGCGCCTGGACGCATGAGAAGCGCGGCCAGCTCCGCAATCACGCCATCGCCAGAGTGGAACAGATGTTGCCCGGCACATTGGCGCGTATTCAGGCCATCCAGGTCATCGTGCCGCCCGACATCGAGGAAGAACTCACCGTCACCGAAGGCGATCTATGGGGCGGCGAGATTGCCGCCGACCAAATGTTCGACCTGCGCCCGGGTCTGGGTGAGCGTTCTCCGCGCACACCGATTAAAGGGCTGTATCTCGCAGGTCCTTCCACCACGGCGGGCGTGCTGGGGACCTGCGCGTCCGGCGCGATGGCCGCTTACGCCGTTCAGGCGGACATGAAATCCGGCCGTCTGTCGTGATCGAATTGCGCGCGACCCCGTTCCATGTTCGCGCCGCTGCCCTCAACCGAAGCAATGGCTGGATCGCGCGCAATAGCGCGACGTTGGCAATCTGCTACTCCGACATCGCCGACGAAGCGCTGGCGGCGCGCGCCCGCGTTGCCGTCGCGGATATCTCCTGGCGCTGGCGCGTGGCATTCGAGGGCCCGCGCGCGAGCGAATTCCTGTCGCGGCTGCTGACGCGCGACAGCGCACAGCTTGTGCCGGGAATCGCTTTCAAGGCGTTGTGGCTGTCCGACGGCGGCGGCGTGCGCGGTGCCGGGGCTCTGGCGCGTTACGGACGCGAAAGCTTCCGCCTCGTTTCGGCCGCATCCGACAGCGAATGGATTCGGCGCGCCGCATTGCAATTCGACGTACGCACGCGCGACACGACGACCGAAGAAGGCGGCCTCGCGATTGTCGGGCCGTGTGCGAAGGCCCTGCTGAGCGGGGCCGGTCTCGAGCCCGATCTTGAGAGACTGGCCTTCAGAAGGCAGTTCTGGCGCGGACTGGACGTGACGATCTCGCGCTGGGGCGAGCATGGCGGCTATGAATTGTGGTGCGGCGCGGACGATTGCGTGGCGCTCTGGGATCGCATCATGCGCGCCGGCGCGCCTTTTGGCATTCAGCCTGTCGGTCTCGCGGCGATGGACATTCTGGACGTCGAAGCAGGCATTGCGCGCCCCTGGCGCGACTGGCAACCGGCCGGCGATGCGCTGGCGCAAGCTCCGACGCCCGCATCGCTTTCGCTCGAATCGCTCATTGATGAGTCCCATAACGACTTTAACGCCCGCGCGGCGTGGCTGAACGCGCGCGCAAAGGAAACACACAAGCTGGTCGCCATCGAATTGGATTCGCTGACGCCCGCGCCGCACACGCTATTGACGGCAAACGGTCAGCCTGTGGGCCGAACCTATTCGTCATTTTATTCACCGTCGCTGCGCCGGGCGATTGCGCTCGCGCAGATCGAGACGGCGATGCTTGATGTCCCCCTGTCGCTCACAGTGCCGGCGACATTCGAGGACCCGGCGCTGCGCACTGTCATGGCGCGTGTCGTCAAGGCGCCGCTTCTGCCGCCTGTGGAGCAGCTAGCGCCGCGTTCCTGAAAAGATTAAGGGCGGGATCGATCGCGCGTTAACGTCTCGAAAAGACGGTTTTGCGGATTTTTCGCCCCTCCGCTATCATCGCGTTCCTGTCTTGACAGAGCTTCATCATGAACAAATCCGCTTCAGTGCCCCATTTCGCGCGCCCCACATTCGCCGAACAGGCGCGCGTCGAGTTCGAGGCGCTGCGCAAGTCGCATCCCGAGATAAAATATCTGGATGCGGTGCTGGCCGATGTGATCGGCGTGCTGCGCGGCAAGCGCTTGCCCATCGACGGCGCGGCGTATCTGTTCCAGTCGGGCATGCAGATCCCGCATTCCATTTATCTCATGGATGCACATGGCGAGATGACCAATCCGTTGGGCCGTGGCTTCGGCGACGGCGATCCTGACGGTTCGGCATGGCCGCTACCGGGAACGATCACGCCGGTGTGGACCGCCGAAGGTCCGCGCGCCCAAATGCTGATGAGCCTGCGCGATGCTCAGGGCACGCCCGATCCGGCCGAGCCGCGCGCGGCGCTGGCGCGGGTGCTGGAACATTTTGCCGATCTCAAGCTCGCGCCGGTCTGCGCGCTGGAACTCGAGTTCTATCTCATCGATCCCGCGCGCGATGCGGCTGGCAGGCCCCAGCCGCCACTCGATCCGCGGACCGGCGTGCGCGAGCAGGTGGCCTCCGTCTATGGCGTGGACGACCTCGACCGCTATCGGGGCTTCCTGAACGCGCTGTCCGAGGCTGCGGTTCTCCAGCGCGTACCGATGAGCGCGACCAGCAAGGAATACGCACCTGGACAGTTTGAAGCCAATCTCAAACATCAGAGCGACGCCGTGCGCGCGGCCGATCACGCCGTGTTCCTGAAGCAGATCGTGAAGGCGGCCGCCCTGGCGAACGGCTTTAATGCCAGCTTCATGGCCAAGCCCTATGCGGATGCGGCCGGCACCGGGTTGCACATCCATCTCAGCCTCATCGACGACAAGGGCCGCAACGTCTTCGACAACGCAACGCCGGAAGGATCGCCCCTGCTGCACCATGCCATCGGCGGGTTGCAGGCGCTGATGCCGGAATCGATGGCGTTGTTCGCGCCGAACGCGAATTCCTACCGCCGGTTTCAGCCGGACATGTTCGCGCCGGTGAACCGCCGTTGGGGGGTGAACAACCGCTCGGTGGGCTTGCGCATACCGGCCGGCCCCGAGAACGCGCGCCGCGTCGAGCATCGTGTCGCCGGCGCCGACGCCAATCCCTATTTCGCGCTGGCGGCCGTGCTGGCGGGCGTTCACTACGGCGTGTCGAAGAAGATCGATCCCGGCGCGGCCGCGTCGGGGAATGTCTCGCGCAGCCCCGACATGGCGCTGCCGTTCACCATCGACGAGGCGCTCGCGAAGCTGGAACATGCCATAGGTCTGGCGCCCTATCTGGGCGAGGAGACACTCGCGCTCTATCGCGAGACCAAGCGCATCGAGACGCAGCGCCTGCGCAAGATCATTACCGCGCCCGAATACGATTGGTATCTATAGGCCGGCGCTGGTTGCCCTGTTCGGAGATTCAGCGCCGAAAGGCGCGCGCAGGTCCTCAGGCTGAAGCCCATCCGGCACAGTCGCTGCACGAGCCGCGGAGCTCGCAATCGCGGGCGCACTACGCGCAGACGCGATGCCGCCAGAGGATGGCGCGGCCGAATCGTTGGACGCGTGGCCGGCAAACATCAGCACCACGATGGCGAGCACATATATCACGAAGCACGCCTTTGCGTTGCGGATCTCGGCAGTTGCAGTTCCGCCAGCGTTCCGTTGTCTTGCGCGTTGCCGATCCTTAGCGATCCGCCCATGCGGCGTGCCAATGCGGCGGCCACGGCCACGCCAAGCCCCGTCCCAGTGACGGAGCCGGGACGATCGAAGCGCGCGAAGGCTTCGCCGGTATGCTCGCCTCCGCTGAAGCCGACGCCCGTGTCGCGCACGCTGATGATGACGGCCCCGTCTTCGGTGCGCAATTGGACCCGCACCGAACCGCCGGGCGGCGTGTATTGCGTGGCATTGCTCAACAGGTTCGCCAGGATGCGCTGCACGGCCTGCGCGTCGCCTGCGGCCAGACTGCAATCGGGTAGTGCCACGATCAGACGGATGCGGCGGGCAAAAGCGCGGCCCGCGATGCCTGCCACGCTGGCACGCGTGAGTGCGGCGACGTCGATGATCTTCATGACGATGGGGTGGCGCCCGGCGTCGAGGTCGGCGAAATCGAGGATATCGCCGATCTTGGCATGCAGCGCCCGGCCCGCGCTGCCGATATCGTGCGCGTATTCGACATATTTCGGATGCCCGGCGCCCCCGAAAACGCCGCGCTCGATGATCTCGGAGAATCCGATGATCGCGTTCAAGGGCGTGCGCAGCTCATGGCTCATATGGCCGATGAACTCGCTTTTGGCGCGTTGCGCTTCGGTGGCGCGGCGCTCGGCCTCCGCCAGCCGCACGAGCAGCCGCGCCTCTTCCGGCCTGGTGCTGCGCAGGGTCTTGGTGGCATGCGCCAGCTTCGCGCGCCGTTCGAATTCGCGCACGAAAATTACGGCAAGTGCCGCGCCCGCGAGCGACGGACCGAAGATAAAGAAAAAATAAAGTGGCAACGTGCCGTACCAGGCACTCAAGGCTTCGCCGCTGGGAATCGAGGCGCCGGCGTCGAGCGGCCAGCGCGGAATCTTGCGCAGCGAAACCAGACGGTTGCCGTCAGGCGTTTTCACCATCACGTTCACGGCGCTGTCGGTCAGCGCCAACGCGCTGGCAGGGGGCCCTTGCTTCCATTGACTGCCCATTGCCACGAGCCTGCCGTCGGGAAGCGCAAGCAGCGCGTCCTCCATGCTGGCATTGGGCATTAGCGCGGCCGTGTTCAGTTGCATGGCGACGATATGGCCGTTGGAGGCGAAGGCGAGAGTCATCGTGCGGCCGTCAATCGACGGGATGACAACGCGTTCGCTCGCCGCTTGTGCGAGCAACACCGGATCGAGGGGCAGGAAGCCTTTCGGCGCCGATTTCAGTTCGGAAACCAGCTGACCTTGCGCGTCCAGCACCGCGATGTTGGCGAGCGCGCTGCCGCCAGCCTCGGAAAGCGCCGCGCCGGTTTCCGCGCTCTCGCTGGCATTGGCGAACGCGGCGCCCAGCGCCTGGTAGCGGTTGAAGGTGGTGGACAGATCGCTGGCGATTTCGCCGGCGCGCCGCCCGGTGAACATCGCGGCCTGATCGAGCGCGTGCATGCGGTCGAGCCGCATTTGCACCACGGCGGCGCCGGCAAAGCTGCCGCAGATCAGGACCAGCGAAAGCACCACCGTGAAGCGCACATTGCGCAGCACGCTGCTCGCGCGCCGTGACAGGGACGCGACGAAGGTTAGAGCGGCTGCCTGTGCTTGAGTCATCGACGGCGCGCCTCGATTGATTCGCGCCAATCGGATGATAAGGAGTCCGGAGTCGCTGTCGAGCGTCGCGCGATTCGTCAGCCGAGCATCTTGGTCGCGACTTCGAAGAGATTCGCCGACAGGCCCTTCATCTGTGCCGTCTTCTCAAGTTCGGCGCGCATCAGGGCCTGGCGCTTGGCGTCGTAGCGCCGCCAGTTCTCGAACGCCCCGGCCATGCGGGCAGCAACCTGTGGATTGATCGCATCGAGGGCGCGCAGCGTGTCGCCGACCAGGGCGTACCCCCGGCCATCCACCGCGTGGAAGCGCAACTGGTTGCCGGCGAATGCGCCCACCAGCGAGCGCACGCGATTGGGGTTCTTCAGGTCGAACGCCGCGTGCTTCATAAGCGCATGCACCCGATCCACTGTGCCCGCCAGGGGCGAGGCGGCCTGCAGGCTCAACCATTTGTCGAGCACGAGCGGATCGCTGCGAAAGCGGTCGTGGAAATGGGCGAATGCCGATTCGCGCCGTGGCGACTCCATGCGCGCCAGCGCCGCGAGCCCGGCGATCGTGTCGGTCATGTTGGCGGCGCCGCGATAATGCGCATCGGCCCGGGCGGCGGCTGCTTCGTCGTCGGCGGCAGTCAGATAACGCAACGCGGCGTTGCGCAATGCGCGGCGGCCTTCCGACTTTGCGTCCGGCGAGAACGCGCCTTTCGAGTCGAGCTTGCGATACAGCGCATCCAGCGCGTCGCCATGGGCCGCGGCGACGGCGCGGATCAGTCCGACACGCGCGATGTGAATCGCGTCCGGGTCCGCCGGCGTCATTGCCATCGCCAGTTCGCCTTCGCTCGGTGGCATCAGAAGCTGCGCCGCGAAGGCGTGGTCCTCATCGGCGCGCGCGATGGCTTCGCCGATGGCCGCCAGATAGGTCTGGTCCGCTTTCGGGGCGCCGCCGGCTTTTGCGGAGGCGGCCATCTCGAGAAGCACTTCGGTGGCCAGCGTCTGGCTCGCTTCCCAACGGTTGAAGGCGTCGCGGTCGCGCGCCATCAGCGCCGCGCGCTGCTTGCGATCCAATGGATTGCGAAAATTTACTGGCGCCGAGAAATGCCGGCCGAGCGACAGCAGCGGCGCTTCGGCGACATCGACGAAGGTGAAGGTCTGCTCCGGCTGCGTCAGTTCCAGGACCCGTTCGTCCGGGCCGACCGCGTTTTCCCCTTCCAACGTCAACGGCAGCGCGCGCCCGCTCTGCGCGACGAGGCCCAGCCGCACGGGAATATGCATCGGCTTCTTCTCGGGCTGGCCGGGCGTGGGGCCGAGCGATTGCTTCAAGGTCAGCGCGTAAGTCTTGTTCGCCGCGTCGTAGCGTCCCTTGGCTTCGATGGTCGGCGTGCCGGATTGGCGATACCAGAGGCGGAATTGCGTGAGATCGCGCGCGCACGCGTCCTCGAAGCATTTTACCCAGTCTTCGACGGTCGCGGCCTGTCCGTCATGACGCTTGAAATAAAGATCGGTGGCTTTGCGATAGCCGTCTTCGCCGACCAGCGTCTTTAGCATGCCGATGACTTCGGAGCCTTTTTCGTAAACTGTCGCGGTGTAGAAATTGTCGATGGCGATGTAGCTCTGCGGCTGCACGGGATGGGCGAGCGGTCCTCCATCCTCGACGAATTGGCGCATGCGCAGCATCTGCACATCCTCGATGCGCTTGACGGCGCGGCTTCTCATATCGGCCGAGAAATTCTGGTCGCGGAAAACGGTGAGCCCTTCCTTCAGCGAAAGTTGGAACCAGTCGCGGCAGGTGATGCGATCGCCCGTCCAGTTGTGGAAATACTCATGCGCCACTACGCTTTCGATGCGCGCATAATCGGCGTCCGTCGCGGTTTCGGGCGAGGCAAGCAACAACCGATCGTTGAAGATATTGAGGCCCTTGTTTTCCATCGCGCCGAAGTTGAAGGCGCTCACAGCCACGATCATGAAGATGTCCAGATCGTATTCACAGCCATATTTCTCTTCGTCCCACTTCATCGCACGTTTGAGCGAATCCATGGCGTAAGCCACGCGCGGCTCGTTGCCATGTTCGACATAGATGGCAAGTTGCACCTTGCGCCCGGACATGGTGACGAACTCGTCCCGCAGCACGCCCAGATCGCCTGCGACCAGCGCAAAGAGATAACTCGGCTTTTTGAAGGGATCGTTCCACACCGCGAAGTGCCGCCCACCCTGCAGCGCGCCGCTGTCGATCAGATTGCCGTTCGACAGCAGCACCGGATATTTCTTTTTGTCGGCTTCGATGCGCGTGGTGAACACGGCAAGATTGTCGGGCCGGTCGAGATAATAGGTGATACGGCGAAAGCCTTCGGGCTCGCATTGCGTGCAGAAGATGCCGCTGGCGGTGTAAAGCCCCATCAGCGCCGTGTTCGCGGCCGGCGCGATTTCGGTGACAATCTCGAGCGTGAACTGGGCGGGAACCTCGGCGATGGTCAGCGATCCATCGGCGACTTTATATTGTGCTGCCGAAAGCGCTTTACCATCAATGGCGGCCGACACCAACTTCAAATGCTCGCCGTCCAAAACCAGCGGTCCGCCGCCTTGTCGCGCCACCTTCGATTTCGCCGTGACGCGCGTTTTGTCGGGATCGAGAACAAAATCGAGCGCGATTTCGGAAATGCGATAATCTGGCGCGCGATAGTCCTTGAGATTGACGGCGCGGGGTTCTTCGGTTCGCATGATGTCTCTCAGGTGAGCGGAAGACATCATATAGCGCAGCCGCAGGGGGCTGGTTCAATCAATTTTCAAAGAGAACGCGCAAAGGCGCTCAGCCTTCGCCTTCCTTGTTCACGTCGGTCAGCACGTCTTGCGCGTCGTGGGCGATCTGGACCAGTTCGCTCGGCATTTCCTCGCCGGAGCGGCGCGCCCATTCCACCAGATGATTGGCGACGGTGACTAGCTTCGGCGCGCTGGCGATCATGCGGGCCTGGCGCTCGACTTTTTCCGGATCCAAATCGTATTCGGCGCCCGGCACGCGCCAGCCGCCCCATTCCGCTTCGCCCGTGATCACGATGGGGTAGGTGCCCGGCATGGGATGGCGCGCGCAATCTTCCGCCGGCTGCCATTTGTTGCGGGCGCGCACGATGCGCCAATGCTCGTTGGGATCGACCGCCGAGGCTTCGACGTCGCTCTGCTCCGCCTGCAATTCGTCGGCGGCGAATTCGCGGCCGAGGCCCACGTCGTAATAGACGCGCAGCGGCTCATCGAGGCCTTTTGCCCAATGGGGGATGACGCGCTCGATCAGCGCCCAGGTGCCGACCGGTCTCACATACACGCGCTGGTTCTTATGAAATTGTGCCTTGGCCATTTGTCGTCCTGTGGCGGTCGCGATCTGACCCCACCAGATTAGGCGGGGCGCCTTAAACACCCGTTAAGGGACGCTGGATTGGCGGTTCCGCAGCGTCAATAGATTGGGCGTTGTCGGGGGCCGCGCGGGTCTTTATCGTTTCTCGTTAACAGATACTTACAGCAGGGTGGGACGATGAATTTCGACTTCTCCGACGACCAGAAGATGCTGCGCGATTCCGCGCGCAAATTTCTCTCCGAGAAATGCGCGACCAAGACCGTGCGCAAGGTTTTCGAGGGCGCGCAGGGCTACGACAAGGATTTGTGGAAGCAGATCGCGCAAATGGGCTGGCTCGGAACAGCGATCCCCGAGGAGTTCGGCGGCCTCGGCCTGGGCTATCTGGAATTGTGCGTCGTGGCGGAAGAGCTCGGCCGTGCCATCGCGCCCGTGCCGTTTTCGTCCACGGTGTATCTGTTCGCGGAAGCCATTCTCGCGGCCGGCACGGATGAGCAGAAGAAGAAGTATTTGCCGAAGATCGCCAGCGGCGAATTGATCGGCACCTTCGCGCGCGCCGAAGGCGCCGGTGCGGTGACGCCGAAGTCGACCCGCGCCACGTTCAAGGGTGGAAAGCTTTCGGGCAAGAAGATCGCGGTGGTGGACGGCATGGATGCCGATTTCGCCATCGTGCTGGCCCGCTCCAGTGACGATGCCGGCGAGCGTGGCACGGCGCTGGCGATCGTCGATCTCAAAAGCGCGGGCGTCGCGCGCCGCGCCGAAGATTCCATCGACCCCTCGCGCAAGCATGCCGAGATCACGTTCGACAACGCCGGCGCCGAAGCGCTCGGCAAGGCGGGCGATGGCTGGCAGATCACGTCGCGCGTGCTGGATCGCGCCGCGATCCTCACCGCATTCGAGCAGGTCGGCGGGGCGGATGTGTGTCTCGTGATGGCCAAGGATTACGCCATGCAGCGCTATGCGTTCGGACGGCTGATCGGCTCCTATCAGGCGATCAAACACAAGCTTGCGGACATGTACATCAACACCGAATTGGCGCGCTCCAACGCCTATTATGGCGCTTGGGCGCTTTCGACCAATGCGCGGGAGTTGCCGCTCGCGGCCGCCGCCGCGCGCGTCTCCGCCACGCAGGCGTTCGATTACGCGGCGAAGGAGAACACGCAGACGCATGGCGGCATCGGATATACATGGCAGATGGACTGCCACTTTTTCTACAAGCGCTCGCGTGAGCTGGGCCTCAGCCTCGGTCCGCAACGCAGCTGGAAAGACAAACTGGTTTCGCAGCTCGAACTGAGCAACGCAGGGTAAGGAGCCCGACAATGGATTTCGAAGACACCCAAGACGAAGCCGCCTTCCGCGCCGAAGCCAACACGTGGCTCTCTGCCAACGCCAGACCGCGCGGTGCCAAATCCGCGAAAGACGACATCGAGGAAATGGAAAACGGCGCCGCGGGTGAGATGGCCGCGAGCAAAGCTTGGCAAAAGAAGAAGGCGCAGGCCGGTTACGCGCGCATCACCTGGCCGAAGGGCATGGGCGGCATGGGCGGCACGCCGATGCAGTCGATCATCTTCAATCAGGAAGAAGCAAAATACGATGTCCCCGTGGGCGCGCCGTTCGCGATTGGCCTGGGCATGTGCATCCCGACCCTGATGACATATGGCGATGATGCCGCAAAGAAGCGCTACATCGTTCCCGCGGTGCAAGGCGACGAGATCTGGTGCCAGTTGTTCTCCGAACCCGCTGGCGGATCGGACGTCGCGGGCCTGCGCACGCGCGCGGAGAAGAAGGGCGACGAGTGGGTCATCAACGGGCAGAAGATCTGGACCACCGGCGCGCAATTCTCCGACTACGGCATCCTGCTCACGCGCACCGATGCGAACGTGCCCAAGCACAAGGGCCTTACGATGTTCTATATCGACATGCACGATCCGGCCGTGGAAGTGCGCCCGATCAAGCAGGCGAGCGGCGGCAGCGGATTCAATGAGGTGTTCTTCACCGATCTCAAGGTGAAGGATTCGCAGCGGCTCGGCGAAGTCGGACAAGGCTGGCAGGTCGCGCTCACCACGCTGATGCACGAGCGTCTCGCCGTCGGCGGCGGTCAGGGCGGTGGGCTCGACGTGAAGGAGCTGATGGGCCTTGCGCGCACCCTGGAGCTGGAAGATGGCCCTGCGCTCAAGAATGCATCCGTGCGCGAGAAGATCGCCGACTGGTATGTGCGCTCGGCCGGTCTGAAGTACACGACCTACCGCACGATGACGGCGCTCTCTCAAGGCAAGCAGCCGGGGCCGGAAGCGTCCATCGCAAAGATCGTAGTCGCGTCGAAGCTGCAGGACATCTCCGCGTTCGCAATGGAGTTGGAAGGCGAGGCGGGTGCGCTGAAGGGCGAGGATGCGCCGGCGCATGGCGCGTTCCAGATGGGCTGGATGAGCGCGCCGGGGTTGCGCATCGCCGGCGGCACGGATGAAATCCTGCGCAACATCATCGCCGAGCGCGTGCTCGGTCTGCCGCAGGACGTGCGCGTCGACAAGGACGTGCCGTTCAACAAGATGCCGAGCGGCAGATAGATGGCGCTGGAAGCCCTCGATCACTACACGATCCAGTGCGCGGACATGGCCGCGACACGCGATTTTTATCGCGACGTGCTGGGTCTGACCGATGGCTTCCGGCCCGATCTGGGCTTTCCGGGCTTTTGGCTCTACGCCGGTGACAAAGCGACGGTGCATCTGCTTGGCGCTGCCAACGCGCTGCCCGAAAATCGCGGCGCCAAGCCGGGCCCGGACACCAACGGCCTCGATCACATCGCCTTCCGCGGGACGAATGCGGATGCCACTATCGGCCGGCTGAAGCAGCACGGCATTGCGTTTCGCGAAAACCTGATCCGCGATATCGGGCTGCATCAGGTGTTCGTGCGCGATCCGAACGGCATTATGGTTGAAATGAACTTCCACAAATAAGGGCTTGGAGAACGACATGATCGGTTACGTCACCCTCGGAACCAACAATTACGACAAAGCGCTCGGCTTTTACGACACGCTGCTCGCGGAAGTCGGCGGCCGACGCACATTTTCGAACGATCACTTGCAGGGCTATGGCAGCAAGGGTGGGGCGATGCTGGCGGTGGCCAAACCGCATGACGGCAAGCCTGCAACGGTCGGCAACGGCACGATGTTCGCGCTTGCCGCGGCGTCGAACGAAATGGTGGACAAGGTTTACGCCAAGGCGCTGTCGCTCGGCGGCAAGGATGAAGGCGCGCCCGGGCCGCGCGGCGAGAATTTCTACGGCGCTTATTTCCGCGATCTCGACGGCAACAAATTCTGCGTCTTCAAGACGGGTTGAAAACGCGCTAGGGCAGGGCGATGATTTCGTCGCCTTGCATCAAAGTCTGCGTGATCGCATCCGGCATTTGCGCCGGATGCGGGCGTACGCTGGATGAAATCGCGCGCTGGAGCACCATGAGTGAAGCTCAGCGTCTGGACATCATGCGTGTTTTGCCCGCGCGGCTCGAAAACGCGAAACAGGAAAAGCAGCCATGAAGGACTTCAGCGGCAAATTCGCGGTGATCACCGGCGGTGGCACGGGGATGGGGCGCGAGCTTGCGATCCAGCTTGTCGCCGAAGGCTGCAATGTCGCCATGTGCGACGTCTCCGCAGAGAACATGGCCAAGACCAAAGCGCTGTGCGTGAGGGAAGCGCCGCAAGGCACGCGCGTGGCGACGTTCAAGGCGGACGTCTCGCTCGAAGCGCAGATGAACGATTGGGCCATGTCGGTGAAACGCGATCTCGACACCGATCACATCCACCTGCTCATCAACAACGCCGGCATCGGCGGCGGCGGAAGCATCGTCAACGGCGACCGCGCGCTTTGGGACAAGACATTCGAGGTGTGCTTTTACGGCGTGCTTTATGGCGTGCGCGCCTTCCTGCCGATGCTGATGAAAGCGAATGAAGCAAACATCGTGAATACGTCGAGCGTGAACGGGTTCTGGGCCTCCATTGGTCCCGGTCGCCCGCACACGGCTTATTCAGCCGCGAAGTTCGCCGTGAAGGGTTTCACCGAGGCGTTGATCACCGATCTGGCGGTAAGTGCGCCGCATATCAAATGCTCCGTCGTAATGCCGGGCCACATCGGCACGGAGATCATCGCCAATTCGCGCAAGATCCTCAGCGGCAGCGAGAAGGTCGATAGTGGCACCGCGCGCAAGATGATGAGTTCGATGGGCATGAATGTCTCATCCTTCACCGACGAGCAGATCGCGCAGATGGTGGAGATGCAGGCCGCCGCCTTCCGCGACAACGCGCCGACCAGCGCGTCGCAAGCCGCGAAAATCATTCTCGACGGCGTGAAGGCCGATAAATGGCGCATCCTGGTCGGCGACGACGCGCATTTTCTCGACGAGCAGGTGCGCAAGGCGCCGGAGACCGCTTACACGGCAGAGTTCTACGAGAACCTCACCAAATCCACGCGCTGGGGAATCTGATCAGGCCGGCGCGGGCACCCGCGACGAGAGCAGCCGCACAATCAACGCCCCGCCGATGAAGACGATCACGCCGGCGACGCCAAGGAGCGCGTCGGCATAGAGGAAGCCGTTCGATCCCCATTTGTCGTGCGCCCAGCCGTCCACGAACGCCGCATAGATGATCGGCAGATTGGATATGCCGCCCATCACATTGTATTTCGTGGCGGCCGCACCCTTGCCGATCACCTCCAGCACCACGGCGGCATACCCCGCGTAGCAGAAGCCCAACAGGAAAGCGTAAAGCAGCACATAGACGACAAACATCGTCTGTGTGCGCGGTGAAAGCGCCATTGCGACGGTCGCGATTGCGACGACGATACCAAAGACATTGTATGCGGTCTTGCGATCCATCTGGTCGCAGATCCAGCCGCCGATCAGGCAGCCGATCATCGAGGCGACGCCACCGAACACGCCGTTGACGAGCGCCACGGCATCGGCGCTGGCATGCCAATCGTCCGCGACGGCTGACCACAGATTTTGCGCGCCGCCGACGCCGATGGGCAGCAGCATGAGGAAAAACACAAGCCCGCCACGCCATGAGCGCAAAAGCTCCCAGCACTCGATAGCCACATTGCGCATGCTGCCGAGAAGCGACTGCACGCGATGCTGGGCGGCGGGTTCGTTCAGATAGAGAAGCGCAATCGAGGTCACGGTGCAGAACGCGCCGAGCGCCGCGCCGGAAACCCAGATCGGCGCGTGTTGCGCGAGCCATAGCCCCGCGCCGCCGCCAAGGCCGGTGCCGCCGAGATTGCCGGCCTGGCTCCATCCGCCGGCGCGGCCTTTTTCCTCGTCGCTCGTGCCATGCGCCATCAGGCTGCTGCCGGCGAGCGTGGTGAACGTCGCGGTGAGCGAGAAGCCGAAAGCGAGAGCTTCGATGATCCCCAGATTGCCCTTCGTGATCGGCACGAAGGCCGTGGCGGCCATCAGCACGCCGCTCACTGTGGCGGAGATGAGATACCAGACGCGCACGGAGAGCGTTGCATCCACCAGCGGCGCCCACAAAGCACGCCATGTCTGCGGCAAAAGGCTCAGGCCGACGAGACCCGCGATGGCGCCCACGCTCACGCCCGCTTGCGACAGCAGATAGGCCAGCGACACCACGGCATAGCCGTTGGTGAGGCCCATCGGCAGAAACAGCGCAATGTAGAGAACCGGCCGCAATCCGGGATGGGGCAATACACGTTCGGTCATGGAATCACGCGAGGGACGGCGCGCCTTCTATAGCGGATGCCGCCAGCTTGTGATCCATACATTTTGGATCGCTAGATGACGTCGCTCAGGATGCCGCGCTTCAGTGGGTCAGGCTTCAACAACTTGCCATCCATCGCGCCGAGCCAGTCCAGCCCGTCGCGCAGGCGCACATTCTCGCCGATGACGATGATTGCCGGCGCCGTGCAGTCTTTTGCTTGCGTGCCAAGTTCGCCAAGCGTTGTCACGCGGACATTCTGCTTGCCCAATGTCGCATCGGAGACGATGGCAGCCGGTTCGTTCGCGCTGCGTCCAGCTTGCATCAGCTCTGTCGCGATCGCATCCGCATGCGCCAGCGCCATATAGAGCACGATGGTGGGCGAGGCATTCGCCACGGCATTCCAATCGAGCGGCGGAATGCCGCCGTCGACATCGTGCCCGGTGACGAACGTCACGGCGTGATTGGTGTCGCGATGGGTGATGGGGATGCCGGCATAGGCCAGCCCGCCGATGGCCGCCGTGATGCCCGGCACGATGCGGAACGGGATGCTCGCGCGCGCAAGCGTCAACGCTTCCTCCGCGCCGCGCCCGAAGACGAACGGATCGCCGCCTTTCAGTCGCAACACGCGCTTGCCCTTTCGCGCGAGCGCCACAAGCTGGCGCGAGATTTCCCCCTGCCTGATGCTGGCCGCGCCGCGCCGCTTGCCGGCGTAGATGATCTCAGCACCGGCGCGCGCGAATTTCAGCAGCGCATCATTGACCAGCGCGTCGTAGAGGATGACGTCCGCGCTCGCGATGGCATGCAGACCCAGCGTCGTAATTAGCCCTGGGTCGCCCGGTCCGGCCCCTGTCAGCCACACCCAGCCGGGCGCAAACTCGGGCAGGCGCAATGCCTCTGCCAGCTTTCGCAAAGCGCTGTGCTCGATCGAATGCAGGGACGATACAGACATTACACGCCTCTTAAGTGTGAATAACACTATATCACATATATCTGGTGCAGAAAGCTGTTTGGCAAGGGCGAACTGGATCGGGAGATTTGATAGAAGCGTGGGCAAAGCAGGGAGCCGCTCATGGCCCAAATCGACGAATATCAGGGCGCGAAACTTACTGTCGTGAACGACGGCAAGCGCTGCATTCATTCGCGTTATTGCGTGCTCAATCTCAATTCGGTGTTCAAGCCGAATGTCGACGGGCCGTGGATCGATCCCGATGCGGCAAACGTCGAAGCGGTGATCGCCGTGGTGACGAAATGTCCGTCCGGTTCGCTGCGCTTCGAGCCGCAAGGCGACACCCGGCCCGAACATCCGCCGAGCATGAACAGCGTGCGCGTGTGGGAGAACGGACCGCTGGCGTTTCATGCCGAACTCGATGTTGGTGGCGACAAGGCGAGCTATCGCGCCACGCTGTGCCGCTGCGGCAAATCCTTCAACAAGCCGTATTGCGACGGTATGCACCTCAAATCCCAATTCGCAGCCACCGGTGAACCGCAACTGCAGAAATCCGAAAAGCTCGCAGTGACGAACGGTCCCCTGAAAGTCACGCCGACGAGGAACGGGCCGTTGCAGGTGGAGGGCGCGCTGGAGATCTGCACCGCCAGCGGCCACACCGTATCGCGCACCACGGAAACCTGGCTCTGCCGCTGCGGTCACTCGAAGGACAAGCCGTTCTGCGACGGCAGCCATGAAGCCGCCGGCTTTGTTGCCGACGGTGAAGGCTAGGCGAAGATCGCCACGTTCTGGCGCGCGGCAATCACAGGCTCGCCTTGCGCGTTCCACACAGTCATGGCTTGCGTCGAATAACCCTGGTGCGCGGTTTCGGTGCTGCTTCGCACCAGCCACCAGCCATCCCTCGTTGCGGGCCGGTCGGAAAGGATGTCGACCGTCCAGGTCATCGTGCTGATCGGCGCAGGCGCCCGGAACATCACCATCGACGCCGGCGGTGGCGCATCGGCGAGTGCGATCAGAGGCACCAGCCCTTCGCGCGCGTTCTCATCGCGGTGGCGAAACCAGATGAGATACTCCGGCACTTCTTCCGGCGTGAAGGGCCGCGCGCCGCCGGCCATACGGCTCTCGAAATGCTGCTGAAAGGTGATCGTGGGCTTGTCGCCGAAGAAGGAAGCGCTGTCCGCGATAGCTTCGGCGCGAGGCATGGGCAGACTTTGATAGGCGATGGCCGACGTACGCGCCACACCGAAACACAGCACCGCGCGCGTCGCCAAACCGCCTTCGCCGGCGAGATCGGCGCCCATGAACACCGACGATTTTCCACGCCGCAGCACGGTGGGCCTCACAGTAAGCGATCCGGCCGCCGGCCCAATGAAAGTGAACTGGGCCGAACGCAACGGTGGCAGATCGGGCACGCTGCGCAACGCCGCCTCCAGGCAAAGCGCCGCCGACAATCCGCCATAAGCGGTGCGGCCCTGAAGCCAGTCATCGCTGAGCGTCGCGCGGAAGATATCGCCGTCTTTCGCAATGCGAGCCATAAGCTCTGAAAACGCCGTCATAGGAGATCACTCGATTGCAGATCGCATGGAATGTGGCGGCGGCTGTGCGCGCAGACAAGTCGCACCATTGTCGTGTTACGCAGCGTCGGCCTGTTGTCTTGCAACAAACGCAACCGCGTCATGCAGCACCGCGATGCCGGCGCCGGGCTTGGTCGCATTCTCGCTCAGGTGGCGGCGGAACAGGCGCGCGCCGCGCTTGCCGTTGAACAGTCCAAGCATATGTCTGGTCATCGCGTTCAGCGGCACGCCGTGCGCAAGCTCGCGCTCGACATAAGCGCAATAATTCTCGACCGCGGTTTCGATGCGAGCCGGTTTCCCGCCAAACAGCTTGGCGTCCACCTCGCTGAGCAGCGCGGGAGTCTGATAGGCCGCACGTCCCATCATGACGCCATCGACATGCGCCAGATGACGTTCGCAGGCTTCCAATGTGTTGATGCCGCCGTTCAGCACAATCGTCAGCGCCGGATTCTCGCGCTTCACGGTATAGACCAGTTCGTAATCGAGCGGCGGCACATCGCGGTTCTCTTTCGGCGAAAGGCCTTCCAGCCACGCTTTTCGCGCGTGAACGATAAAATTCGTCGCGCCGGCATGCGCGCAAGCGGCAAGCATTGCGCGCAGGCTTTCTTCCGGATCCTGATCGTCCACACCCAATCGGCACTTGACGGTGACGGGGACCGATACCGCCGCACGCATCGCCGCGACGCAATCGCCGACCAGCGCCGGTTCGCGCATCAGGCAGGCGCCGAAGCGCCCCGATTGCACACGATCCGACGGGCATCCGACATTCAGGTTGACCTCATCGTAACCGAATTCAACGCCGATCGCCGCTGCTTGCGCCAGGCGCGCGGGCTCCGATCCGCCGAGCTGCAGGGCGACAGGCCTTTCGCGCGCATCGAACCCCAACAGCCGCTCGCGATCGCCGCGGATAATGGCCTCCGCTGTCACCATCTCCGTATACAGCCGGGCATGCGCCGAAAGCTGGCGGTGCAGGAACCGGCAATGCCGGTCCGTCCAGTCCATCATCGGTGCAATACAGAATTTATGTGCTCGATTTTGCCCCATTAGCGATGACTTCTCATTACTCAAATGCTCGCGTGCCAAGGCGCAAGCGCTCACCCCGCGGCACGCAAGGTATTCGGGCGCTTCTAAAGCGAGATTGTGTGCGCGCTATTTGATGGCGGCCAGCATTGCGGAGGTGGATTTCGCATCCGCCTGCGCAGCGGCGAGGTTGGTTTCGTCGATTCCCTTGCTCGCCTCGTCGGCGGCCGCTTGCAGCGCCGTCTTCATGGCCGGGTCGGTGGCATCCGGCATCGCACCGTTGCCGCGTCCGCTGCAGGGGTCGACCTGGCTCGCGTCGAAGCCGGCGCCCTTGGGACCGGCGATGCAGTTCAGCGTGTGATGCAGATGCATGTGCACGCCGGCGATGTCGGTCGCAGCTGCTGCCAGATTCGCATGATTTTCAGCAGTGGCGATTTCGCCCTTCACGTCCGCGGCGAGCGCGCTGCCCGCAACCAAGGCGCCTGCAGCGACGCCCAACAAAATGGCTTTCATGATATCCTCCTTCTGAAGGCCCCACCCTAGCACATCGCGGGCGTGCGCGGCACAATGTTCCCCATGACTTATCGCGCGCCCGACAAGGACATCGCCTTCGCTCTCGATATCGCCGGCATCGAGCGCGTGCTGCGATTGGACAAATTCGCGAGTGTTGATCGCGATACGGTTGATGCCGTGATCGATGGCGCGGGGCGTTTCGCCGAGGGCGTTCTCGCCCCGCTCAACCGCAGCGGCGATGTGGAAGGCGCCCGCTTCGAAAAAGGCCGCGTGTTTGCCGCCAGGGGTTTCGCGGATGCTTACAAACAATACGCGCAAGGCGGCTGGAACAGTCTCACGGCAGAGGAAGCGTTCGGCGGGCAAGGCTTGCCGCGCGCGGTGGGGCTCGCCGCGTTCGAATGCATGACCGGCGCGAATATGAGCTTCGGCCTTTGTCCGCTGCTCACGGAAGCCGCGATCCATTGCCTCGAAACCTATGGCGACTCGCGGCAGAAGAGCGTGTTCCTGCCCAAGCTCGTGTCGGGCGAATGGACCGGCACGATGAATTTGACGGAATCGCAAGCCGGTTCCGATTTATCGTTGGTGCGCACGCGTGCCGAGCCGAGCGGCAGCGGCTATAAACTCTTCGGCCAGAAAATCTTCATCACCTGGGGCGATCACGATTGCGCCGACAACATCGTGCATCTTGTTCTTGCGCGCTTGCCCGATGCGCCGGCAGGCGTGAAAGGCATTTCGCTTTTTTTGGCGCCGAAGAATCTGGTGGACGCGAACGGCAAGATCGGCGCGGCGAACGCGCTGAAGCCCGTCTCCATCGAACACAAGCTCGGCATCCACGCGTCGCCGACTTGCGTGATGGCGTATGAGGGCGCGGACGCGGAGATCGTGGGTCAGCCGGGCAATGGCCTCGCGCAAATGTTCACGATGATGAACGCCGCGCGCCTCGGCGTGGGCATGGAAGGCGTCGCCATCGCGGAAGCTGCGTATCAGCAGGCGCTGGCGTTCTCGCGGGAGCGGCGTCAGGGACGCTCGCCGTGGTCGAGCGATCCCACGGCGCGCATTTTCGATCAGCCCGATGTGCGCCGGATGCTGATGCTGATGAAAGCCAAGACCGATGCCGCGCGGATGATCTGTCTCTCCACCGCCGTCGCCGCCGATCTGGCGAGCAACGACGACGACGCGCGCCTGCGTGAAGAACTGCTCGTCCCCATCGCCAAGGCATGGTCCACCGATGTGGGCGTGGAGGTGGTGTCGCTCGGCGTGCAGGTGCATGGCGGCATGGGTTTCATCGAGGAGACCGGCGCGGCCCAGCACTATCGCGACGCCCGCATCGCCCCGATCTACGAGGGAACCAACGGCATCCAGGCCATCGACCTTGTCGGCCGCAAGCTAGCCATGGCCGACGGCGCGCCCATGACCACCCTGGTCCACGACATCCGCCAGACCGCCGAGACCCTGGTCGAGAGCCCGGACCCGCGCCTGCACACCATCGGCATGCGGCTGCAGGCGGCGGGCGACGCCCTGCGCTCGGCCGCCGAATGGCTGAGCGCGCGGCGCAGCGATGTCGACGGCCTGGCCGGGGCGACGCCGTTCCTGAAGCTGATGGGCGACGTCACCGGGGGCTGGCTGCTGGGCAAGGGCGCTCTGTCCTGCGTTGGCCGATCGGCGGCCGACCCTTACGCCCGCGCCCGCATCGGCATCGCCGGCCACTATGCCGAGACCCTGCTGGC
>DASXFK010000078.1:0-1801 GCA_036489635.1 Rhizomicrobium sp. | reverse complement strand
CGGCTGTGGGTCGCGATCCTGGCGCCGGGTGAGGAGGTGAAAGCGACGCTGCTGAACTGGGCGCGGTCGAACGATATCGAGGCCGCGTCCTTTGTGGCGCTGGGCGCATTCGCGCGCGCCACCATCGCCTATTTCGAGTGGGAGAAGAAACACTACAAGCCGATCCCCATCGACCAGCAGGTGGAAGTGATCAGCCTGGTGGGCGACGTGGTGCGCGATGTGAACGACGCGCCCGATCTGCATGCGCACACCGTGCTCGGCCTGCCCGACGGCACCACGCGCGGCGGACATCTGCTGGAAGGCCATGTGCGCCCGACCTTGGAAGTCACTCTTACCGAAACCCCGGCCCCTCTTGTGCGCCGCATGAAGGCCGATCTCGGCATCGCGCTGATCGACATAGATTGAGCAGGCCCGAGTTTGCTCATGACTCCACGCCGGTCCCGGCGTAAGCTTGGGCCATGAAGGTTGCGGGGTGTTCCGTGACCGACGGCGCCTTCGGCCGCCAGGCCACGGTTTCTCCCCGCGTTCGGGAGGAACGGCCATGACAATCAAGAACCCCGTCGAGTGGAGCGGCGCGCAGCTTGTGAGTGCGGCGCACGCCATCGGCTCGGTGCGGCGCTCGCTGCATCACATTCAGGACACCGTGCATTCACCCGCACCAGCCGTGCGCAAGATCGGAGCGGCCGACATTGCCGACGCCATCGCGCGCGGCTTCGACGATTTCCGCGCCTATCGCAGCGACGTGCTTTTTGTCGGCGTAATCTATGCCGCGGTGGGCTTGGTTCTGGCGCGTCTTGCCTTCGGGCTTGACATGCTGCCGCTGGTTTTCCCGCTGGCATCCGGTTTCGCCATCATCGGCCCCTTCGCCGCGATCGGGCTTTATGCGATGAGCCGGCTTCGCGAGCAGGGCGCCGAGGTAAGCTGGGCCAATGCGCTGGACGTTTTGCGCGCGCCCGCGTCCGGCGCGATCCTGGTGCTAGGTCTCGTGCTGGTCGCGATCTTCCTGCTCTGGCTGCTCGCCGCGTGGGAGATTTACGATCACACGCTCGGCCCGCAAGTTCCGACTTCGCTCGGCGCCTTCGCGCACGCTGTCCTGATGACAGGCGCCGGCTGGACCATGATCGTGCTGGGCATAGGCGTCGGCTTCCTGTTCGCGCTTATCGCGATGACAGTCAGCATCGTCTCGTTTCCCCTGTTGGTCGATCGCGATGTAGGGCTGGATACGGCAGTGGCGACCTCTGTCCGCGCCGTGTGGGCCAATCCGCTGCCGATGGCGCTGTGGGGGCTGGTCGTGGCGGGCGCGCTGGTGCTGGGCTCGATCCCGCTCTTCATCGGCCTCGTCGTGGTCGTGCCGGTCCTCGGACATGCGACATGGCACCTCTATCGCAAGCTTGTCGCAGCCTGAAGCGCCGATTTGCGCGGCTTGCGCGCTCCGGCGCTGGAACGCTTCGGGGGCTGGTCCGTTTTCTTGACCTGGAGAGAGCGTTTCAAATGGGAGAATCCCTATGAATAATCTTGTCAAATTGGCCGGTGCAGCCGTCATCGGTGCAAGCGCGCTGGCATTGACGACCGCGGGCGCATCTGCGGCCGTTGTATGCAACGCCAACGGTACCTGCTGGCATACCCATCATGCCTACATGTATCGCCCCGAATTCGGCGTGGTCGTGCATCCGAATGGCTGGCGCTGGGGTGCGGGCGACCACTATACGTGGCGTGAGCATCGCGGCCGCGGTTATTGGCACAACGGCGTGTGGATCACGTTCTGATCCGGGCGCTGCGCAAAATCGAACGGGCGGAACAT
>DASXFK010000072.1:0-51341 GCA_036489635.1 Rhizomicrobium sp. | reverse complement strand
AGAACCAGCGTCAGATCGGGCTTGAAGTCGCCGATGGTGACGGATTCCACGCGGCGGATGGTTTCACGGTCGAGGCCGCGCGCAACGCCCTGATAGGCATAAGTGGAATCCGTGAAGCGGTCGCAGATCACCCATTTGCCGGCCGCCAGTGCGGGCTTGATGGTGCGGGCGATGTGATCGGTGCGCGCGGCGAAGATCAGCAGCAGTTCCGTCAGCACGTCCCAACGTCCGGGCTCGCCTGCACCAGCAATTGGCGGATGTCCTCGGCGCCCGGCGATCCGCCTGGCTCGCGGGTCACAATGCTGGCGATGCCCTTTGCGTCTAGCGATGCCGCCAATCGCCGGGCTTGCGTGGATTTGCCGGTGCCCTCGCCGCCTTCCAGCGTGATGAAGCGTCCGCTGCTCAATGATGGCCCGAAATGAACGAGCGCAAGCCGAGCAGGATGCGGCTGAAGAAGCCGGCGCGCGACACGTTCTGCGCCGCATAGACCGGTATGTTCATCGCCGGAAACTCGGGCGCCGTGATCTTCATCGTTCCGACCTGCTGGCCGGCCGCAATCGGCGCCTTCAGCGGCGATGTATAGGATAGCACAGCCTTCATCCCGGCATGCGAATCCACCTGCATGGTGACACCGAGCGGTGCGGCGGTCTTTACGGCAACGGTGTCGCGATCGCCTTGCCAAACCGGAATCTCGCCGACCTGCTGACCCGCCTTGTAAAGATCGTAGTGACGGAATTCGCGGAACGCCAGATCGAGAATCCGCCCAGCTTCCTCGCTGCGCTTGATGTTCGGGAAATAGTCGTTGTGATATTGCGGATAGCGCAAGCCGTTCAGCACCAGGATCATGCGCTGGTTGCCCCGCTTGACCGACGCGGTGATGCCGTAGCCCGCGGCGTCGGTATGCCCTGTCTTCAGGCCGTCGGCGCCGGGAACATTATCCAGAATCAGATCGCGGTTCGGCTGCGTGATCTGCTTTCCCTGATCGGTCGTCGTGTAACTCTTGACGCTGAAGTAGTGATAATATTCGGGATAGGTATTGATCAGATAACGCGCTAGCTTCGCCAGATCGAAGGCGGACATCGCCTGCCCCGGAGGATCGGGCAAACCGTTCGGATTGACGAAATGCGATTGCGTCAGGCCGAGCTGCTTGGCGCGCGCGTTCATCATCGAAACGAAGTTTGCGGTCGTCCCGCCGAGCCCTTCGGCAACGACAACACACGCGTCGTTCCCGGACACCACAATGATGCGCTGGATAAGATCCTCAACGGTCAGGTGATCGCCAACGCGGGTGAAGCCGGTCGAGCCTCCCGTTTTCCAGGCTTCCTCCGAAACCGGGAACGTATCGGTCAGCTTGATGCGTCCGTCTTTCAGCTCGCGGAATAGCAGCTCGATCGTCATCAGCTTGCTCATCGACGCGGGCGGCATCGGCACGAAGGCATCTTTTGCCCACAACACCTGTCCGGTATCGCCGTCCATCAGGATGCCGTGTTCGGCGGAGGTATCGATCGCAGCCTGCGCCGTCGCGGCGAACGCGAAAGTACTCAACAAAATTGCGAAGAAACGGACGAACCGCATGAGACCGAACTCTCCCAAGAGCAGGCGGATATTTGGCGGCTATTGGTCCACGACGATCCGCGCGTCCGTGCTCCCGGCTCCGGTCAGCCGGGCCAATGCCGCATCGGCCAGACTCACATCGTCGAACGGGCCGATGCGCACCCTATAAAGCCGCAGACCATTCCTGTCGATTGGCGAAATGAACAGATCGCCCGCTGCGGCGAAACGCTCCTTCAGACGATTGGCGTTGGCGATGGAACTGAACGCGCCGGCCTGCACGTACATGTGCGTGACGGATGGCACCGGAACCTGCTGCACCCGGCCGGTCGGCTGCGTCTCGGCGGCGGGAAGTTCCTGCGTGGGAACGGGCGTCGGCAATGGCGCCGCGGCAACCGGCGGAGCGACGGTCGCGCCGGGCACGATATTCAAGGCCTGCTGATCCACCTTGCCTGCGGGCGCGGCCGGCACCGCATTGGCGATTGCCGGCGGCGTCTCCGGCGGCGGCGGCTCGCCATTGCCCAGATCGGCCCGTGCCACATAGGTCACGCGGACCTTCGCCGTACCCTGGGCGTAGAATCCGAGTAGCTTCGCGGCTGCCTTGGATACATCGATGATGCGGCCTTTGGAATAAGGACCGCGGTCGTTGACGCGCACGATGATGGACTTGCCGTTTTCCAGATTGGTGACGCGCACGTTGACCGGCATGGGAAGCGTGCGGTGCGCGGCGGTCAGCGCGTTCTCGTCGAAGATTTCGCCATTGGCGGTGCGGCCGCCGTGGAAAGTCGGTCCGTACCAGGAGGCCACTCCGGTTTCATCGTAATCGGGCTGCGCGTGCGGATAATACCAGGTGCCCTGTATCTGATAGGGCTTGCCGATTTTGTAGATGCCCGCATTGGGCGGGATCAGTACGGTGTTCGGCGGCGGTTGCTCCGTCGAGCACGCCGCCAGCAGGCCCGCAAGACCGGCGATGGCCACGCCATTTCGCATCGCGCGCACGATCATGGAATCACCAGCCCTGAGCCGGTGAAAGCTAACCGATGGCCGATACCCTCTCAACCGGCAGGACCATCTTCCCTTCTGCGGGGGTTCGATTAATGTCGCGCTTTCAATTTCGGGGGACGGAAATGGAGCACGACGCCGCGCTGGAAGCGCACGAGCAATCCGAACATGCCGAACACGCGGCGCACGCCGGCGATCCGTTCATCTCGCGCATCGCGATTTCCGTCGCGGTGCTCGCGGTGCTGGCTGCTGTCGCCGGCAGTCTCGAGACCGTCGAAGGCGGGCGCGCATTGGGCTCGACCAGCGAAGCGGTTCTGGCGCAAGACGAGGCGACCGATACCTGGAACGAGTTCGAGGCCGACAGCCTGAAGAGGCACATGTACAGCATTGCCGCCAACGCGCATGACGGCTTCTCCGCCGACTACAAGAAAAACGCGAAACAATACACGGACAGCCAGAAGAAGCTGATCAAGGACGCCAAGGCGAAAGAGGCTGAGCGCGACGAGCTTCTCGCCGCCGGCGCCAAGCACGAGGATCGCCATCACTGGCTGACGGGATCGGCGACGCTGTTCGAAATCGGCATCGCGATGTCCACCGTCGCCATCATCACGCGCCGCCACTGGCTGTGGTACGCGGCCACGGGCTTCGGCGCGGTGGGCCTGGTGTTGCTGGCGCTGGCCTATATTTTCTGACGCGGCAAATCAGAACGAGGACGCCAGGGCTTTCAGATAAGGCAGTCCGCCATTGATGTCCGATGAGATGGCCCAGACGGACGATTTGAATCCCGCCGGCAATTTCGCCTGCAACTGCCCCATCGTCCGAACAAAACACCACGATTTCTTGTGCCGACAGGGTCGCTCGCGCGCGAAACATCGGTCCGGCAAAAAGAAGCGCGATTGGCGGCTGGCTTATCGCGCGCTTGCTTTCGGAATCCGGGCTAACTAATTGATCTTCCTCCGCGGATGGGTGGCCGAGCGGTTTAAGGCACCGGTCTTGAAAACCGGCGGGCCTGCAAGGGTCCCGTGAGTTCGAATCTCACCCCATCCGCCAATCGCAGTGCAGGCGCGGGGCGTTGAGTGTCTCTGGGATTTCACATCGTATCGCGTGACAGCGGCATCGCGCGCCTGTTGCCCATGCTGTTGCGGCTGGAGAGTGTTCGCCAAGGCTATCTCGCGAAAAAGCGGATTCCGCTTCATCGCGTCAAACGCGCGGCTGCCGGCGTCCTGATCTACGCATTCGACCGGCTCGAAATGGATGCGCCCGGATTTGCCGAGGAGCAGATCAAGGCGGTCGAGGCGGACAGCGCGCCACTCAAGATATTCCTGCACCTGGCCGCGTGGGAAGTTCATGGGCCGGTTCAGGTCGAGATCGATGCCAAGAACCGGACCATCGAAACGATGGCGCGGCGTTGCAGTGCGCTTGTGCTGCGAACCGCGGAAGTCATGCGCTCCGGCACGGTGCAGCGCATAAGAAAATCCGGCAGACCCAATCTCTACGGTTACCTCGCCATCGCACACAGCGCGGTTCGCCTGATCCGGTTTCAGATGTTGCAGGCCGGCGCGCAGCGGCAGTTCGCGAATGCCTCGGGCGCCCCGGCCGAACCCGGCATCGAAACGATGCCTTCGGCACCGGAGGTATTGGAGGCGATCGAATGGAGCGGCGCCGCGTTGCCCGCGGTTTTGGGCGACAGCTTCACCCTCGGCGAGGTTCTCGATTTCGCCGACGGCCAGGTGTCATTCGCGAGTTGGGAAATTTGGGGCAGGTTTCCGCTTGGCGATCCGATCGACTGGGCGATGGAAGGCGCGAATTTGAGCTGGCAGTCCTATTTCAACGGCCTCACATTCCTGCAGCCCGTTCTCGCCTATTGGTTCGGCTCGCCGGGAACCTCCAAAAGCAGCAAAGCCATCACGCACGCGTTGCGCAATCGCGGCATCGCGCCCGATGCGTTGCTTTCGCGCGCCGCTTTCGTCATCGCCGATTTCGTGCGCCGGAATCCTTCGACCGGTCCGGCGAACCGGCGGGCGTTTTCCGAGGGCACGATCACCCACCGGGTGAAGACCGTGCTGATGTTCCTGATCTGCTGTCGCAAGGCGAAGGATGCCGGCATCGCCATCGACAACGATGCCTTCGCGCTCGCCTGCCGCAGCCTTGGAGAATCGTTGCAGGTGCTGCGCAGCGCCGAGATCTATCCGGAAGCAGGCAATCACGGCGTGCGGCAGGATTCCATTTTGGTCCTCGCCGGATTGTTGCTCCACAAACTGCAATTTGGACGCAATCTCTTGCAGCTCGGGCTCGACAGGATCGCCAATCTGCAGATCAAGCCGGGCTTGTCGTCCGATGGGGTGTGGCTGGAAAATTCCTTCGGCTACCACCTGCTGATCATGAATCTTTTCACCAAGATCGCGACCGATCTGGGTGTCGCGGGAGAGCCGGGCGCAGAGATTTTGCGCGGCGCGCTCGAGCGCATGTGGCCGTTCGCCGAGGCGTTCATCAAGCCGGACGGAACCGGCCCACTGATCGGCGACACCGCGCCCCGGCGGCTGTTTCCTATCATGGCCGCGGCAAGACAGTTGTTGGATGGCGCGGGTGAAGGCGCCGCGCCGGACATTTCCCCGAGCAGCTTCGTGCGCGCGAAGAACACCTATTATTTTCCCGACGCGGGCTATTTCGCCAGTCATACCAGGCGCGAATTATTGGACGCGCCCTCCTCGACGATGCTCTTCTACTCCAATCTCGTGAACGCAAAGCACAAGCACTCGGACGATCTCTCCGTTTTGCTAAGCCACCGGGCGTCCGATCTGCTGATCGACGGGGGCACCTACAACAAGGAAATCTCCGACAGGGTGCGCAACGCGGCGCGTTACGATCCGGCCAGCCACAACACATTTCGCGTGAACAATGCAGGTTACAGGCTGCGCGCCCGCGCCGCGAAGAAGCGGGCCGGCCTCGACGGCATGTGGGAAGGCCCCGGATGGTCTGCGGCGCGCGGCTACAACCACGCCTATGCGGACGCGGACGTCACGCGCGTGGCGATCCATTTGAAAGAACACCATGCGGTGATCGTGTTCGATCGCTTTTCCAGCAAGGGCGCGCGCGAGGCGCTGTTCGAGCAATTCTGGCACATCTCACCGCATTTCCGGCCGCAAGATACCGGCAGATGCGACGGCGGCGCGATTTTTTCCTCGAAGGCGCACGGACATCTTCTCGCAGCGTTCGATTCGAACGGCGCCGATTGCGAAATCATTCGCGGCGGCAAGGGCAATCCCCTCGCCTGGGCCATGCTGCTCAACGGCAAGACGGTCCCCACACCCTATGTGCGCCGTTCGCAGACGACGCGCGCGGGCGCAATGGCATCGCTGTTTCAGTGGAGCGAGGTTGCGTCCACGGCGGAAATAGCGTTGCTTGAGGCGCGCGATGGCACGATCGAAATGCGCGCGCGCGGCAACGGCTTCGCGGCCAGGTTTGTCATAGGAGAAAACGGCGTCACATGTGCGGAGCTGGACGCCGTCGCCCGGCGCTAGTGAGCCGCGGGCGGCGGCCCTATATCGACCGGCGCAGTCTGCGCCAAAGAGTCGAAGCCGTAATGCTCGCGAACCTTGGAGAGTTCGCCAAGGACATGCGCCGCGGCCGCTGCCGCGATCTCCGGCTTGCCCGGCGCTGCCAGCCTTATGGCCTGAATATGAACGGCGATTGGCGCGACATCGTGCATTTGGCGCGCGAGCAACCCATCGCAAATGTCGCACAGGCTTTTGCCGATGCTTTCCAGAGCGCTCATGCCGAACGTGGCCGCCATCGTGACGATGCTATCCGCGTCGCGCAGAACCTTCTGCATGTCATCTGTGGGCATGCGCCCGTCTTGCGCCCTTCCCACCGCGGCTTCGATGCTGACAGTCGCGCTGTCTATCGTCGTGATGGCGTGGTCGCGCAGATTTTCAATGCTCTTCAGCGCCTCTTCCACCGCGCGTTCGCGCGTGACGCCGCCGGAGCGTGCCGCAAGCTCGGAAAGCCGGGTTTTGGGGAAGTGCACCATCTTTACCGAGCGGCCCATCAACTGTTCGCCTTTTTTTGTGCAGGTTGAACTTGTGGCTGCTGCTCCACGGCAGGCAGCGTGTCGTCGATTTCAGTGAGGTCCGTTTCGCGTTTTCTTTCACCGTCGCGCGGAGGGACATCGCGAAAGCGGCGATCAGGACCTGCGTAATTCGCGGTCTCTATGAAGGGGCGAGGCGTTCTTGCGACCCAGCTGATGCGGTCGAACAGTCCACGCGGCGACACCGGCTTGCCGATCACCAAATTCGCGCCGGCGTCGCGCGCCAGCAAAACATGGCGATGCTGGGTGTAGCTCGACAGCACGATGATGGGAACAAAGCGCAGCGGGCTTTTGTCCTGGCGGCGGATCCAGCGGATTAGTTCCGAGCATTCCATGTCCGGAAGCACCGCCTCGATCAGGCAAAGATCGGCGTAATTATGCTGAAGATGAGCCTTGGCCGCGGCGCCCGTTTCATAAACGGAGGGCGTATCCATCTCGAAGCCGCGCAGCATCTGCGCGATCAGGCCTCGGGTAAAATGGTCGCTGTCCACGAGAAGCGTGGTCACGCCATGCAAATTAAGCCGTTGCGCCATGTCTTTCCCAAACCAAGTAAAAGCTAGCATGGCGATAATTAACATTTGCCTTTCTCCGTTAAGCGTGCATTTTCATAGAAACGGCTGCGGCTTAAGGCTTTCCGCTGGTCTCCGAGGCGCCAAGGGGAATTCTGGCCTGTAACCGCGGGCTTGCCGGCTGCGAAATACCGATCGGACCCCTGCGCGGCGTAGGATCAACCGGACGAGCCTGTCTGGCGGAGCGTGAAACACATGCCAAGGAGTGCGATTTTGGAGCACACACCGCTCGCAGAGATCGCGCGGCGCTGGAACGCCTGGCAGGCGCGGCGGCGCGATGGCGCTCGGCAAAAGAAAATCTTCTACCGCCACAGCGTTGCCGTGCGCGTGACGCATTGGGCGAACGCGATCGTGCTCGCGGTCATGCTGATGAGCGGGTTGCAGATATTCAACGCCCATCCGGCGCTCTATTGGGGCGCTGCATCCGACTTCTATCATCCGATCGTCTGGCTGCACGCCGAACAGCAGCCCGACGGATCGCTCAAAGGCATTACCCAGATCGGAACCCACGAATTCACCACCACGGGCATCCTTGGCGCGTCGAACATGAACGGGGCGCGTGTGGAGCGCGGCTTTCCGTCGTGGATCACCCTTCCCGGCCCGCAATGGCTGGCGATGGGACGGCTGTGGCACTTCTTTTTTGCCTGGCTCTTCGTGATCAATGGCGCAGCATTTGCGGCATACGCGCTGTGGAGCGGTCACTTCCGGCGCGACCTGCTACCGACCGAAAAGGACGTCAAGCACATTCCGCAAGAAATCGCCGATCACGCTCGGCTGCGGTTTGCCAAGGGCGAAGCCGCCAGGCATTACAACGCGCTGCAGAAGATCGCCTATTTCCTTGTGATCTTCGGCCTGGGGCCACTGATCGTGCTGACAGGACTCACCATGTCGCCGACAATGGATGCGGCGTTTCCGATCCTGCCGTGGATTTTCGGCGGCCGACAGTCGGCGCGTACGATCCATTTCCTCTGTGCCTTTTCATTTCTCGGTTTTTTCATCGTCCATATCGTCATGGTGGTGCTGTCAGGAACGTGGAACAATTTGCGTTCGATGATCACCGGCGAGTACGCCATCGTGCCGGCGGAGGGCGATCGTGCCTGACAGCAACCGCCGCAACTTCCTCGTGCGCGCCCTCGCCGGCGCCGGCACGCTGTCGCTCTCCGGCTGCTACAATCTCTCGCAGACCCAGTGGTGGCCCAAGGTTCTGGACAGCGCGGAGAATGTGAGCCGAGTGGCGCAGCGATTTTTCGCCGGGCGCAACGCCTTGGCGCAGGAATTCACCAAGGCCGATATTTCGCCACTGTTCAAGGCCAATGGCGCGACCGACCCGGCCTCGCCCAGCTACAAGGCGATGGCCGCGAAGGGATTCGTCGATTGGCGCATCCCGGTATACGGGCTGGTCGATCGCCCGCTCAATCTGTCGATTGCGGATTTGAGACGCCTGCCCTCGCGCACGCAGATCACGCGCCACGATTGCGTCGAAGGCTGGAGCTGCATCGGCGAATGGAAAGGCGCGCCGCTACGCACGGTTCTGGCGCTGGCAAAGCCGAAGACGAATGCCCGCTATGTCGTGTTCCATTGCGCCGATACGCAGGCGGATGTGGACGGCAATCCGGACGAAAGCACGGACGTGCATTATTACGAGAGCCTCGATCTTGTCGAAGCCACGCATCCGCAAACCATCCTGGCGTATGAGATGAACGGTGCGCCGCTCGCCATTCCACACGGCGCACCCTTGCGGCTGCGCGCCGAACGCCAGCTCGGCTACAAGATGGCGAAATACGTCAATGGCATCGAGCTGGTCGAGAGTTTCGAGCATATCGGCGGCGGCAAGGGCGGCTATTGGGAAGACCAGGGCTATACCTGGTGGGCTGGAATCTGATCCATCCGCACCAGGTGTATTTCTACAAACTGACCGATTGCCGCCGTCCCGGTGAGAGGTTTTGCCCCGCGATCGGCAGCTCGCGGAGGCGCACCCCCGTTGCGGCAAAGATCGCGTTGGTCACGGCGGGCGCCAGCGGCGGCACGCCGGGTTCGCCGCCTCCGCCCAGCGGCGCATCGCTTTCGTGGAAATGCACCTCGATATCGGGGACGTTCGCAAGCTTGACGACCGGATAATCCGGGAAGTTCGCTTGCACCGCCGCGCCACGGTCGATAGTGATCGCGCCGCTCAGCGCCGCCGACAAGCCGAAGATGATGCCGCCCTCGATCTGCGCGCGCATGCCGTCAGGATTGACGGGCGAGCCGCAATCCACCGCCGTCACCACCCGATCCACTTTCGCCTGGCCATCGGCTATCGTGATCTCGACCACATGCGCGACGATGGAATCGAAACATTCGAACATGGCGACGCCGCGCGCTCTTCCCGGCGCCATCGGCGAGCCCCAGCCTGCCTTCTGCGCCGCCAGCAATAGCGTGCCGCGATGGCGCGGCTTGCCCTTCAGCAGCGCGGCGCGAAACGCGACGGGATCCTGCTTGGCGTTGTGCGCCAGCTCGTCGATGAAGGACTCGATGAAGAAGCCATGCCACGACGCCTCGACACTGCGCCACGCGCCCTGCGGAACGTGGGTCAGAACCTGGGTGGCGCGAATGGCGATGTTCGCCACGCCGTAGATCGGATGTGCTTCGGGATTGGCGCTGTCGCTGGTGGTGTAGTCGTTCGCCCACACCGACGGCATACCGTGTGCATCGACCGCGGCCTGGAAATGGCTGGCGACGGCGGGACGATAGAAATCGTGCTGCATGTCCTGTTCGCGCGTGAAGATCAGCTTCACGGGAATGCCGGGCGCGGCCATCGCCGTCTTCACGGCATAAGTCAGATAGTTGTACTGGCCCGGCAAGCGCCGTCCGAAGGCGCCGCCCATCGGGCGCAGATGAAACGTCACGTCATCCATGGAAAGCCCGGCGGCATCCGCGCAGAAGCCGCGGCTGCCCAGACCATCCTGGGTGCCTGCCCAGACCTCGAGCTTGCCGTCCTTGTAGAGCGCTGTGGTGTTCATCGGCTCCATTGTGGCATGCGCCAGATAAGGCACCGCATAGCTCGCCTCGAACAGGCGCGCGCCGGGGCGTGAAAGCGAATCGGCGCCGCTGCCCGTCTTGAGGTCGTCCTTGAATTCCCCGTGCCGCAGCGCCGCGTTGAAGCGCTGCGAAATCGTGGCCGAGGTCACACGATCGTTCGACGTGGCTTCGAACACCGGATCGAGCGCCGCCACCGCATCGCGCGCGCGCCAGAAGCGGTCGGCGATCACCACCACCGCATCGTCCAGCTTCACCACCTGCTTCACGCCGCGGCGTTTCATGACGTCGGCGACCTCGACCATCTTCAGCTTGGCGCCGAACACGGGCGAAATCTTAATCGCGGCGTAGAGCATCCCCGGCACCTTGGTATCGATGCCATATTGCACGCTGCCATTCACCTTCAGGGGAATGTCCACCCGTTTGATCGAGCGGCCGACGAGCGTGTATTTGCTCTTGTCCTTGAGAACCGGCGTATGCGACGGCGAATAGCTGGCCGCTTCGGCCGCGAGTTCGCCATAACCCAGGCTTTTGCCGGAAGAATGCACAACGCGATTGTGCGCCGTCGAACATTCGCCCACGTCGCAATTCCAGCGCGCTGCGGCCGCCTTGATCAGCATCTCGCGCGCGGCGGCGGCGGCGACGCGGATGCCGTGAACGCCCGTTCCGCGCACGGCTGACGATCCGCCGGTGATCTGCGGCACATAGCCCGCGCCCGGAAGCGACATATTCGCAGCCATGAAGCGGAACATGTTGTCGGCCAGCGGGGTGAGGAATTTGGGGACCTTCGCGCCATCGAGTGCAAAATCCTCGATCAGCGCGCCGTTGGCGAATACCTTGTCGGTGGCCGCCTGTTCGCTGCGCACCTTGCTCCAGTCGGCATCGAGCTCGTCCGCGCCCATCTGCGCCAGCGAGGTGAATATCCCGGTGCCCATGTCGCTGTGGGGAATGACGACGGTCACGGTGTCGTCCGACGCGACCTTGATCCAGTTGGTGACGAAGTTCTCGCCCTTCTTGGCCATCAACGCATTGGCCCGCGCGATGCGCTGGCTGGGCCACAGCGCATAGCCCACGATCAGCGCGCCGGCGGTGCCGAGGCCGCCAAAGATCACCATTCTGCGCGTCGAGGCCATCTTATGCCTCCGCCAGTTGGCGCACGGCGGCGCGGATGCGCGGGTACGTCCCGCAACGGCATATGTTCGTGATCGCGGCCTTCAGCTCGTCGTCGCTGGGATGCGGATTGGCCTTCAAGAGCGCCGTCACGGCCATGATCATGCCCGACTGGCAGTAGCCGCATTGCGGCACCTGATGCTCGATCCAGGCTTGCTGCACGGCGGTGTTTCCGTTGGCGCTGACGCCCTCGATGGTGGTGATTTTCGCATTCGCGACGGCGGCAACGGGAATCTGGCAACTGCGCTGCGCCTGGCCGTCGACATGCACGGTGCAGGCGCCGCACGCGGCGATGCCGCAACCGAATTTCGTGCCGGTCAATCCGAGCTCGTCGCGAATGACCCAAAGAAGCGGGGCATCGTCCTCGACGTCGAGTGTGTGGCTGACGCCATTGACATTAAGCTGAACCGTCATGCTGGCCCCGTCCCTGTGAGCGATACGCAGCTAGCATAGACGGGCGCGGGCGACATACGCAAAAGCCCGGCGGAAACGTCCGCCGGGCCCTTGGGGACTGAACGCGCTTTGGTGAGGTTCAGCCGTAGCTGTGCCAATGATGATAGCGGTCGTAATAACCGTGGCGATAATAACGGTGGTGGCATTGGCTGGCGCCGATGGAATGGCCCGCCAGTCCGCCAACCACGGCGCCGCCGACAAGACCCACCACGCTGCCATGCGTGACGACATCGCCGATCACGCCGCCGGTGCCAGCGCCAAGAACCGTGCCTGTCGTTTTTTTGTCGTGGCAATCTGCGTTCGCCGCGGTAGCAGCGCCGCCAGCCAGCAAAACCGACATCGCAAGAATCTTCGCCGTTCGCGCAAACATGGTAGTCTCCTAACTCTAGTGTCTTTTGTGCCTTCGCAAGAAGAAAACGTGAAAAGCGCTGAGGCGTTCCCCTACGCCATCAGGGAGAATCACATCGTGATCAAGCTTACATTCTGTCTTCATCGCCTCGCGCATATCAGCCGGGAACAATTTCAACGCTACTGGTTCGAGAATCATGCGCCTCTGGTAAAGCGCCATCGCGCGGCGTTGCGGATCCATCGCTATGTCCAGATGCACTGCGCAACGATGGAGTTCAACGATGCGATTCGCGCCACCCGCGGCGCGCCCGATATGTATGACGGCGTCGCAGAGCTGTATTGGGAGAGCCTCGAAGAGCTAACGGCGCCGCTGGCCTCGCCCGAGGGCCGCGCGGCGGGGCAAGCGCTGCTGGAGGACGAACGAAAATTCATCGACCTCGCCCGTTCGCCGCTCTTCTTCGGCGAGGAACGGCCAATCTTCTGAATTTGCGGATCAGACGAGGCGTGTCATGGCTTCCTGGAGCCGGGCTTGCAGCGCCGCGGCTTCGGCGCGTTTCTCGCGCTGCTCGGTCAGCACCTCCTCCGGCGCGCGGGAGACGAATTGTTCGTTCGAGAGTTTCGCATCGAATCGCGCGATTTCGTCGCGTGCCTTGTTCAGTTCCTTTTCGAGCCGGGCGCGTTCCTTGGCGAAATCGATCACATCGCCCAGCGGCAAAGCGGCGACCGCTTCACCGATGACGAATTGCGCCGAGCCTTTCGGAATCGAATCCGAAACGTCGATGGTAGAGAGGCGCGCCAGCGTCAGGATCACATTGGCGTTGCGGTCGAGACGATCGCGGATTTCAGCGCTGGCGCCTTTCAGCACCAGCGGCATCTTCGCGGCGGGCGGCACATTCATCTCGGCGCGTACCGAGCGCACGCCGGAAATGAGGTCGATCATCCATTGCATTTCGGCGCTTGCCGCTGCATCGATCGGCTCGCGCGCAAGCACGGGCCAGGGCGAGACGATCAGCAGGTCGCGCGGACGCGTGGCCGTGCGCGCCCACAATTCCTCGGTGATGAACGGCATGAAGGGATGCAACAGCGTGACGATGCGGTCGCGCACCCATGCCGCCGTGGCGCGCGCCTCCGCCTGGCTGTCGGCATCGCCGCCCGTGAGAAGCGGCTTGACGAATTCCAGATACCAGTCGCAGAACACGTCCCAGACGAAGTGGTAAGCCGCTGCTGCCGCATCGTTGAAGCGCAGCGCCTCCAGATTGGCGGTGACTTCGGCCACTGCGCGGGCAGTTTCGGCAGCGATCCAGCGGTTGACGGTGCGCGTCGCGGTGAAGGGATTGAAGCCATCGACCGTGGCGCAACCGTTCATCTCGCAGAAGCGCGCGGCGTTCCACAGCTTGGTCGCGAAGTTGCGGTTGATCTCCACGCGCGACGGACCGATGCGCATGTCCTTGCCCTGCCCCGCGGCCAGCGCCAGCGTGAAGCGCAGCGCATCGGCGCCGAATTCATCGATGAGCGTGAGCGGATCGACGACGTTGCCCTTGGTCTTCGACATCTTCGCGCCCTTCTCGTCGAGCACGCGGGTGTGGATGAAGACGGTGTGGAACGGCACGTCCTTCATAAAGTGCAGCCCCATCATCATCATGCGGGCGACCCAGAAGAAGATGATGTCGAAGCCCGTGACGAGGACGTTGGTGGGATAAAAGCGATTGATCTCCGGCGTGTTGTCTGGCCAGCCGAGCGTCGAAAATGGCCACAGCGCCGACGAGAACCATGTGTCGAGAACGTCGGAATCTCGCGTCAGTGATTTGCCGCCAGCCTGGTTTTTGGCTTCTTCTTCGGTTTCGGCGCAATAGATTTTGCCGTCGGCGTCGTACCAAACTGGAATTTGGTGACCCCACCAGAGCTGGCGCGAGATGCACCAAGGCTGGATGTTGCGCATCCAGTGGAAATAGACGTTCGCCCAGTTCTCCGGCACGAATTTCGTGCGGCCATCTTCCACCGCCGCAATCGCTTTCTCCGCAAGTGGCGTGACGTTCAGATACCATTGCTCGGTCATGAAGGGTTCGAGCACGACGGTCTTGGTCTTCTCGTCGTGCGGAACAGCGTGAGTAATCGGCTCGATCTTCTCGATCAGTTCCATCGCTTCGAGATCGGCGACGATCCGCTTGCGCGCCTCGAAGCGATCCAGCCCGCGATACGCCTCCGGCACGCTGTCGTTCAACTTGCCGTCCTTAGTCAGGATGTTGATGAGCGGCAGGTTATGACGTTTGCCGACTTCGAAGTCGTTGAAGTCGTGGCCGGGGGTGATCTTCACCGCGCCGGTGCCCTTTTCAGGATCGGAATGTTCGTCGCCGATGATCGGGATGAGCCGACCCGTCAGCGGCAACTTCACCTGCTTGCCGATCAGCGCCTTGTAGCGTTCGTCGTCAGGGTTCACCGCGACGGCGGTGTCGCCCAGCATCGTCTCGGGGCGCGTGGTGGCGACGGTGATGAACTGCCCCGCCTGCCCTTCGATGGGGTATTTGATGTACCAAAGGTGCCCCTTCATCTCGATGTTCTCGACTTCGAGATCGGACACCGCGGTCTGCAAGCGCGGATCCCAGTTCACAAGGCGCTTGTCCTTGTAGATCAGCCCTTCACGATAAAGCTCCACGAACGTCTTGAGCACCGCGCGGCTCAGGCCCTCGTCCATCGTGAAGCGATCGCGCGACCAGTCGGCCGAAGCGCCAAGCCTGCGCTGTTGCTGGCCGATGGCGCCGCCGGATTCTTCCTTCCACTTCCACACCGCTTCGAGGAATTTCTCGCGCCCCAGTCCGACGCGGCTCTGCTGCTTCTCCGCGAGCTGACGTTCGACGATTAGTTGCGTGGCGATGCCGGCGTGGTCGGTGCCCGGCTGCCACAGCACGTCCTTGCCGCGCATGCGCTCGAAGCGCGCGAGCACGTCCTGCAGCGTGTTGTTGAGCGCGTGGCCGATGTGCAGCCGCCCGGTGACGTTCGGCGGCGGTATGACGATGCAGTACGGCTCGGCATTCGGCCGCTGCCCCGCGCGAAAGGCGCCGGAGGCTTCCCACTGGGCGTAAATGCGCCCTTCGACCTCGGCCGAGTTGAACGACTTGTCGAGCATGAAGAAACAAACGCCTCAAAATGAAAGAGCTTCCGGTTGGTGAACCAGCCCGGAAGCCCAATCGTCAAGAGGCAAACCGGGGTTCGACCCCGGCAAGCGGGATCAGCGGCCGCGCGCCTTTACAGCGCGGGCGACTTCGTCCCTTACGGCGCCTTCCAGAAGCGCGGGGAAATGGTCGTCCATCCACTCGCGGATGAGCGGGCGCATGGCGGACATCAGGTCGTCCTTGCGGCCGTTCAGCCACTGGTCGATGTGGGGCCCGACGGTATCGCGGACGGCGCGCTCGAACACCGCCTCGACGGTATCTCCGTCCACCGGATCGAAGCTCGGCGCTGCCGACGGCTTGGCCAGCGGGGCTTCCGGCGGCGGCACTTCGATCTTGGAGAAGGCATCGTCGATCGCTTTGCGCGTCTTGTCGGAGAAAATGCTTTCGTCGGGTGCGGGGGGCGCCGAATTTTCTGGAACGCTCTGGAACACGACATCGTCCGCGGGCTTGGGCGCTGGCGTGGCGGGTTCCGGCTCCGCCGGCGCTGCGGCGACAGGCGCAGCCTCGACCGGGGCCGGCGTGGGCTCCTCGTGAACCTCCTGCGTGAGTTCGAAAACTTCCGCTTCTTCCGGAGCCGCATTGGCGGGCTCTGGCGCCGTGGCCGGCTCGGAAGGCTGCGCCGCGGCCTGTGCGGCCGGCTGCGCGTCGGGAGAGTCGTCCGAAATGATCTTTCGGATGGACGCAAGAATCTCTTCCATCGTCGGTTCGTGTTGCGGGCTCGATGCCATTTTCGAAAAACTCCGGCGGGGCGCTAGCTATGTAGCACGAAGCCTAAGACAGTTACCCAAAGAAGAAAAGACGAAGTTAACGCAGCCATTTCCGCTATGCCGTTGCAACAATTCGTTAATCGCCGAGGCCAAACCAGCGGCCGGCGTTGTCGTCGTAGTATTCCTTCGGATCGTAGAGCTTGACCGGCAGGCCGAGATCGCGCGCTGTCAGCTTGCCCGTCGCCGAAAGCACCTGATAGGCGGCCACTTCGGCGTTGCGCTCCGACGACACGACGGCCACTTGCGAATTCAGCAGCTCCTGCTCGGCGTTAAGCACGTCCAGGATCGTGCGCGAACCCACCTGCTGCTCCTGGTGTACGCCGTCCAGGGCAACGGTGTTGGCATCGACCTGCGCCTTGTTGGACTGGATTGCGGCCACGGCGGAGGCATAGCTTTCCCACGCCGTTCGCGTTGCATCCACCACCTGGCGCTGCGCATCGGCGATGTTGAGCTTGGCCTGCGCGTCGAGTTGCTTGGCCTGGCGCACCGACGCTTCCTCGCCGCCGCCCTGATAAATCGGAATGGTGAGCTGCCCCGTCACCGCCGTGATGTGCTCGTTGTTGCCGACGCCCAATTCCGTCTGCGCCGGATTATGCGCGTACTGATACTGCCCCTGAATGGAGAGCTGCGGCAGCAACGCGCCCGCCGCGTCATCTACGGCATAATCGCTGGCCCGCTCGTTCTCCTTCGCCGCCACGACCGTGGGATTAAGTTCGAGCGAACCGTCGATCGCGGCGCTTTCCGATAAGGGCAGCGGGGGAAAAGCAGGATGTTCTTGCAGCAGCTCTGCCGGGCGTCCAACAAAATGCTCGAAGTTAGAGCGGCTGATCTGGAGCTGGCCCACGGCCGCGGTGAGATCGGCCTGGGCGCCGGCGAGCCGCGCCTGCGATTGCGCCACGTCGGTGCGCGTCAGCTCGCCGACCTTGAATTGCTCCTGCGTCGCGTCGAGCTGCTTCTGCAGCACCGCGACGTTGTTCTGGCGCAAACGTACGGTGGCGGCATCGCGCACCACATCCATGTAGGCGGTGACAGCATCGAGCAGGACGCCTTCTTCGACATCGGTCAGTTGGGCGGCGCCGGCGCGGACCTGCGATTTCGCTCTTCCGATCTCCGCCCAGGTGCGCCCGCCGCGGAACAACGGTTGAGAGATCACCACCTGCCCCAGGAGAGGATGATTGGTCGCCGCCGAAGAAACGCCGAATGAGGGCGGCAAACTACGTGCGCCGCCAATGAGCGTATCCTGATAGCCGTAGCTGCCCTGGAAATTGATGGTCGGGCGCCAATTGGCGTTCGCCTGCGCCACGCCCTCGTCGGTCGCGCGCAGGGCCGCGCGCTGGGCATCGAGCTGAGGATTGGTCTCGTAGGCGGTGGCAAGCGCTTCCTTCAACGAGAAGGTTTGCGCCTGCGCGGCCGCCGTTCCCAGAAATACCGCGAGCGCGGTCACGCCAAGCTTCGACATTGCCCCTGTCCCGATTACACTTACTGGTTGTATCGCGTAAGTGGTTAATCACCAGTAGGCAAAATGGGGATTTTAGAAGACAAATCCAGTGGGCTGACCAAATCCGGCGAGCTTTGGTGCCACCGCGTCGAAGGCGCGACGGCTGCCTATATGGTTTTTGCTGCGCTCGAACAGATGCGCCATGCCCTGTGCGCCGGTCTGCAAAATAGCGACCAGTCTTCCGCCCTCCGCCAACTGGCCGAGCAGCGAATCGGATATCTGCTCCACCGCGCCGTTCAGGAAGATGACGTCATAGGGTGCGCTTGCGCGATGGCCTTCGGAAAGGCTGCCTTGCACCACCGTGGCATTTGCCGCGCCGGCCGCCGGCACCATGTCCGACGCCATGCGCACGAGGTCGGCATCCTGCTCGAGCCCGATGACCGCGCCGCCCAGCCGCGCGAGAACCACCGTCGAATACCCCGTCGCGCAAGCCACATCGAGCACCCGGTCCCCGGGCGCGATCTGTGCGAGCTGCAGGAGTCGCGAAAAATTTCGCGGATCGAGAAGATAGCGCCCCGGAACCACCTCGATGGCCGCATCGGCATACGCGACGCCACGCTTGTCCGCTGGCGTGAAGCGCTCCCGCGGCACGGCGCGCAGCGCGTCCTGCACGCGCGTGTCGGTCACCTCGTTGGTGCGCACCTGGGATTCGACCATGTTGGCGCGGGCGGCGGCGTAATCGGGCATCGCGACTCGATTCGAAAAAGCTTCGTAAGGGCTGCGGGCTTATAGGGCGCACAAATTTGCCTGACAACGCGCCGCGATTGCCGGATTGCCGTTTCGCGCCGCCTTCTGCTATAGGCCGCGCCCTTGAGGCCACGTGGCGGAGTGGTGACGCAGCGGACTGCAAATCCGCGAACCCCGGTTCAATTCCGGGCGTGGCCTCCAGCCTGCTTTCACCATAGGTTTGTGAACGGCAGACGAAATTTGGCGCTGCGAAGCGATTCGTAACCACACTTCTGTGAGTTTTCGGACTTACCCACTAGATCTTGCGATTCGTGTTAAGGTTTTATTAACCTTAGCGTGACAACCTCTCATCGTCTTCCCTTGAAGACACCCCACCATTACCCAACGCCTTGGGGCCGGGCTTACCACCCGGCCCTTTTTTCATGTCGTTGGCTTTCATGTCGTTGGTGTTCTTTGCCGCCGATCATCATTTCGCCGCCCGATCATCATTTCGATTGGCAAATCCGAAGTCTCTGCGTTAGACAACGCGCCCCTGATCCGCGGTAGCTCAGTGGTAGAGCAGCCGGCTGTTAACCGGCTGGTCGTAGGTTCGAATCCTACCCGCGGAGCCAGTCTCCCAGCGCCCCAGAACCATCACCTCAGGATTTCGGCCATTTGTTCACCAGATTGGCGACATTGACCGTGCCGAGCCCCGTCGCGAAGTCCCAGCCCACGCCCGTGAAGAAGGCCGGTTCGTAGAACTCGTCGCTGAACGACAGCACGCCCAGGTCCTGCGCGCCGCCGGTGTAGTAGCAATAATAAGGCAGCACGCAGGGCGCATCGTTATCGCCGGCCGTCACGTCGTAGAAGACGCAGGTCTTGGCGACTTGATTGCCCTTTTCCGAGTTGCATCCGGCGTTGCCCTTCTTGCCGTATTCCGCCCCAGCGAGCGCATAAAGAACCGGATCGGGATTGCCTTGCTTGCCTTTGAGCTTCTGATTCACCAGAGCCTGAAACCCGGCCCAGATCGGCGACGCGAAGGACGTCCCGCCGGATTCGGCCCATTGCGTTGGGTTGCCGGTGCAACCTTTACCGTCCGAATCGCAGAACAGATAGGTGTGACCCCAGACGCTGGGGTCAGCTGCAAACAACGATACGTCGGGAAGATCGCGCACGCCGTCTGGCGCATTGCCCAGAACGTTCTGCTGCCAGGACGGCTTGGCGTAGCCCAGACAACCGCCGCTCGCGACTTGCGGAATCGATGGGGATCCTCCTGCACAAACGCTCGGACCGCCGCTTCCGCCGACAATGGTGATGAACGCCGACGGCCCCGTATTGCAAAATCCTTTGGCTCCGTAGGTCGTGCCGTTGCCACCCGCGCCCACCCCCTCGGCGAATTGCGCCGTGAGCGTGCTTGCGCAGGAATCGTTCCAGGGAATTTCCGGGATATAGGACTTCGCCGATCCGAAGTTCGAATTATTATTCTTGTTCCAGTATTTCGCGTTCTGTCCGGCATAAGAGTCGCCGAAATCTGTTCCCCCCACGGAGACGTTGTAGACCGTTGAACCCCATCCATTCACGTTGATGCCGTGAAGGGCGACCGAAGGCGACGGCGAACGCGGATCGCACAGTGCGCCCAGATTGTCACCGGACGAGACAAAGACCGAGATGCCCTGTGCGGCGGCGGATTTAAAGACGGTGAAGAACGCCTTGTTCGCGGCGGCTCCGCTGTTCACCTCGCACTCGCCGTAGCTCATGCTGATGATCGATGGCGGCTTGGAACCACTGATGAGGTTTTCCAGGGCAATCAATCCCCCGAACGTGGTCTTCGTATCTGCGCAGGACATCAGCGCAATGTTGGCATCGGGCGCACCCGCGCTCGCCCACTCCGCGTCCAGAATCGCCTCGCCCTCGGCGCCGTCCACGACGCCGGGTTTGCCGCACTTGGTCTTGCCCGACGGTTGGGTTTGCGTGAACGTCGCATCCTTGTACTTCGACAACCCCAACTTGCTGCGGAAGGTCTTCCAATCCGCGGGCTTGAAAACGTCTGTGTTCTCGATGACGACGACCGTCTGCCCTTTTCCGGTGATGCCGGATTTGAACAGCGGATTGAGGTTGTAGATCGTCGCCAGATCGGATGGCGTGACGCCGAAGGTGCACCCACCCTGCGAGCAAGACGTCGCGCGCCAATGGTTCTTGCCAAAGTTGGCTTGCTCGCGCTGGGCCTGTGTCATCGGCTTTTCGTGAAACATCTGCGGCGGGAAGTTGTTCAGCGACACGATGCCGGCCACGACCGGGGCGAGCGCTGCCGGTATCTTGGCATCGGTCATGTTGGCGAAGCGGCGCACGCCGCGAACGTCGAGATTGTGAATCTCGGTCTTGAAGGTGTCGCGGATTTGTCCGGCGTTGCCCGAGAAGCTGATCGCCAAGCCGCCCAAGCCGACGCTGTCGATCTGGAAGCCGCGGCGCGTGAGCCAGTTTGTGACCGTATCGATATCGCGCTGATCGAGACCATAGGCCTGCTCGATCTGATCCGCTGTCATCCATTTGTGATATTGCGGCGAAGAGGGATTGTAGAGTTCCGCGATCTTGGCCTCGAACATCGCTTCCATGCGCGGCGAGCGCTTCAGAATCAGCTGCGTGCCATCGAGCCGCAGGCCGTCGGCCACTCGCCCGCGATCGTTTTTCGCGCTGGTCTCAAGCCGGACACCGCCGAAAAGCGTGACGCTTCTGGATTCGTCTATAGCGCCGGTGATCTGCGGCGCGGAGCGCGCCAGAGCCGGAAGCGCCGTCAGGCAAACGCCCAAGGCAAGCAACATCGCGCGGACGCATTTGGTCGCAATCATTGGAATCCCCCCTCGAATTCGACAAGACATTTTGCGGCGACCAAAATGAGCCGCCGACAATTCCCAGTCATCATCTGTTTGCATTATGGCGCCCCGCGACAATAGCGGAGCCCGTGAAAAATTCTACTCGCCGCTGCGGTCGCGCGCGATGGAACTTTTCCGCGAATTTACCAGCATTTCAGGACATCGCAGCGCTTCGCAACCGCCTCCCGAAGGTCGGCGATGGCATCCGTCCGAAAAAAACCATACGCTATGCCGATGAAACACCTGCTTTGCGCCACCGCTGCGGCCGTTATCATTTCATGCAGTGCCGTCTTCGCTGCTGCCACCGATGAAAGCGTCGATACTTACCACAATTCGATGGATCGCCACGGCGATTACACAGTGCCTTCGCTCAGCTTTGCCGCGGCGGCCAATGTTCATCCCGACAAAAACTTCCACGCCAATGTAAAAGGACATGTTTACGCGCAGCCTTTGTTCTGGAAACCCGCCGGTGCTCATCACGGTCGGCTCATCGTCGCCACAGAGTCGAATGTGGTCTATGCGCTGGATGGAAAATCGGGTGCGGAAGTCTGGCACACGCCGCTTGCCGGACCCGTGGCGCTGAAGAGCCTTCCCTGCGGCAACATCGATCCGTCGGGCATCACCGGCACGCCGGTCATCGATCCGGCCAGCGGCACGATCTATCTCGACGCGCTGACCGCTGCGGCCAAGGGTCCGCGTCACATGATCTACGCGCTGTCGGCAGCAACCGGCGCGGTTCTGCCGCATTGGCCGATCGACGTTCAGCAGTCGCTCGCCAAAGCAGGCGCGCAGTTTTCGTCTTCGACCGAGGGCGAGCGCAGCGCGCTGCAGTTCCTCAACGGCACGCTGTATGTGAACTATGGCGGCAATTTCGGAGACTGCGGAACATATTTCGGCACCGTTATTCAGATCGATCCGACAAAGGCGAAGATCGTGGCCAACTGGCAGACGCGCGCCAAGGGCGGCGGGATCTGGGCGCAAGGCGGCATGGCCAGCGATGGCAGCGCATTGTTCGTCACGACAGGCAACACCATGGGTGCCAGCACCTGGAGCGATGGCGAGACGATCGTCAGGCTTGAACCGGGCCTCGCCCATTCGTCCGATCCCAAAAGTTATTTCGCGCCGGCGAACTGGAAGAAATTGGACGACCAGGACCTCGATCTGGGCGGCACCGAGGCCATCCCGATCGAAATCGGAAATGGCCCCGCGCCGGCCAAGCGCGTCATCGCCTTCGGCAAGGATGGCAATGCTTATCTCGTGAATCGCGCCAACCTAGGCGGGGTCGGCGGCGCGATTGCGCGAGAGAAGGTTTCCACCAGCCGCATCCTGACCGCGCCGGCGGTTCACCAGACCAAGTCCGAGACCAAGATCGCGTTCAGCAGCCTGGGCAGCGATCAATGCCCGCAGCGCAATATCACCGTGCTGAACATCGCCGATGCGGGAAAGTCCTCCATCGGATTTGCCTGGTGCAAACCGCTGAACGGCGCCGGCGCGCCAATCGTCACCACGACCGACGGGACATCGGATGCGATCGTCTGGGTTGTCGGCGCGGAAGGCGACAACGAACTCCACGGCTTCGATGCGCATAACGGCCATGTCGTCTTTTCGGGAAACGGAACGGCCATGACGGGCCTGCACCACTTCCAGACCATTCTGGTGACAAAGCACCGCTTCTACGTCGCCGGTGACGGCAAGGTGTACGCGTTCACCTTTTCCGCAGATTAACGCGACGCACTAGTTTGCCGGGTTGCGTCAATCGCCCGTGGCCTTCCCCAATTTCGAAGCTGTTCGCACTGGAGAGCGGTCCCTATTTCCGCTTCGTCCAACTGTCTGGACGTGAAACGGAAAGGGATCACATGACTCACTCGAAATTCTTCGCTTTTACGCTGTGCCTCGCCTCCGTGCTGCCGGTGGCGGCGTTCGCCTGCACGGCCGATCAGATGGCTGGTAGCTGGAAGTGCGGCGGCGGCTACAAGGCCTGCATCGCCGGGCATGACGTCTCACGCGTCTTTCAGGCCTCCGACGGGAGCATGCGACTTCAGGATGGCCTGGGATACGAGGCGCAACTCACGGTGGACGGCGACGATCTCACCGCGCGCTATCTCGATGGGCCTCGCGCCAGCGGCGAGCCGCTGAAGGCAACCTTGGATTCCGACTGTCGCAAGATCGCATGGAGCGATACGCACGCCGATACAAAGTTCTAATTCCCGCCCCACGAGAGGCTCGGCACGTGCCGGGCCTTTCGTCATTCCACGGTAAGCCATCCATTCGGCCGAACCTTCGAAGAGCTTAATCGTTGCCAAGAAAAGGCGACGTGCATGGCGACAAAAAGCGCCCCCCGAAAAGGCAAGAAATCCAAGCGGTGGTCCGGCCGCGTCACCCGCCAGAGCAATGCGCTGGACCTTCGCCAGGGCGTCTTCACCCTGAAAGACCCGAAGAAGATCGCGGCCTCGCTCAAGCGCTCAGCGGAACGAAGCCACCGCCGCAAGGCCGACCCGTACCGATCGGCGCTTTCCATGCTCACATTTTACATCAATCGTGCCGGCAAAAGCCTTCCAGCCAAACAGAAAAAGACGCTTCAAGCCGCCAAAGGCGAATTGCGCAGGCTCTTCAAACGCGAATGACCCGCCTTTGTCTTGTTCCGACAGGACCGGCTCACTAGGTTCGCCTGGCAGGCACTGAAATTTTCATATGGACATCAGACAGGACGCCCTCGCGGCCATCGGCCATACACCCCTGATCCGGCTCAGTCGCGCCTCGGAACTGACAGGCTGCGAAATCCTCGGCAAAGCCGAATTCATGAATCCGGGGCAGTCGGTGAAGGACCGCGCCGCGCTGTTCATCATCAAGGACGCCATCGCCCGCGGCAAGCTGCAGCCCGGCGGCGTGGTGGTCGAGGGAACGGCCGGCAACACCGGTATCGGCCTCGCCGTGGTCGGAAACGCGCTCGGGTTTCGAACGGTGATTGTCATTCCGGACACGCAAAGCCAGGAGAAGAAAGACGCGCTACGCGTGCTTGGCGCCGAGCTGATCGAATGCCCCGCGGTTCCCTACAAGGATCCCAACAACTATGTGCGGCTTTCGGGCCGTCTCGCCGAGCAACTCGCCCGGACAGAGAAGAACGGCGCCATCTGGGCCAATCAGTTCGACAACACCGCCAATCGCCAGGCCCACATCGAAGGCACCGGCGTCGAGATATGGGAGCAGACCAAGGGCCGGATCGACGGCTTTACCTGCGCCATCGGCAGCGGCGGCACATTGGGCGGCATCGCCATTGCGCTGAAAGAGCGCAATCCGCGCATCAAGATTGCGGCCGCCGACCCCATGGGCGCGGCGATGTATTCGTGGATCAAGAGCGGCACCTTGCACGCCGAAGGCTCTTCGATCACCGAGGGCATCGGTCAGGGCCGCGTCACGGCGAATGTCGAAGGCGCGCCGATCGACGAAGCCTACCAGATTGGCGACGAAGAAGCCCTGCCGATCATATTCGACCTGCTGGAGCATGAGGGCCTGTGCATGGGGGGCTCGACCGGCATCAACATCGCGGGCGCGATCCGCATGGCGAAGGAAATGGGCCCCGGCCATACGATCGTCACCATCCTCTGCGACTACGGAACGCGGTATCAATCCAAGCTTTTCAATCCGCAATTCCTGCGCCAGAAAGGGCTGCCCGTGCCACACTGGCTGGCGGAGCCACCACGCAAGATCGACGTTCCCTATACACGATGAAACTTAATTGCCCGCTTGTTTCCACAGAATGGCTCGGCCAGCACATCGACGCCCCCGATGTGCGGGTGGCGGATGCCTCATGGTATCTGCCGCAGACAGGACGCAATGCGCGCGCGGAATATGAATCCGCGCACATTCCGCGCGCGGTGTTCTTCGACATCGACGATCTGTCGGACGAAAAGTCCGATCTGCCCCATATGCTCGCGCCGGCGCCGAAATTCGCCAGTCGGATGCGCAAGCTGGGCCTCGGCGACGGCAATCTGATCGTGGTCTATGACGGCGCGGGGATCTACTCGTCGGCGCGCGCCTGGTGGATGCTGCGTGCGATGGGCCATGAGGATGTCGTGGTGCTCGATGGCGGCCTGCCGAAATGGCGCGCCGAGGGACGCCCCGTGGAAGATCTCATCCCCAACCCCTATCCGCGCCATTTCACGCCGCGGCCGAACAACGCGATCCTGCGCAATTTCGATCAGATGAAGAGCAATCTGCAAAATCGCGCCGAACAGGTGATCGATGCTCGCGGCGCGGCGCGCTTCAAGGCCGAAGAAGCCGAGCCGCGGCCCGGCGTGCGCGGTGGCCATATCCCGCAAAGCGCCAACATCGCCTACACGGAATTCGCCAATCCCGATGGCACGCTGAAATCGCAGCAAGCGCTGGTCTCATTGTTCAAATCGCGCGACATCGACATCGCCAAGCCGACGGTGACGTCGTGTGGTTCCGGGGTGACGGCCGCTATTGCTTCACTGGCCCTGGCCGTTGTCGGTGCGAAGAACTCGGCACTGTACGATGGCTCCTGGGCGGAATGGGGCTCGCGCGCCGACGCGATCGTTGAAATATGACAACCAAAAGCGGCAAGCGCATCCCGATGGTCGTCACCTTTCTGGAGATGACGTCGCACCCTTCCGCGCTGCCCCCGCCACAGCCGAAGGGCAAGGTCGCGATCCTGAAAGCCGAAAACCCTCCGGTGCATTTTTATCGCTATCTCTACGACACGATCGGCGACGGTTATAAATGGGTCGATCGCCGCAAGAAGAGCGACGCGGAGCTTGCCGAAATCGTCCAGCATCCGCAGAACGAACTTTACACGCTCTATGTCGAAGGCTGCCCCGCCGGCATGGCGGAGCTCGATATGCGCGAGGCCGCGGTCGGTCAGCTCGCCTATTTCGGATTGATGCCCGATTACGTTGGCCGCCGCTTGGGTTATTTCTTTCTCTATCACGCCTGCATGAACGCATGGGCGCGGCCGATCTCAAGATTCCTCGTCAACACCTGCACGCTGGATCATCCGCGCGCGCTGCCGCTTTATCAGCGAATCGGCTTCACGCCCTACAGCCGCGAAGACCGCTACATCGAAATGCCGTAAGCATCGGACGCGCAACGCTTTCCCTCTTTCCTTTCCTCCGCGCGCCAAGCACACTCCGCCGGCATAACACGCACACTTCTGGGGGACGGGATGGCGACGGCGACAACGGGTGACGTCAAGGAACGAACCTGGTTCGGTCATCCGCGCGGACTGACTTATCTTTTCAGCACCGAAATGGCTGAGCGGTTCTCTTATTACGGGATGACCGCCATCCTCATCTATTATCTGACCGGGCAATTGCTGCTGCCCGGCCATGTCGAGCATGTGCTGGGATTTGCCACGATCAAGCACATTTTCGAATGGATGTTTGGGCCGTTGACGGTCGAGGGCTTCGCGTCCGAAATCGCGGGCCTCTACACCGGCCTGGTATATCTCACGCCACTCTTCGGCGGGATCATCGCGGACCGCTTCTGGGGCCAACGCTATACCGTGATCATCGGCGCAGTGTTGATGGCGTCGGGCGAATTCGTGCTCACGTCGGACTCCACATTCTTCATCGGCTTGTTGCTGCTCATTGTCGGCAACGGATTCTTCAAACCCAATATTTCGACGCAGGTGGGAAATCTCTACAAGCCGGGCGATTCCCGCATCGACCGCGCCTATTCGATCTTCTATGTCGGCATCAATCTGGGCGCCACGCTGGCGCCGTTTATCTGCGGCACCTTGGGCGAGCGCGTCGGCTGGCATTGGGGATTTTTCGCGGCGGGCGTGGGCCTTTCGCTCGGCCTGATCGTTTATCTCTTCGCGCTGCGCACGCTGCCTTCCGATCAAGTGACAAAAGCCAAGGCGGAGAAGCAGGTGCGCAAACCGCTCACGCGACAGGACTGGAAAGCGATCGTTTCGCTTGTGATCCTGATTCTGCCGGTGTCGGCCTTCTGGGTGTCCTATCAGCAGCAGGCCATCACGATTGCACTGTGGGCGCGCGACTTCACGGATCGCAATCTGGGAAGCTTCCTGATGCCCGCCACATGGTCGCAATCGATCAATCCGATCATGATATTTGCCTTCACGCCGATTGTGATCGCGATTTGGGCGCGTCAGTCCCGCAAAGGCAGCGAGCCCACGACGGTGATAAAGATGGCGCTCGGTTGCGCGTTCCTCGCCTTGTCCTTCCTGTTCATGGCGGGCGTCGCGTTCCTCACGGGAGCGCATGGTCAAGCCAGTTGGATGTGGCTGCTTCCGTTCTTCGCAGTCTATACGTTCGGTGAGCTCTATTTGTCGCCAATCGGTTTGGCGCTTGTGGCGCGCGTTGCGCCCGTGCAGGTCTTGTCGATGATGATGGGCTTCTGGTTCATCGCCAATTTCGTCGGCTTTACGCTCGCCGGCTATTTGGGAAGCTTCTGGGACAAGATGGAAAAACCCCATTTCTTTCTGTTGGTCGCCATCATCCCGGCGGTTGCGGCAGCGGTCATCTGGCTGTTCGATCGCCCGTTGCGGCCGATTCTGGAGAAAGGCAATTCATTACTCCAGCCCGGACCCGACATCGCAACCGAACAAGGACCGGCGGAGTAGAATACCGGCGTGAGCGACCCAAAAAAGCTTTGCAAGGAAACCATCGCTACCCACGCCGGGCGCATGAGCGCCGAGCATTTCGGCGCGGTGAACACGCCGGTCTATCGCGCCTCCACGATTCTCTATCGCAATCTGGCGTCGCTCGAAGCGCGCGACGTGCCCTATGTCTATGGCCGCCGAGGCACCCCCAGCTCCGCGAGCTTCGAAGACGCGGTGACGGCGCTGGAAGGCGGCGCCCGATCCGTCGTCTGCCCGTCCGGCCTGGGCGCGATTGCTCTTGCGCTGCTTTCGACATGCGGCGCGGGCGATCATCTGTTGATGGTCGATAGCTGTTACGATCCCACGCGCCAATTCTGCGAACGCACGCTGAAGCGTTACGGCGTCGAGACCACGTACTACGCGCCCGACACGGAAATCGCCGAGCTGCTCAAGCCGAACACGCGCGCGGTATTCTGCGAGAGCCCCGGTTCGCTCACCTTTGAAGTGCAGGACGTTCCTGCCATCGTGCGTGCGGCGCATGCGCATGGCGCTTCGGTCCTGCTCGACAATACCTGGGCGACGCCCTTGTTCTTCGACGCTTTCGCACACGGCGTCGATCTGTCGATACAGGCGGTGACAAAATATATCGGCGGCCACGCCGACGTGATGATGGGATATGTCTGCACCAACGAAAGCCACCGCAAACGCCTCGAACACACCCACACCGATCTGGGCCTTTACGTCAGCGGCGACGATTGCTTTCTGGCGCTGCGCGGACTGCGCACGATGGCGGTGCGGCTGGCGCGTCACCAGGAAAACGCGCTGAAGCTTGCGCGCTGGCTTAAGGCACGTCCGGAAGTCGCGCGCGTGCTGCATCCGGGCCTCGAAGACGACCGCGGTCATGAATTGTGGAAACGCGATTTCAACGGCGCGAGCGGATTGTTCGGCATGGAACTGAAGCCCGTCGCCGCAGAAAAATTTGCCGCGTTCATGGACAATCTCAAGCTGTTCGGCATGGGCTTTTCGTGGGGCGGTTACGAAAGCCTGATCGTGCCTTCTCACATCCACCGCACCGTCGCGCCATTCCAAGCCAACGGGCCGGTCGTGCGAATCCATGCGGGATTGGAGAACGCCGACGATCTCATCGCCGATCTGGAAGAGGCGCTGGTGAAGTTGGTATGAGCGAAACGCTTTCGCATAAGCAATTCCTTCAAGCGGTTTTGTTCGACGACGCCGGCCTCGTCCCCGTCATCGCGCAGGATCACAAAACTGGCGCCGTGCTTATGATGGCCTGGATGAACCGCGACACCTTGCAGACCACTCTCCAGACCGGAGATGTCACCTACTGGTCGCGCTCGCGCGCAGAAGTCTGGCGCAAGGGCGCCACGTCAGGACACACGCAAAAATTGGTGGAAGCATGGATCGACTGCGACGGCGATGCGCTGCTGATGAAGGTGGATCAGACAGGCCCCGCCTGTCACACCGGCGCCAGCGCGTGCTTTTTCCGACGCGCATCGCGTGGATGAGCGGCCGCTATTCGAATATCGCGGCCAGATGCGGATTGAGAAACTTGCCGTCGGGATCCAACTCACGGCGCAGCGCCCTGAACGCGCCATACTGCGGATAAAGCGCCTCCACTTCGCCAGCGCTGCGCGTATGGCGCTTGCCCCAATACGGCCGGCCCTCATACTGGCGGAAGACGGTCTCGCAGGCCGTAAATAACGCGGATGTGTCGACCGGATGGTGTTGATGCACCGCGATGGTGGCGCTGGGGCGCTGGTAGAAAGGACTGAGCCACACATCGTCCGCCGCAACGCTGCGGTATTCGATGGGAAAGCCGGTGTTGATCTTCTTCTTGCGGATGGTCTCCACGATCTCACGGATGCAATCGGGCCCCTGCGTATAAGGCACGGCATATTCCATCTCGTTGAAGCGCACGGTGCGCGGGCTGGGGAACAATTCATGGCTCCAGCGCGCGCGTCCTTTCCCCGGCATCAACTGCGAGAACAGCCGATGCGCCGGGCGCAGCATGAACGGCAGGTAGGGCAGCACGGTGTTGATCGCGGCGAAGGCGGTCATGTCGCTGCTGCCCTTTTCGCCGCGTGCATACATCGCTTCGGCGGAGCGGGGTTCTGGCGCCTCGTCCTGCGTTTCGTTCAGCGATTTGCAGACGCAAACCTCGGCATAGGGAAACCAGAAGAACTCGAAATGGCGATTGGAATTCACCAGATCGTCGAGCTGTGCGAACAATTCCTTCGGCGGCAGCAGGAAATTCTTTTCCACCAGCCGATAGCTGGGGCGCACATGCATGGAGATTTCCGTCATCACGCCGAACATGCCGAGCGAAAGCCGACCCGCCTGCCAGATTTCCGCGTTTTCCGTCGGCGTGCAGTCGATCACCAGTCCGTTCGCGCACACCAGTCGAAAGCCCGCGACATCGGCCGAGAACGATTTCAGCGTCAGTCCGGTGCCGTGCGTTCCGGTGCCGACAACGCCGCCCAATGTCTGGCGGTCGATGTCGCCCATGTTGTTGAGGCCGTAGCCCAGCGCGCAAAGCAGCGGCCCGGCTTCCCACAGCGGCGTGGCAGCGCCCAAGGTGGCGATCTGCGCATGTGGGTCCATGCCCTTGATGCCGGTGAAGGCAGAGGCGTCGATCAGCGTGCCGTCGGTGGCGCAGATGGGGGTGAAGGAATGGCCCGTTCCCGGCACGCGCACCGGCGCCACGCCCTGGCGCACGGCCTGCGCAAGCTCCACTTCATCCCTCGGCGCGACGATGGCTTTCGGCTTGGAAACCACCCCGCCCGACCAGTTGGACCACTTGCCGCCTACTATCTTCATGCCCGCGCCTCGCTTGCAGAGGGCGCGGGTTTTAGCCCTCTGGCAAGCAAATTCAATCTTGCAAAATGCCTAGAGATCGGCAAAGCGCGGGGGGCGCTTTTCGAGGAAATGCGCCACCCCTTCCTTGAATTCGGAATGGCCGAGGCTCTTGGTCATTTCGCCATCCGCAACCTCCAGCGCCTCGTTGAAATCCTGGAAATTCGCTTTCCACACTTGCGCCTTCATGATCGCCATCGAGCGCGGCGAGACATGCTGTGCGAGATAGTGAACATAGGCCATGACATCGGCCATGAAGCTGTCGCGGGCATAAACCTTGTTGACCAGTCCCATGCGATAAGCTTCGTCGGCGCGGATCTTGCGCGCGGACAACAGCAGGTCGAGCGCATTCGCCTGCCCGATCAGCTTCGGCAACAGCCAGGAGATGCCGTGTTCCGCGATCAATCCGCGCTGCGCGAAGGATGTAGTGAACACCGCGTCCTCGGCCACAAAGCGGATATCAGCATAAAGCGCCATGACGAGCCCGATGCCGGCGCACGGGCCGTTGATCGCCGCGACAATCGGCTTCTTCGTCTTGGCGAAGTAGCCGAAGCGTTCCGCATCGGCGAATTCCGCGTTCAGATCGATCGCGGCCTCGAAGTGCTTGTCGAGATCGCTCTCGCTGCTGCGCGCGCGCCCGCCGCTTCCGCCCGCCGCCGCCGTGTCGGAGAGCAGCGTCATGTCCGCGCCCGCGCAAAAGCCACGGCCTGCACCGGTCAGCACGATCGCGCGTGCATTTGGATCGTTGTTGGCCTGTGCCATCGCCTGCTTGATGCTTTTCGCCATCCGGCCGGTATAGGCGTTGAGCTTGTCCGGACGGTTGAGCGTGATCGTGGCCACGCGGTCTTTCACATCGTAGAGAATGTCGGGATATTCGCTCATCGTTGCCTCGTCCTTGCGGTTGTTCTGCCCGCATGTTCCCATAACGCGACGCCATCGGAAACCCGCCATGAGCTATCGCGACATCCTCTTTGAAACGCCGGAGCCCGCGATTGCGCTGGTTACGCTCAACCGTCCGGACAAGCTCAACGCCTATACCGGCGCGATGTGCCGCGATCTGGTGGCGGCGCTCGAGCACTATGTCGAGGATGACGCTCTGCGCTGCCTGATCGTCACCGGCGCGGGACGCGGCTTCTGCTCCGGCGGAGACGTGTCCGGTGAAGATCCCGACCGGCCCGATTACAAGAACAGACAGCTCGGCTTCGGCCAGGAAATGCGCGCCGGCATGCATCGGGTGGTGACGGCGCTGCACCGGATCGACAAGCCCGTGATCGCGATGATCAACGGCGCGGCGGTCGCCGGCGGCCTCACGCTCGCTTGCGCCTGCGACTTTCGCATCGCAGCGGACACGGCCCGGATTGGCGATACCTCCGGCAAATTCGCATTGTTGCCCGATGAAGGCGGCGCTTGGCTCTTTCCCCGTCTGATGGGCCTGGACCGCGCGATGAAGATGACCATGCTGAGCGAAGTTTATCCGGCGAACGAGGCCATGACGCTCGGCCTCGTCACCGAAGTCGTTTCCGCGGCCCAGTTGAGAGAGCGCACATTCGAATTCGCCCGCGCGCTCGCCAAACGCGCACCGCTGGCCGTGCGCCTGAGCAAAAGCATGATGCGCCACGGGCTCGATTCATCGCTGGAGCATTCGCTGAACGACGCGGCACTCTCGGTGATGATCGCAAATCCCAGCGAGGACGTGCGCGAAGGCGTTTCGGCCTTCTTCAAGAAGCGCGCGCCGGATTTCAAAGGGCGTTAGCGCGGCCTTTGCGGCGCGTGCGCCGATTGGCCGACGTTCTGCCAGGCCAAATCGCCGTCGCCGACGAGAATGCTCAAGCGCGCCGGGCCATGCGTGGCAACCCGCCCGTTTACATCGCTCGCGCTGGCCGCCATTGCGTCAGGAAGACCCGGTTGCGTGGCATCGACCACGGTGGTAGCCGCGGCCGAAACGCCCAGCACCACGCCCGCTGCCAAGGCCGGCGTCGCCATAGCGACCGCCGCCGAAATCAAGAATCGAATCGCAAAGCGCGCGCGCGTTTTCCGCATTGTTCCCTCCACTGCTGCGTCAACGGGCATCCGCGGTGTAAGTTTCCGCCTGACAGAAATAATTTTGGCCAAATCGAGGCAACGCCGTTCATCGCGGGTTCAGGTCGAAAACGCGAACGTCGCCAGATAGCGGATCAAACCGGCGGCGGCAGCGTTTTCTAGCCGCACGGTGGAAACAAGGAATTGAAACGATGATAAAACTGCGAGCGAGTCTCCTCGCAATATCGGCCGCCGTGCTGCTGGCCGGTTGCGCCGAAGAGCCCTATGGCCCGACGATTCCCGTGATGCCGGCGCAGGGCAAATCCCAAGCCGAATTCGCGCAGGACGATGCAGGTTGCCAGCAATATGCCCACCAGGCCATCGCCGGCCAGGTGGATCGTGCGAACAACGACGAAACCGCCAGCACGCTTTTGGGCGCCGCGCTCGGCGCCGGATTGGGCGCTGCGGTGGGCAATACCAGAGGCGCGGTTGTCGGTGGCGTGGCCGGCGGCGCGCTCGGCGCAGCGGCAGGTCCCGGCGACTATGCCGGCTACGGCATCCAGCGCCGCTACAACATCGCTTACGCGCAGTGCATGAAGACACACGGCAACGAGGTCGCGATGGGACGGCGCCGTTATGGACCGCCGCCGGGGTACTACCCCCCGCCGCCTCCAGGCTATGGGCCGCCACCGCCCCCTCCCCCGGGATATTGAGGCGGCTAGTGCATCAAGGCCGTCATGCGGACAGCATGGCGGCCTTGAGCATTTCTAATCCCCTTTGTCGATGAGGAACTGTTCCAGCTTGCCTTTCGGATAGCCGCGCTCGATCACCATCAGCTTTCCGTTCGCCATGGTGAGCTTCCATATCCGGGTCGTCATCCCGCCGCGCGTCGATTCCTTGGATAGATCGAGAACGCGTAGCGCCCCGAAAGGCGCAAGCCCCGCTTTCTGATCCGCCAGCACCGCGGCGCTCAGATACGCATTGCCATTGTCCGTGAACTGGCTGCGGTCGACGGTGCCCTTTTGGAATCCTGCCAGCACTGTGCGGGCGCGTTCTTCGGCGGCATTCGGATTCAACACGACGCTCGCCACGCGCGCCACTACCCCTTCCGGACTGGCATAGTCGTTGTTGGTAACCGCGATCACGGCGACCTTGTCCTGGGGCCACATGGCGTTCGAGGCGAGAAAGCCCGAACCTTCACCGTCGTGATAGAGCTCCAGCCTGCCGTGTTCGTCGTGCACTTCAAGCCCAAGGCTGTAATGGGTGTCCTTGCCGCTTTTCAATTTCACCGAGGTGTAGAGCGCGTCATAGGATTTCGGCGAAAGCAACGAGCGATTCATCAGGCTGACGTCCCACAGTGCCAGTTCGCTCGGGCTCATTGCGAGTTCGGCCGCCGCATAGAGCCAGCCTGCACCCTCCGGCGTCGCCAGCCGCACAGGACCCTGAGCGTAGCGCGTGTAGCCGGCGGCATCCGGCGCGGGCAGATGCGCCGCGTTGCTGTCGGCGATGCGCGTCATTTGCAGCGGCGCGAAAATATGCTGTTGCAGGAATGCAAACAGCGGCTCGCCCGCCACTTTCGCGGCGATGGCGCCGGCGATGACATAGCCCGTGTTGGAATATTGCCAGTCCGTCCCCGGCGCGAAATCGAGCGGTTTGGTCGCCCATTCCTTCAGCAACGCATCCACGGTGACGGGCCTGGTCATTTCCGGCGGCACGAAATCCTGCGGCCAGTAATCGCGATAGCCTGCGGTGTGACTCAACAGCTGGCGGATGGTGACTTTGTCGGCGCTGGCGAATTGCGGGAAGTATTTCGACACTTTGTCGTTCAGGCTGAGTTTGCCTTCCTGCTGCAGGATCAGGATGGCTGCGGCGCAGAACTCCTTCGATACGCTATCGATGGAGTAGCGTGTGCCGGTCGTGGCCGGCACGTCCGGATCGAGCCGCGCGTTGCCGTAAGCCTTCGCGTAGGCGATTTGGCCGTCATCGACCACCGCGATGCTGACGGACGGCGCCTTGGTCTGCGCCAGCCATTCATTGACGCTGCTATCGATGGCCTGCCGCTGCGCGAAGGTGAGCGACGCGGCGTGTGCCGCAAGCGGAAGCATGGCCGCCAGCGCCGCGATCAAAACTTTTCGCACAGGTGACTCCTTTGTCGGCGCGTGCCGCTATTTGCAGTTTTGCTTTTTCAGCTCCACGCGGCGGTTCTTGGCGCGGTTTTCGTCCGTCGTGTTCGGCACCAGCGGCACGGTGTAACCGTAGCCCCGGCTGGTCAAGCGCGACGCCGCCACGCCATGCGCGATCAGCCACGCCTTTACCGCGTCGGCGCGCTCACCAGACAGCTTCATGTTGTAAGCGCCGCCGCCGACGTTGTCGGTGTGCCCTCCCACTTCGGCCTTGTAGGTGGGATCGGCGGTGAACAGCGCCAGCACCTGAGTCAGAACGGGTTCGGACTCCGGCTTGATCGTCGATTTGTTGAAATCGAAATTGACGCCATAGACCTCGATCTTGCAGGTCTTGGGCGGCGGCCCACCGACCTGAAGCGCCGTCAGCGAGTAGGAGTTCGTCGATTCCTCGTTGCCGCTCTCATGCTTGTAGATATACCACAGCTCGCCTTGCGGCGTGGTCTGCGTGAGAATGGCCTGGCTATCGTCCGTGGGATCGGAAACGAGCTTCGCGCCGATCTTCTCAAGCGCGTTCACATAGTTCTTCTGAACGTACAATTCGCTCGGATCCTGTTTTTTGTCCGTCAGTGAATAGTTCAGATCGAGGAAATGTCCGGCCAGCGTCTTTGGTCCACCGGGCAAATTGAGCGTGATCGAGTCGAAATCGCGCGTGCTGCAATCGGACAGTTTGAAATAGTCGAATTGCTTGACCAGCCACGGCGGCTGTTTACAGCCCTTGCCCTGCATGTCGGCAAGCGAGCCTTGCGGAAGCCGCGCCACAACGACTTGCGGGAACGGCGTGACCTGAATGGTCGTCACCGAATAGGATTCGGTGGATTCATCATTGCCGCTGCCGTGCTGGTAGATGTACCAGAACTCGCCTACCGGCGTTTTCTGCGTGAATATGGCGTGATCGTCGCTGTCGGGATCGGACATCAACGTGGCACCGATCTTCTTCAACGCCGCCATGTAATTGCGCGCCACCGGCAGCGCGGCGGGATTCTTCTTCTCGTCGGTCAACGTGTAGTTCACCGTCAGGCGGTTGCCCCCGACCGTCTTCGAACCTGAGACGAGATCGAGTTCGACTTGATCCCAGATTTTGTGTTCGCAGCTATCGACCTTGAAATAGGCGAACTGCTTCACCAGCCACGGCGGTTCGGCGCAGGCGCCGCCCGGCGCGGCGAGCGGCGCTTTCATCGGCTGTGCCACCACCTGTTGATCGAGCGGTAAGATTTGCCACGTCGTCAGCGAATAGGATTCGGTTGATTCACCGTTGCCACTGCCATGCTGGTAGATGTACCAGAACTCACCAAGCGGAGTTTTCTGCATGAATATGGCGTGGTCGTCGCTGGTGGGATCGGACATCAACGTGGCGCCGATCTTCTTCAACGCCGCCATGTAGTTCCGCGCGACGGCAATCGCAGCGGGGTTCTTCTTTTCGTCCGTCAGAGAGTAGTCCACCGTGAGGCGACTGCCCTCGACCGTTTTAGAGCCAGAAACGAGATCGAGCTTATCGCTATCCCATTTCTTGTGTTCGCAACTATCGACCTTGTAGTAGGAGAACTGCTTGGCGAGCCAGGGCGGGTTCGTGCAGGCCGCGCCGGAAACATCGAGCGGCGCCTTCATCGGTTGCGCCACCACCTCCTGCGGCAACGGCACGATGCGATAGGTGGTCAGCGTGTAGGACTCGGTGGACTGGTCGTTGCCGCTGCCGTGCGTATAGACGTACCAGACCTCGCCCGCCGGGGTTTTCTTGAGCATCACCGCGCCCCAGCCCGTCGGATCGGACAACAGTTTCGCGCCGATCTTTTTTCCCACGGCGATAAAGTAATCCCGTGCCTTCGCGGAACTCGGGTTTTTGCTCTCGTCCTTGAGCGTGTAATTGACTTCGCTGCGCGCGCCCTGAAGCGTCTTATTTCCCGCAACCAAATCGTAATCGTCCGAAATCCAGGCCTTGTTCTGGCAGGAATCGATGACGAAGCCCGGCATCGGTACCGGCGCCCAATCGGGGGATTTGCAATTCTTGGCGTCGTCCGCAAAGGCGTGCGTTGCCGCCGCGAGAGACACCAGAACAATCGAAAGCTTCAGGATTGGGCGCGTCGCCCGCGTTATCAGCATCAAGTCCCCCAGATCATGTCCGCGCAAATGCGCTGCAAAGCAAAACCGCACTTGCTCATTTATGCCCAGAACTGCAGCGCACAAATACCGCAAATGGACTAGATGGCGGCCCCGGCAGGAATCGAACCTGCATATCGCAGCTTAGAAGGCTGGTGCTCTATCCATTGAGCTACGGGGCCATAGCACCGAAGGACCCGAATCCCGTCAGTGCGACCAGGGAATCTTACGGTCGAATCTGAAATTGTCCGCGTAGGATTTTGGGCGCGGTTTGGGCGCGTGCGGCTCGAAAAGCTGGAACGGGATGCCGTTCTTCTGCGCGTAGGCGATCGCCTCTTCGCGGGTATCGAATTCCAACTCGACCTGCTGGCGCATGTCGTGCGAACTGGTCCAGCCCATCAGCGGATCGGGCGCGCGCGCGCTTTCCGGCTCGAACTCCAGCCGCCACAGCTTGGTGCCCGCGCGGCCAGACTGCATGGCGTTCTTGGCGGGCTTGTAAATACGCGCGCGCATGGATGCTCCTATTCTTGGAGGCGGATGGTCGGGGCGGCGGGATTCGAACTCGCGACCCCTAGCTCCCAAAGCTAGTGCTCTACCAGGCTGAGCTACGCCCCGACGGATGAGGCCGTTTACACGCGCCGGCCCGCCGCTTCAACGGGCGTTGTGAAATATCGGATTGTGGACGGTTTGGCCGGCCTCGATGCCCAGCGCCTTAGCCCTGCCCCCGTTGATCTCGATCACGGCGCGCACCGGCTCGGCAGCGGGAATCGGCAACAGGGAAAACGGCCGGGCGTCATGCTTGATGTTGGCGATGGTGCCGTCCGCGCGCACGAACAGCATATCCAGCGGAAGGATGGTGTCCTTCATCCAAAACGACACTTGCGACGGCTGCTGGAAATCGAACAGCATGCCGTCATTCGGCCGCATGTATTTGCGGTTCATCAGCCCGTAGTCTCGCGAGACATCGTCGGCCGCGACTTCGACGCGAAACTTCACCGGCCCCAGCGCGGTGTCGATCGTGATGCTGGAAACGGGAAGCGGTGCCGATGGCGGCGGAGTTGCCGCGCAGCCGAGCAAAGCTACGGCGGTGACAAGAAACGAAAAAACCAGACGCATGACATCTCCGCGAAAAGCGCAAGTTTGCCACGCCTTGCGGATTGCGCCAGTGGGCGGCGCCGCACTTTCTAGAGAACGGCGATCTCAGCCGCCAGCTCGCCTTTTGGGCCATCGCCGGTGCGGACCTGCACCCGTTGCCCCTGTTTCAATTCGCGGACGTTACAACGCCGGAGCGTCTCCATGTGGACGAACACGTCCGGCGTGTCGGGCCCGCGCGAGACGAAGCCATAGCCTTTGCCGCGATTGAACCATTTCACCGTCGCTTCGAAAGGTGCGCCGCGCGGCTCGGTCGCGTAGCGCGCGGCACGCAGAAGTGCGGACGCTTGCGGCGACGCGGTGGAATTGTCCAGCGACAGCACACGCCGCGCCTGCAAGCCCCGAGGTCCCTGAATCGCCTCGCAGACGACGCGCGCGCCTTCATAGGCAGCTTTGAACCCCGATTGCCTCACGCAGGTCTGGTGCAGAAGCACATCCCCTTGCGGACCCTCATTCGGTTTGATGAAACCATAGCCTTTGGAAAGATCGAACCACTTCACAAGGCCGGTGACTTCGAACGGTGTGTCTCCGCCCGCTATTGTACCCGCTTCCATCCCCTTACCCCGAGATTCTCAGTACCCAGAATAGTTAACATAATGTTACCACAAACGGGGCAAAGTTGGAAAGCCGAAGCGGCCGAGAATCCGCAACATTTCCGCACCAATCCCGCGCTTTTTGCTAAGCCCTTGGGGTGATGCTGCTTTCTTCTGGAGTTTCGCACGTATGGAATTCACGGGTCGATATATCATTCCTGCCTCCCCAGAAGCCGTATGGGCGGCGATCAACGACGCCAAAATCCTGCAGGCCTGCATTCCCGGCTGCGAGCGAATGGAAAAAACCGACGCGGCGCATTTCGTCGCCGCGACGACCCTCAAGATCGGGCCCGTGAAGGCAACCTTCAAAGGCCGCGTCGAACTCTCCGAAATGGATCCCCCCAGGCGCTGTGTGCTGAAGGGCGAAGGCCAAGGCGGGGTCGCCGGATTCGCGCGCGGCGAGGCGGAAGTGATGCTCGCGCCGGACGGGGAAGGTACGGCGCTCTCCTACGTTGCGAAAGCCACCGTCGGCGGCAAGCTGGCGCAAATCGGGCAGCGCCTCATCGATGGCGCGGCAAAGCAAATCGCCGACAATTTCTTCTCGCGCTTTGCTGCCGTGCTCACAGCCACGCCGGCCGGCGCGGAAGCGGCCACGCGCGAGGCATTCGTGCCGGGCCAGGAGCCCGCCGTTGTCGCGCCGCCGCCGCTGGTGGAGGCCGCTCCGCCCATCGAGGAATTGCGCCAGCGCCGCGAAGGGCTGGCGCCGGAAGTCTGGGTGATCGGGCTTATCGCCGTGATCGTGATTTTGCTGCTGCTTTTCGGACTGGTGCTTTAGCAGTTGCTTTAGCTGGCGCCTTCTCCGGCGCATTTCTCTCCGCCGGCTTGCGGAATATCGCGTCCAGATCGGGCATGGGTGCCGGCGCGTGCTCGCCGTTGAACTCGCCGCCGGTGGACCAGTTCTCGCGCGCATATTCCTCGATGAGGATCGTTACATCGGCGCGTGGCACGCTCAACGTATCCGTCAGCGCGGTTGTGAGCGCTTCGACCAGCTTGCGCTTGGTCTCCGTGCCGTGCCCGCGTGCCATGCGAACCGTGACAATGGCCATGTGCGTCTCCCCTTCGGCCTAGAATACACGGCAGCGGGCTTGACGCTATGGGAGGGCGCGTCGGAAACTTTGAATACGCTATTCACATATCGAGGCCAGTCATGACCGTCGTCGCATTGACGGTAAACGGAAACGCCGTTTCGGCGGACGTCGAAGACCGCACCCTGCTCGTCTATTTGCTGCGCGACACCTTGCGCCTCACCGGAACCCACATCGGCTGCGACACCAGCCAATGCGGCGCCTGCGTGGTGCATGTCGATGGACGCGCGGTGAAATCCTGCTCGCTGTTCGCCATCCAGGCCGAAGGGGCGCAAGTGACGACCATCGAAGGGTTGGCGAAAGACGGCCGGCTGCATCCGGTCCAGGAAGCGTTCCGCGAGAACCACGGCCTGCAATGCGGCTTTTGCACGCCGGGCATGATCATGACCGCGGTAGATATGATCCGCCGCAAGCCGCATCTCGACCGCGCCACGATCCGCGCGGAACTCGAAGGCAATATCTGTCGCTGCACCGGCTATCACAACATCGTCACGTCGATCGAAGATGCAGCGAAAAAGATGAGCGCGGCATGATCCCGTATGCATTCCAGTACCGCCGTGCCAAATCGGTCTCCGATGCGGTGGCGCTGCTTGCCGCGGCGCCGGACGCGAAATTGTTGGCAGGCGGTCAGACATTGATCGCGGCGATGAAGGTGCGCCTCGCCAGTCCTCCCGAACTCATCGACATTTCCGGATTGAAGGAATTGTCCTTCATCCGCCGCGACGGCGATGCGCTGGTCATCGGCGCGGGTACGAAACATCATACGGTGGCGGTTTCGGCGGAGGTTCAACGTGCCATTCCCGCCCTCGCCTACACGGCGCAAACGATTGGCGATCCGGCGGTCCGCCACATGGGGACGCTGGGCGGTTCCGTGGCCAACAACGATCCGGCGGCGGATTATCCGGCGGCGCTGTTGGCGCTTGGCGCGCGCGTGACGACGGATCGGCGCACGATAATTGCCGACGAATTCTTTACCGGCATGTTCTCGACCGCGCTCGGCGAAGACGAAATCGTCACTGAGATTTCTTTTCCGATAGCCGAACGTGCCGGCTATGCGAAGTTCCGCAACCCGGCGTCGCGCTATGCGATGGCGGGTGTGTTCGTCGCCAAATCGAAGTTCGGGGTGCGCGTGGCGGTGACGGGTGCGGGGCCGTGTGTGTTCCGCGTGGCGGCAATGGAAGCAGCTCTCGCCGCAAATTTCTCGCCCGACGCGCTCGCCGGCATCGCCATCGCGCCCGACGATCTCAATTCGGACATTCACGGCTCGGCCGAATACCGCGCCCATCTCGTGAGCGTGATGGCCAAGCGTGCGGTGGAAACGGCGCTGGCATGAACGACGTTCTGGACACTGCGGCCGACTGGCTGACACAGGGGCACAAAGTGGCGCTCGGCACGGTGGTGCGGACGTGGGGGTCCGCGCCCCGCCAGGCGGGAAGCCAGATCGCCGTGCGCGACGACGGCGCATTTGTCGGCTCGGTCTCCGGCGGCTGCGTCGAAGGCGCGGTGATTGAAAGCGCGCGGGCCGCGATCGCCGATGGAAAAATCCGCACGCTCGAATTCGGTGTCAGCGACGAGCAGGCGTGGTCCGTGGGGCTCGCCTGCGGCGGACGCATCGACGTGTTCGTCGAACCGCTGGACGGATGAAACGCCAAACCCTCAACGCGCTCAACGCGGCGCGCCACGCGGGCCGTGCGATGGTGCGCGCGACCGATCTCGAAACCGGCGAAGACCGGCTGATCGATCCGTACACGGATAAGTCGCCGCTGGGCTTGGCGGCATTGCGAGCCGCCCGCGCCGACCGCAGCGGTCCGGACGAAATCGAAGGCCGTGCCTGGTTTCTCGGCGTCTACAATCCTCCCCTCAATCTTGTTATCGTCGGCGCGGTCCATATCGCGCAGCCTCTGGCACAGATTGCCGTGCTGGCGGGGTATGCGGTGCGCGTCATCGACCCGCGCATGGCATTCGCGACGGCGGAACGGTTTCCCGATGTTGCGCTGGAACATGGCTGGGCGGACGATGCGCTGGCGCACAAACCGCTCGGCCCGCGCAGCGCTGTCGTCGCCCTGGCGCACGATCCCAAGCTCGACGACCCGGCGCTCGCCGCCGCCCTGCGCTCGGCGTGCTTCTACATCGGCGCGCTTGGCTCGAAGAAAACCCATGCAGCGCGATTGGCGCGCCTGAAGGCACAGGGTTTTGCCGGCGAAGACCTTGCGCGCATCCACGGTCCCATCGGTCTGGCCATTGGCGCGCGCACGCCGCCGGAGATCGCCATCTCCATCATGGCGCAGATGACACTCAGGCTGCGCACGGCTGGCGATTGGGAGCGTCCGCCATCCGTGCGCCCGCCCGATCGGGGCTAGCCCGATTTCTTTTGCCGGCTGGCGTTCCAGTTGCTGCGCCGGTGGAAGGAAATCTCGTCCTGCGCGATCGTGCCGTCGTTGTTCTTGTCCAGCCGCGTGAAGAAGCGCATTTCCGAGGCCGCATATTCGGACTCGCTGATCGCGCCGTTGCGATCGCGGTCGATGCGATCGAAGATGCGCGCATTCAGATCGCGGTAGCGGGCAAGCTCGAGCCCGTAGAACTGGGCGAAGCTCATGCTGTTGCCTTTCGCGGCGCCGGCGAACTGCACTTGCACCGCCTTGTCGAGTTGCGCGCGGGACAGCCGGCCGCTGTGATCGACGTCGTATTGGCCGCAGAGATTGCCGCGCCCGCGCGTGCTGCCGCTATAGTGGCGACGCTGAAACGGATGGTTCTGCGCGGTGTCGGCTTGCGGTGCGCTCGCGTCGCTGCGGCCGAAGCAGCGCGCTGTGCCCGTGCCGTCGCGATCCATCGTTTCGAAGCGCGCATGAATCGGGGCGGCGAATTCCTCCAGGCTCAACCGGCCATCGCCGTTCCAGTCGATGCGATGGAACATGTCGCCAACGCGCTGCTTGAACGCCGCTATGTGCGCGTTGGTGAACTGCTCGACGGTCATGGCCGGTTTGCCACCGCTTGCCTGCATGAAATGCTGCGCCACGACCTTGTTGAACTCATCCTTGGTGACTTTGCGATCGTGGTTGAGGTCGAATTCCGCCATGAAGCGGTCGGCGAAACGCCCCTGCGGGCGTTCGGCCTGTCCGGCCATGTCGGTCGGTGCGGGCGTTTCGATCTGGCTGGTTTGGGATATCTGCGAGAAGGCGACACCGGCGCCGGCAACCACGACGGCGCCGGCCATCAACACATAGCGAAGCGAATTTTTCATAAGCGATCCCCCTGTTGGATGCGACCAGACATAGGAGGCGCCAGTCTCAAATCTTTGTCCGCCGGACCCGCCGGCGGTATCAATATTCGGGCAGGCGGGCCGCCTCGCGATACTTTGAGACAATTACCGTTTGCACTCCGCGCGCCTGCCCTTCATCTTTGCAGCCATGTTGAAGGACGACGCCAAGCCTCATGTCCTGATCGTCGAGGACGCGCGCGACATCCGCGAGCCGCTGGCGCGATACCTGCGCGAGCATGGCTATCGCACGACGACCGCGCCCGATGCGCTGTCGGCGCGCAAGGTGATGAAAGGCGCCGCGATCGATCTTGTCGTGCTCGACATCATGATGCCCGGCGAGGACGGCCTCAGCCTTTGCCGCTATATCCGCGAGACCTCGCAAACGCCCGTGGTGCTGCTCACGGCGCGCGGCGAGGAAGTCGATCGCATCATCGGCCTGGAGATGGGCGCCGACGATTACATCGCCAAGCCATTCAGTCCGCGCGAGCTGATTGCGCGGGTCGCCGCCGTGCTGCGCCGCACCCAGGCGCTGCCGCCGCGGCAGAAGCCGCCCGAGGCCGAGCACATCAGATTCGGCGACTGGACACTCGACACCGGCCAGCGCGAACTCATCGGCGGCGACGGCATGGCGACGGCGCTTTCCAGCGGCGAGTTCCGGCTGCTCACCGTGCTGATCGAGCGGCCCAAGATCGCGCTCACCCGCAACCAGCTTCTCGATCTCACCAAAGGCCGGGACGCCGAGTTGTTCGACCGTTCCATCGACAATCATGTGAGCCGTCTGAGGCGCAAGATCGAGCCCGATCCGAAGAATCCGCGCTACATCAAGACAGTGTGGGGCGGCGGCTACATGTTCGCAGTGGATCCGGAAACCGCATGAGCTTTTTCCTGCGCCGGTTCGTTCCGCGCACCTTGGGCGCGCAGCTTATCATCGTCACCGCGCTTGCCGTGCTGGTCTCGAACGCAAGCGTCGCGGTTTGGTACGCGACCACGCGCGCGCGGGAGACCGAGAGCGCCCTTTACGAGCGCGTGCTGGATCGCGGCGTGTCGGTCGCCACGCTTCTCAGCACCATTCCGGCGCGCGAGCGCGTGCAAGTGGCGCGCGCCATGAGTTCGGGTCCGTGGCGCTTCCATCTCAGCTATGGAAAGACGGCGCCCGAAGCGATGACGGATGAAGAGGGGCGCTTCGCCGAGCGCGCCCGCGCGATGCTGCCGGCAAACCGGGCACGGCAAACCATATTTGTGCATTTCACCGACACCACGAAAATTCGCGAGCCCAACCCTCCATCCAGTCAGGGATTGCCTGTGCGCACGCCGGTCGTTGAAGTCTCTCTGCCCGTCGTGCGCGCTGTGCAGCTTGAGACGCTGTTTTTCCGCTCGCCCTTTGAGCCGTGGCCGGACCAGATCATCATTGCCGCGTTCCTGGCGATCATCACGACCTCGGTCGGCGCGGCCCTGATCGCGAGCCGGGTGACGCGGCCGATGCGCGAACTGGCGTCGTCCGCCTCGCTGACGGCGCGCGGCGGTACGGCGCAGCGCGTCTCCGAGCAGGGACCGGAAGACGTGAGCCGCGCCGCGCGCGCCTTCAACGCCATGAACGATCAGGTCAAGCGCACGCTGGAAAGCCAGCGCCAGCTTCTCTCCGCCGTCGGCCACGACCTGCGCACGCCGATCACCGCCATGCGCATCAGCACGGAGTTCGTGGCGGACGAGGAAGTGCGCGAGCGCATCCAGAAGAATCTCGACGAGCTGCAACAGCTCACCGAAGCGGTGCTCGATGCGGCGCGCGGGGCGGGCTGGGAGCAGATGCGCAAGATCGATCTGTCGGCGCTCATCGAAAGCCTCTGCACCGATCTGGACGAAATGGGAAAGCGCGTGACGTGGCGGAGCCATTCTGCCGCGCCTTATCTGTGCCGCCCCAACGAAATCCGCCGCGCCGTGCGCAATCTCATCGAGAACGCCATTGCCTATGGCCAGGAAGCGCGCGTTTGCCTGGACCAGGTGCAGGACGCCTACATGATCAAAGTCAAAGACAATGGACCTGGAATTCCGGAGGCCGAGCAGGTTCGGGTGTTCGAACCCTTCGTGCGGCTGGAAACCTCGCGCAGCGCCGAAACCGGCGGCACCGGCCTTGGCCTCACTTTGGTGAAGGCCATCGCCGAAGGTCATGGCGGGAGCATCACGCTGGAAAATCGCGCCGAAGGCGGGTTGCAAGCAACCTTGCGTTTGCCCCGGGATGCCGCGGGCGCCTAAGTTCGCGCGATGTTATTCGGCGATGTTCCGATTGAAGATGCGGCGGACGCCATCCTCGCGCATTCCTTGCGTGTCGGCGCGCAGCGCTTCCGAAAGGGCCGCGTTCTCTCGGTCCAGGACATCGAGACGATGCGCCAGGCCGGCTACCGATCGGTCGTCGTGGCGCGCCTCGAGGCCGGCGATGTGGGCGAGGATGAAGCCGCCCGGCGCATCGCGGCGCTGGCCGCCGGCAGCGGCGTGCGCGTCGGCGCAGCATTCACCGGGCGGGCCAATCTCTACTCGCATGTGCATGGCCTCGCACTGATCGACGCCGCGCAGACCGCAGCGCTCAACGCTTTGGACGAATCCATCACGCTGGCGACGGTGGCGCCATATGCGCGCGTGGCGCCGCGGCAAATGCTGGCGACGGTCAAGATCATCCCCTTTGCGGCGCCGGGCGTCGAGGTCGAGCGTGCGGAATACCTTCTCACGAATACCCCATTGCTGCGCGTCGCCGCGTTCAAGCCGCATCGCGTGGCGCTGATCTCCACCTCGCTGCCGGGCATGAAAACGGCTCTGCTTGACAAGAACCTTTCGGCGTTGGAAGCGCGCGTCCATGCGCTGGGTTCCGAACTCGCATTCGAGAGGCGCGTCGCGCACGAGACGCGGGCGTTGAGCGAAGCACTCCGAGAGGCGCATACCGCGAAGATGGATCCCATTCTTGTCTTCGGCGCCAGCGCCATCACGGACCGGCGCGATGTCGTTCCGGCTGCCATAGAAGACGCCCGTGGCACGGTCGAGCATTTCGGCATGCCCGTCGATCCCGGCAATCTTCTGCTGATCGGAAGGCTTGAAGACGCGCGCGTGATAGGCCTGCCGGGCTGTGCACGCTCGCCCAAGCTTAACGGCTTCGATTTCGTCTTATGGCGATTGCTGGCTGGATTGCCCGTCGGCCGCGCGGAGATTGCGGCGATGGGGCTTGGCGGACTGTTGAGCGAGATCGCGTCGCGCCCGCAGCCGCGCGAAGAACATTCGCTCGCGCAGCGCGCGCCGAAGATCGCAGCCGTCGTTCTCGCCGCCGGCCTTTCGTCGCGCATGGGCAGCAACAAGCTGCTCGCCGAACTTCGCGGCAAGCCTTTGCTGCGCCATGCCGTCGAAGCGGCGGCGAACAGCGCGGCCGATCCGGTGATGGTGGTGATCGGCCACGAAGCCGGCAAGATCGAAGCCGCGCTCGCGGGATTGCGCGCCGTTCCTATCCGCAACCCGGATTATGCGAATGGCCTCAGCACATCGCTGAAAACCGGCATCGCCGCGGTGCCCGACGATTGCGACGGCGCGATCGTGCTCCTGGGCGACATGCCGGGCGTTTCGGCCGCGCTGATCGATCGAATGATCGCGGCCTTCGATCCTGCAGAGGGGCGTCCCATCTGTGCGGCGACCCGCCGCGGCAAGCGCGGCAATCCGGTGCTGTGGGCGCGACGCTTCTTTTTCCAGATCATGGCCCTGCAAGGCGATGTCGGCGCCAAGCATCTGATGGCGAGGAATGACGATCTGGTGTGCGAAGTCGAAGCAGACGACGCCGGCCCGCTTACCGACATCGACACGCCGGAGGCGCTGGCCACGGCGCGGGCACAATGAGCGATCCGCTCTACAAGAAGGAATTGTTGCGGCTCGCGGCAGATGCCGCGGGCGCTGGCCGCCTGCCGCATCCCGACGTCACAGGCGAAGCCTTCAACCCGACATGCGGCGACCGGGTAACCGTCGACCTGGCGCTGAAAGACGGCCGCGTCGAAACGATGGCGCACGAAACCAAAGCGTGCGTTCTGGCGCAGGCTTCGGCCTCCATACTTGGAAGTGCTCTCAAAGGTGCGAGGCAGGAGGATGTCGAGGCGCTGGCCAACGATCTGGCGGCGATGCTGGTGACGAAAGCCGCGCCGCCTGCGCCCCCCTTCGAGGACTACGCAGCGTTCGAAGGCGCAACGGAGCATCGCAACCGGCATCGTTGCGTGCTGCTTCCGGTGGAAGCCGTGCTGGCGGCGTTCGAAGCGTCAGAGACTGGCGAACCAGGCGGCGTAGGGGCCAAGCGTTAGCGTTTCGCCTTTGACCCCCGTGGCGCCGCAGCCGATATCCAGGGGCGTTCCCTTCGCGCGAAAATCCGCGCGTCCGCCGCTCATGTTGAAGACGCACAAAACACGCTCGCTTCCGTGCGTGCGGATAAATGCGAGAACCGGCGGCGACGCGTCGGCAAATTCGATCTCGCCCAGTCGTAGTGCATCGCTGGAATGGCGCACATTGAGGAACGCGCGGACGAAGGCGAGCGTCGAATTGCGGTCGTCTTCCTGCACTGAAACTGCCAACGGCTTGTGCAGCGGCGAAACCGGTAGCCAAGGCATGCCCGTCGAGAAGCCGAGATGAGGCGCCGCCGCGTCCCACGGCATCGGCGTGCGGCATCCGTCGCGGCCGCCGGTGTAGGGATAATAGAGGTCGCCGACAGGATCCTTGAGCTGGTCGCGGGTGAGCGTCGCTTGCGGCAGGCCGAGTTCTTCGCCCTGATAGATCAGCGCCGTGCCTTTCAGCGACAGCAGCAGCGCCAGCATCATCTTCGCCAGCCCTTGCGGCGCGTCCGGTCCACCGAAGCGGGTGAGCGTGCGCATGATATCGTGATTGCAGAACGCGACGGATGGCCAGTGGTCGGGATGTCTCGCCAGCATGGCGAAGTGGTTGTGGATGAAATCCGGGGCCAGCTTGCGCGCTTCCAGCAGCGGGAAGCTGTAGCCGGAGTGAAGCCCCTTGTCGGGCGGCGCGTAACAGCCGGAGCGTTCCGCCTCCTCCGAGAATTCGCCCATCACGAACCGATGGGCATGACGCTCCACCGTGCGGCGGATTTCATCCAGAACCTCAATTTCCTCGGGCAAGTTGCTGTCGTGATAGTGATATTGCAGGTTTGGAGCGTGCATCCAGTTCTGCGCGTTGCGCTCCGCCATGGGAACGGGCGGATTGTCGGTCAGCGCGGCATCGTGGAGGTAGGCGTTGGCCACATCGAGCCGGAAGCCATCGACGCCGCGCGCCAGCCAACGATCCAGCACCGCCAGCGCGGCCGCCTTCGCGTCCGGGTTGCGCCAATTGAGCTTGGGCTGCTGGCGCAGGAATTTGTGGTGATAGTACTGCCGCCGCATCGGCTGATACGCCCAGGCCGGCCCGGCGAAAGCAGACAACCAGTTGTTGGGCGCCGTGCCGTCCTCTCGCGGATCGTGCCAGACATACCAGTCGGACTTGTCGCCCTTCTTCAGGCTGTCGAGGAACCAGGCGTGCTCATCCGACGTATGCGCCAGCACCTCGTCCGTGATGACCTTCAGCCCGCGGATGTGTGCCGCCGAAAGCAGCAGATCGAAATCGCCCTGCGTCCCGTAATCGGGATGAATGCCTTCGTAATCGGAGACGTCATAACCCCAATCGCGGTCCGGCGAGGGATGGATGGGCGAAAGCCAGATAGCATCGATGCCGAGCGAAGCCAGATAATCGAGCTTGCCGATGATGCCTTCGAGATCGCCCTGCCCGTCGCCATTCGAGTCCGCGAAACTGCGGATGTAAATCTGATAGATGACCGCGCCGCGCCACCAGGGCTCAGTCACGCGGGCTCTCCAAGCGGAAAGCGCAAAGTGAAAGACGTGCCTTTGTTGTCGCTGACATGAGCCAACGCACCTCGAAGCTGGGTCGCCAGCATTCCTAGCACACGCAGGCCCAGGCCTTGGGACGCTCCGGTGCCGAAATCCGCCGGCAGACCGGCGCCCGTGTCACGCACCGTCAAAACCGCGTCGTCGCCATCCATCTTCAGCGAGATATGGATGGTGCCCTCGCGGCCCTGATAGGCGTGTTTCATCGCGTTGGAGATCAGTTCGTTCGCGGCGAGGCCCAGAGTCATCACCCGCTCCGATTGGAGTTCCACGGCGTCTGTTTCGGTTTCGATTCGCACATTGGTGGGGCTGTTCTGAGCGATAGAAGCGCACAAGGTCTTCAGAAACTCATCGGCCCGGATCAGCGCGTGTTCGGCATGACGGTGCAGATGATCGTGAACCTTCACCACGGCATCTACGCGGCCTCGCGCTGCCGCCAGAAGCTCCGCGGCCGGTCCCTGCGCACGTCGCTGCTGAAGCGCCAGAAAGCTCGCGACCTGCTGCAGCGAATTCTTTACGCGATGATCGACCTCGCGCCGCAGCATTTCGTTCTGCGCCAGAAGCTTTTTGGAGTCGGCCAGCAAATTCTCGGCCTCGTCCCGCGCGGCCCTTTCCAGTGTCAGCGTGTGGCGAAGCTCAAGCTGAGTCATGACTTGCCGCGACATGACGCGCAGCAATTCCTTTTGCGCGTCGTTAAGAACGCGCGGCTTGGTGTCGAGAACGCAGAGCATGCCGAGCGGCAGGCCTTCCGGCGTTTCCAGCGGCGCTCCTGCATAGAAGCGCAAATTCGGATCGCCGGCGACCAGCGGATTGTCGGCTGTCCGCCGGTCCTTTGTCGTATCGGAAATCTCGAAGACGCCCTTCTCCAGAATTCCGTGCGCGCAGATCGATTGCACGATCGGGGTTTCCGAGACGTCGAGTCCGACTTTGGCTTTGAACCACTGCCGCTCGCTTTCGACGAGCGTAATGACGGAAATCGGAACATCGCAGAACGCGGCAAGCACTTTCACGACATCGTCGAACTCCGCCTCCGAAGGCGTGTCCAACACGTCGTAGCGCGCCAACGCCGCAAGCCGCGCGGCTTCTTCAGGATGCTTTTGCGCTCTCACGCCCACCGCCAACAATCGACCGCCGGCAGCCTATCATGCGCGCCGAGTGCGGCTCAAACCTCGTCAGCCTTATTCACGACACGCGAAATGATGCCGTATGCCTTGGCCTCCTCGGCGCTCATCCAGAAGTTCCGCTCGGTATCGCTCACAATCTTATCATAGGTTTGGCCGGTTTCCCGGGCGATCAGCCGGTTGATGCGTTCGCGCATCTTCAGGATCTCTTCCGCCTCGATTGAAATGTCCGACGCCTGCCCGCGCACGCCGCCAAGCGGCTGGTGCAGCAGGAAGCGGGTGTTCGGCAAACAGAAGCGGTTTTCCTTTTCCGCGCCGAGGAAGATGTGCGCGCCGGCGCTGGCCACCCAGCCGGTACCGATGATCTTCACCCGCGGGCCGATATAGCGCATCACGTCATGGATGGTGTCGCCGGATTCCACATGGCCGCCGGGCGAATTGATAATGACGCGGATATCGCCTTTGCCTTCTTCGGCATGGGCCAGCAACTGTGCGGTCACGCGCTCGGCCAGCTTCATGTCGATCTCGCCGAAGATCAGCACGGTGCGCGATTTGAACAGCGCCTTGGCGACGGGCGACTGGTTCAGCTCCGGCTCGGCGCTGTCGGATTTCTTCTCGTCTGGTTCTTCTTCGTCGAGGCGGCGCAAGGGCAACTCCTGATGGGCGTGAATCGGTTTGGATACTAGCCAAGCCAGACTTGGCATTCATTACCTTAAAGCGCGTTAACAGCCGCACTCAGCGTAGGGCCAATTTCCGCGTGGATCGCCAGATCGGCGAAACGATCCTGTTCCGTGGGCTCGCGATTGACGATCACGAGCCGGGCGCCGCCCCGCTTGGCCGTCAGCGGCAACGCGGCAGCGGGATACACGACCAGTGACGATCCCAAAACGATGAAAAGATCGCTTTCACGGGTCGCCTGCTCCGCCCGCGCCATTTCGGCCTCCGGCATCGGCTGCCCGAACGAGATCGTCGCGGTCTTCACAATGCCGCCGCAGGCCTGGCAATCCGGCGGCTCTCCGTGCGTCTCGAAATAGGCGCGGATGGGCTCCAGTTCAACACGCTGGCCGCACTCCAGGCATTTGGCGTAACGCGTGTTGCCGTGGACCTCGATCACCTTGCCGTCGGGCACACCGGATTCCTGATGCAGGTTGTCGATGTTCTGGGTGATGACGTGACTTACGATGCCGCGTTCGACCAGTTCGGCCACGGCGCGGTGCCCCGCGTTCGGCTTCACACTCTCGAACGTCTCATCCATCGCGAAGCGCCGCCGCCACGCTTCCTTGCGCATCGCAGGTGACGCCATGAAATC
>DASXFK010000120.1:0-4206 GCA_036489635.1 Rhizomicrobium sp. | reverse complement strand
ATTTGCGCCTGCCGCGAGGAGGATTTGCGCGAAGCCGGCGACCATCTCGTGCTCGACGTGGCCGGCGAAAGCATCCTCGTGGTGCGCGGCAAGTCCGGCGAAATCCGCGCGCATTATAATGTGTGCCGCCATCGCGGCTCGAGAATCTGCGATCCTGCGAACGATGCGCGCTGGGGATTGTCGCTGGATGCCGGCGTCATCGGCAAAAGCCTCATTCGCTGCCCTTATCACAACTGGTCCTATAGCCTCGACGGGGCGCTGGTCGCCGCGCCGCATCTGCAGGATACACCGGGCTTTCGCAAAGAGGACTACACGCTTTATCCGGTCGGCGTCGCGACATGGGGCGGCTTCGTGTTCCTGAACCTCACGCCGCAATCGGCACCCGATTTCGCGCTCACGCTGGGCGAAGCGCCACGCCGCCTTGGCAATTACCCCCTCGCCGATCTGAAGACCTCGAAGACGCTCACCTACGATGTGCGCGCGAACTGGAAGATCATCCTCGAGAACTACAACGAATGCTATCACTGTCCCGGCGTGCATCCCGAACTGTGCGAAGTGGTGCCGGAGTTCCGCAACAATGGCGGCATCCATCTCGACTGGGAAGCCGGCATTCCGCATCGCGAAGGCGCCGTCACCTACACGCGCAGCGGCACGACCGCGCGCAAGCCCTTCGAAGGCCTGAACGAAAACGAGAAAGTGCGCCACAAGGGCGAGCTGCTGTTTCCGAATCTGATGCTGAGCATGTCCAGCGATCATGGCGCGGCCTTCCTGCTCTGGCCGCAGGCGGCGGATCGCACACGCATCGAATGCCGCTTCCTGTTCCATCCTGCCGAGATCGACGGCGGCGCGTTCGATCCCTCCGACGCGGTGGATTTCTGGGATCTGGTGAACCGGCAGGATTGGGCGGTGTGCGAGCGCGTGCAATCGGGCATCTCAGCCCGCGTACACGAATTCGGCTATTACTCGCCGATGGAGGATCTGAGCCTCGACATCCGGCGCTATGTCGCGGACCGGCAGAGGAAATGACGCGCGGATATTCGGCGTTCGCGCTTCTCCGTCACGCGTTGTCGGGCCATGAGCATTGGCCGCAAGCATGGCGTTCACCGGAGCCGAAGCCATCCTACGATGTCATCATCATCGGCGGCGGCGGCCATGGCCTGGCGACTGCTTACAACCTCGCGCGCAAGCACGGCATCCGAAACGTCGCGGTGCTGGAGAAAGGCTGGATCGGCGGCGGCAATACCGGGCGCAACACCACCATCGTCCGCTCGGATTATTACTACCCCGAGAGCGCGGCGTTCTTCGATCGTTCGGTCAAGCTCTACGAAGGTCTCGCGCGCGAACTGAATTTCAACATCATGTTCAGCCAGCGCGGCATGCTGACGGTGGCCCACAGCCGCAGCGAGCGCGATATGCAGCGCCGCCTTGTCAACGCCGGCGCGTTGAATGGCGTCGATCTGGAAATGGTTACGCTGGATGAGGCCCGCGCGCTGTGCCCGATCCTGAACTATGCACCCGATGCGCGCTTTCCGATCATCGGCGGCATGCTGCAGCGGCGCGCCGGCACCGTGCGCCATGACGCGGTGGTCTGGGGTTACGCGCGGGCGGCCGATCAACTTGGCGTGGACATCATCCAGAATTGCGCGGTGACCGGAATCGAGCGCGACGCGAACGGCGCCGTCATCGGCGTCGAAACCACGCGCGGCGCGATCGCGACGCGCAAAATCGGCGCGGCCATCGCCGGCCATTCCACCATGATCGCCGACATGGCGGGCTTTCGCCTGCCGCTGCGTTCCTATGGACTGCAGGCTTATGTTTCGGAGCCCTTGAAACCAGCGCTCGACATGGTCGTGGCCTCCAATACGCTTGGCGTCTATCTCAGCCAATCCGACAAGGGCGGTCTCGTCATCGGTGGCCATGCCGATGCCTATGCCTCATATGCGCAGCGCGGGAATCTGCCGGTGATGGAAGCGGTGCTGTCGGCGCTGGTCGAGTTCATTCCGTCTTTCGGGCGTGTGCGATTGCTGCGGCAATGGGCTGGCATCGTCGATTACGCGCATGATTCCTCGCCTGTGATCGGGCTCAGCCCGGTGCCGGGGCTTTATCTGAATTGCGGCTGGGGAGGAGGCGGCTTCAAGGCCATCCCCGCGGGCGGCGAATGCTTCGCGCACACCATCGCGACGGGGGCGCCGCACAAATTGATCGAAGCGTTTTCGCTGGGCCGCTTCCGCGACCTGCGGCTTGTCGACGAAGCCGCTGCGGCCGGCATCGAGCATTAGGAACGCACGATGCTGTGGATCTCCTGTCCTTGGTGCGGCGCGCGCGACGAAAGCGAGTTCCTAAACGGCGGCGAATCGCATGTCGCGCGCTCATTGGCGCCGATCAGTGCGCAATGGTCGGAATATCTTTTCTTTCATGACAATCCGCGTGGACTTCTGCGCGAGCGCTGGGTGCATGTCTACGGCTGCCGGCGCTGGTTCAACGCCGTGCGCGACACCGCCAGCCACCGCATCGTCGCCACCTATCGCAACGATGAGCCCGTGCCGGAGACAAAATCGTGAGCGGCTTCCGCCTCGGCCATGGCGGCGCGCATATCGACCGCGCGCGCCCGCTCAGCTTTTCGTTCGACGGCAAGACTTATCGCGGTTTTGCAGGAGACACTCTCGCGTCCGCGCTCATGGCGAATGGAATTGCGATCGTCGGACGCAGCTTCAAATATCACCGTCCGCGCGGAATCATCGGCACGGGATTTTCCGAGACCAATGCGCTGGTGAGGATTGGTGAAGGCGCGCGCGCCACGCCGAATATTCCGGCGACGCGCGTCTTGCTGACCGAGGGCCTCGTCGCACATAGCCAGAATGCGTGGCCATCGGTGAATTTCGATCTTGGCCGTATCAACGACCGGCTGCGTCCGCTGTTCGCGGCTGGCTTCTACTACAAGACCTTCATGTGGCCGGGCTGGCGTTTGTTCGAGCCGTTCATTCGGCGCGCCGCCGGCAACGGTCGTGCGCCGAAATTGCCCGATCCGGACATTTACGACACGCGGGAGCGGCACTGCGGCGTGCTGGTGGTGGGTGCAGGACCGGCGGGATTGATGGCGGCGCTGACGGCGGCGCGCGCAGGTGCGGATGTCGTCGTGCTCGAAGCCGACGCACATCTCGGCGCGAGCCTCGCGGCAGGCACGGACCGCATCGACGGGATGCAGGCCTCGCAATGGGCCGCGGACGCGGAGGCAGAGCTGTCGGCGCGAAACAACGCGCAGATCCTGCGCCGTACCACCGCGCTCGGCTATTACGATCATAACTTCTTCATCGCCGTCGAAGAGATCGAGCATCCGGGGTTGCGCCAACGGCTGTGGAAGCTGCGCGCGCGGCAAGTGGTGTTGGCTTGCGGCGCGTTCGAGCGGCCTGTTCTTTTCGAGAACAACGATCTTCCGGGCATAATGCTGGCCGGCGCGATGGAGGAGTACATCGCGCGCCACGCTGCAGCCGCGGGGCGCGCGCCGCTTTTCGTCACCACGAATGACAGCGGCTATCGCGCTGCTATCGCTGCGCGGCAAGCAGGGCTCGCCGTGCAAGGCATCGTCGATCCACGCCCAGAGAGCCCGCTGGCCGAAAAGGCGCGCGGCCTCGCCATCCCCGTCTATTGCGACAGCGTGGTGGAGAGAGCGGAGGGAAATGCCTGCGTTTGCGCCGCACAGATCGCGCATGGCGGTGGACACAAGACCATTGCATGCGATGTCATCGCGATGTCCGGTGGATGGTCGCCGGCAGTACAGCTTTTCACGCAATCGGGCGGCACGCTGCGCTTTGCCGAACACATCGGCGCGTTCGTGCCGAACAAATCCGCGCAAGCCGAACGCTCCTGCGGCGCCGCGGCGGGTGCGTTCGATCTGGCCGAAGTGCTGGCAGGCGCGGCATCGGCGGGCGAACACGCGGCGAAGGATTGCGGTTTCGCCGCGAAGCCGCAGCGCATGCCCGCCGTCGAAACCACGTCCGTGACGCCGTCGTTCTCGCGCGTCGATCCGCAAGGCGATCCGAAAACCGCGTTCGTGGATTTCCAGACCGATGTGACCGTGGCCGACATGGCGCTCGCCGTGCGCGAGAACTATCGCGCGCCGGAGCATGTGAAGCGCTACACCGTCTGGGGCATGGGCAGCGATCAGGGCAAGCTCAGCGCCGTCAACGGCGCGAACCTGCTCGCGCG
>DASXFK010000047.1:0-56622 GCA_036489635.1 Rhizomicrobium sp. | reverse complement strand
CAAAGTCGCAGGCCCGGTTGGTGAAGCGTTGATCTCCACCGCGCTCGGCCTTGCCGTGGCCGTTCCCGCGGTGCTGCTCTACAACTTCCTCGTTCGCCGCAACAAGGTGATCAACGAGAAACTCCGCAGCTTCGCCAGCGATCTGCAGACCTATCTCGTCACCAAGGGCAAGTGAGCAATTGAGCCGATATAGGAGCAATTCCTCATGTCCCTGAACGTGCAGTCGCCAGATCATGACGACGCAGAACTGAACACCACGATCAACACCACACCGTTGGTGGACGTGATGCTGGTTCTGCTCATCATCTTCCTGATTACCATTCCGGTGATCGTGAAAGTGGTGCCGGTCAATCTTCCGGACGCCAGGAACATTCCGACGACGACCAAACCGGAAAACATCGTGATCGCGATCACGAAGGACGAGGACGTCTATTTGAACAACGCCCTCGTCACGGACAATTCGGAAGTGATCCATCACCTCGAAGACGCGATGCTTCGCGCCAATTCCGAGGGTCGCCCGCTTCCCGAAGTTCACATCCGCGCAGACAAGGATGTTCGCTTCGAGGCCGTCGGTCGCGTCGTTTACGATTGTCAGATCGCGGCCGTTCCGAAAATCGGCTTCCTCACCGAGCCGCAAAATCATACGGCTTCCTGATCGCCGTTCTCGTAAGGGTTATTCGCTATGTCAATGAATGTCGGCAATGAGAGCGGCGAAGGCGAGGTGATGGTCGAGATGAACACGACGCCGTTGATCGACGTCATGCTCGTTCTTCTCGTCATGTTGATCATCACGCTGCCGATCCAGACGCACGCGGTGAAGCTGGATATGCCCAACCAGCATCCGAAGCCGCCGCCGGTTCCTCCGCCGGTCATCGACATTAACGTGGACTTCGACGGAACGGTGGAATGGAATCATGCGCCGGTCGATATGGGCACGCTGGACAGCTATCTGTATCAGCAAGGCCAGATCGATCCGACCGACCAGTCGGAAATCCACATCAATGTCGATCGGCTCGCGAAATACGACACGGTGGCCAAAGTGCTGGCGAATGCACAGCGCCGCGGCGTGACGAAAATCGGCATCGTCAACACCAATCAATATATCCAATAAGCGAGGGGAGCCCTGCGCGCTTGAAACCTGATGCGAGGGCGCGGGTTTCCATTCGCATCAGGACTGTGAAGTGAGGAATTGAAGATGAATGCCCATCCCTTGCGCGCCGTTGGTATGGCGCTGGTTCTCGGTACTGCCACGATGACAGCCGCAACGCTGGCCGTGACCACGACGGCGCAAGCTGCCGTGCGGCCGGCGGTGGGTGCGGCGCTCAAGGCTGCGATCTCCCTGGCCGCGTCCGGCAATACCAGCGCCGCCATGGCGAAGCTCCGTCAGGCCGATTCCACGCCAAACCTCACGTCAGGCGAACAGGAAGCGATATCCCAGACCAAGGCCTATATTGAAGCCAAATCCGGCAATGGCGCCGTGGGCTCGAAATCCAAGTTCACCTCCGATTATAACGCCGGCCGCTATCGCCAGGCGATTGCGGACGCGGAAGCCATGCGCAAGAGCGGCAGCCTGGATTTCCAAACCCAGATCGTTGTCGGCCAGGCCTATTATCTCTCGGGCGATTATGCGGGCGCCATCCGCTATCTGAAAGGGCTCGGCAACTCGGATCAGGTTCTCGAACTGATCCTGAGTGCCGCCTACAAGAGCGGCGATTCGGAAGCGATGCGCCAGGCCGCCGAACAGCTCGTGCTGAGCGGCAAGACCCAATACTGGACGAATGTCCTCACCGGCGCCGAGAACTCCAAAGGCCTCAAGGATCACCAGCAGCTCGATCTTTATCGCCTGCGCTTCGCGACGAATAATATGCGCAGCGATGGCGACTACATGACCGCGGCCGAACTCGCCATTGAATTCGGCGCGTCCGCGGAAGCCGTCAACATTCTTCAGAAAGGCATCGCCAACAAGACGCTGAGCGGCGAGCGTGTCACCCGTCTGCTTGGAGTGGCCACTGGCGACGCCGCGAAGGACGCGGCCGGTCTGGCCAATGCCCAGAAGGCCGCCGCCGCTGCGAAATCGGGCGACGCCGATTTGAAGATCGGCGAGCAACTGACAGGCGACGGGAAGGCCAAGGACGCCATTGCCGAGATCCAGGCGGGCATCGCCAAAGGCGTCACGGACAAGGGCGACGCGCAGATGCGGCTGGGCCAGGCCTATCTGGCCGCCGGGCAGAAGGACGACGCAATCCACGCGTTCAATTCGATCAAGAGCGATCCGGCGTGGGGCGTGGTCGCGCATGTCTGGTCGATCTACGCGCACACCAGCAAGTAAATCCAAACGATATTGCCGGCAAAGGCCGCCGCGATCCGGCGGCCTTTTGCTTTGGCTCCCACTGCGCGGCGGAGCGGCAGTGCCGCGCATCGCCGCCGGATAGCGGGCACCTCGATATCGCGGTATGGCAGCAGACCGGATATAAGCAAATGCGCGGATGCGAGGGATGAACGATGCGCCTACGGACTTTCGTTCTCAGCGCGCTTGCCGCCCTGGCGCCGATTCACGCCGCCTGCGCCGCCGATTCGATCACCATCTACGCGGCGGCCAGTCTGACTGACGCTTTGAACCAAATCGACGCCACCTATCGGGAAAAGTCGGGCGTCGTGGTGAAAGCCTCCTTTGCGTCTTCCTCGACGCTCGCCAAGCAGATCGAGCAAGGCGCGCCGGCGCAGGTTTTTGCCTCGGCCGATACGAAGTGGATGGATTATCTCGACCACAAGGGCCTGATCGAGGATGCGTCGAGGAAAGACCTGCTGGGCAATGCGCTGGCGGTGATCGCTCCGGCCGATTCGTCCCTTGGCCCGCAATCGATTTCCGCGACATTCGACTGGCTCAAGTTTCTGGGCAGCGACGGCCGCCTCGCCATCGGCGATCCCGATCACGTGCCGGCCGGAATCTACGCCAAGCAGGCGCTCACCGATCTGGGTGCCTGGCCGGCCTTGCAGCCGCATCTGGCGCGCGCCGATGATGTGCGCGGCGCACTCGCCTTCGTCGAACGCGGCGAGGCCCCGCTCGGCATCGTGTACACCACCGACGCGCGCATCAGCCCCAAAGTAAAAATCGTCGGCGTGTTCCCCCAGACGAGCCATTCGCCGATCGTCTATCCGTTCGCCATTGTGAAGAATGCCGGCTCGCCCGAGGTCAGGGCCTATTTTCGCTATTTGACCGGGCCACAATCGGCCTCGGTGTTCCGGCACTACGGATTTGCCACGCACTGAACCATGCTGACTCCTGCGGAAAGCCAAGCCCTTCTGTTGAGTCTGAAAGTCTCGCTGGTTGCGGTGGCGTTCGCGCTGCCGTTCGCAGTTCTGGGCGCGCTCTTGCTTGCGCGCGCGCGTTTCCCTGGCAAGCCCCTGGTTGACGGATTGCTGCATCTTCCCCTGGTGCTGCCGCCGGTGGTGATGGGTTACCTGCTGCTTCTTGTCTTCGGAACACGGGCGCCCATCGGCGCGTGGTTGCTGCACGATCTTGGGCTACGCCTCGCCTTCGACTGGAAGGGTGCGGCCCTCGCGGCAGCCATCATCACGTTTCCGTTCCAGTTGCGGGCGATACGGCTTTCGCTGGAGAGCATGGACAAGGGACTGAGCGAAGCCGCCGCCACCTTGGGCGCAGGCCCTCTCGACAGGCTGCTCAACGTGACATTTCCGCTGGCGCTGCCCGGAATCCTCGTCGGACTGGTCACCGCGTTCTCCGCGAGCCTCGGCGAGTTCGGTGCAATCATCACCTTCGTCTCCAACATTCCGGGCGAAACCCAAACGCTGCCGCTTGCCATCTACAGTGCGATACAATCGCCGGGGGGCGAGGTGGAAGCCGCGCGCCTGTCGCTGCTGTCCATCGTGCTGGCGCTGATCGGGCTCACCGTTGCCGAATTCGCAGGGCGCCGGCTGCGCGAGCGCTATCGATGAGCGTGGAATGCGCGATCCGGCACAGCTTCGGCGCCTTCGCGCTCGATGTGGAGTTCGGCGTCGAACACCGCGGCATTACCGCGTTGTTTGGGCCGTCGGGCGCCGGAAAGACCACCGTCACCAACGCGATAGCGGGACTCTTTCGTCCGCATGAAGGGCGCATCGTCCTCGACGGCGAAACCGTGTTCGATTCGACATCCGGACGATTTGTTCGGCCGCAATCGCGGGGCGCGGTCGCCGTGTTTCAGGATGCGCGGCTGTTCCCGCATATGACGGTGAAGCAAAATCTCTTTTTCGGCTGGCGAAGAGCAAAAAACAGAGTGGCTCTTAGCGAGGTCGAACGCGTGTTCGATCTGCTCGGCATAGGCGCGCTGCTGCAGCGCCGTCCGGCGAAGCTTTCCGGCGGCGAGAAGAGCCGCGTCGCCCTGGGGCGCGCGTTGCTCGCCTCGCCGCGATTGCTGCTGCTGGACGAGCCGCTGGCCGCGCTCGATGCCCAGCGCAAAGCCGAGATCATGCCCTATCTGGAGCGCCTGCGGGACGACGCGAATATCCCCATGATCTACGTCACCCATTCGCTCGATGAAGTGACACGGCTCGCCGATCATTTGATCGTGATGCAACAGGGGCGGATCGGTGCGCAGGGCTCGGTGTTCGATCTTTTGCCCCGCCTCGAATTCGAAACGCTTGGCCGCGAGGGCGCTTATGGCGCAGTCCTTCGGGCCACCGTTTCGCAACACCGCAGCGATGGATTGTCGATGCTGGGGTTCGACGGCGGAACGCTGGCGATCCCAAAAATCTCGCGGCCTGTGGGGACGAAACTGCGCGTGCGGTTGCGCGCGGAAGATATCATGCTGGCGCGCGACGAACCGAAGGCCATAAGCGCCAACAACATCTTGCCCGCAATCGTGGACGATGTGCGCGCCGACGGCCCGAGCCATGCCGACGTCAGACTCCGTTGCGGAAATACGCGCCTCGTCGCGCGGATCACCCAATCGTCCGTCGCGCGGCTCGGCATCGCCCCGGGCCAGCATCTCTATGCCGTAATCAAGTCCGTGATCGTCGATCCGCAGCGCGGGCGCGAAACTGACGATTAATCCGGTGCGCGGAACACGAAGGCATGCGACATCGCGAAGTTGAAGAACAGTCCGGCTATCGCGCCGGCGGCGAGTGCCACGAAGGGAATGCCAAGGGGCTTTGGCGCGAACGCCACAAGCGCAGCGTAGGTGCCGTAGTTCACCGCGCCGCCCAGTGCGTTTGCGGCCAAAAATTTCGTCCACTCGGCAAACAAGCCCTCGCGCGCCGCACGGTCGCGGAAGGTGAGCATCCGGTTGCCCCACCAGGTGAACGTCACCGCACAGAAGAACGAGATCGCGCGTCCGCTATAAGGGCCCAGATGGATGAGCTTCGTCATCGCGGCGAGCACAACCTCGTCCACGACAAAGCCGCCGGTGCCGACGATGGCGAAGCGCAGGAAGCGGGAGGCCGCAATGCGCCGCGCCAGTTCAGCCACGCTTCAGATCCTGCGGACCCGGAATGGCGAGATAGGCGAGGCGCTTGAGTTCCCAGCGCCCGCGCGTGACGGTGTCCAGGATCAGCCCGCTGGCGAGCGACAGGAATGCCAGCAGCGCCAAGCCCGTTGCCAGTACCGCGCGCGGCAGTTCCGGCACCAGCCCGGTCTGTATGTATTCGATGGCGACCGGAACGCCGATGAAGAGCGACACAAGGAGCAGGATCGCGAAAATCGTGCTGAAGAAGACCAGCGGGCGCTCCTCGCGCACCAGCGCGCCGATGGTGAACAGGATCTTGAAGCCGTCGCGATAGGTGCTGAGCTTGCTGACCGAGCCTTCCGGGCGTTCCTTGTAGCGCGTGTCGATCTCGATCATCGGCATCAAGAGGCGCACCGCATGTACCGTAAGCTCCGTCTCGATGCCGAAGCCTTCGGCCGTGAACGGGAAGGATTTTACGAAGCGCCGCGACATGATCCGGTATCCGGTCAACATGTCCTGGAGCTTCACCCGAAACATCGTCGCGGTCAGGCCGGTGAGCATTTTGTTGCCCAGCACATGCCCCGCGCGATAGGCGTCTTTCGCGGTATGGATCCGGCGGCCGGACACGATGTCGTAGCCGTCGCCGACAAGCGTATCGATCAACGACGGCGCCGCGGAAGCGTCGTAGGTGTCGTCGCCGTCGGCCAGCACATAGACGTCGGCCTCGATGTCCGCGAACATGCTTCGCACGACATTGCCTTTGCCCTGCCGCCGTACCGTGCGCACCACCGCGCCGGCTTCGGCCGCCCGCGCGATCGTATTGTCCGTGGAATTGTTGTCGTAAACATAGACGACGGCGCCAGGCAGCGACACGCGGAAGTCGCGCACCACCGTGGCGATGGCGGCTTCTTCGTTATAGCAGGGAATCAGGACTGCTATGCGCACCGGCGCCAGGCTCATGGTTTGGGCTTTCGCATCAACGGACAAAAGCGATAAGGCCCGCCGAGGTTGGTTGCAACATCCTCGCATTCGGCTGTCACCGTGGCCAGTCCATAGGCCGCCAATGCGTCGTCGGTGCGGGGCAGCTCGAACTCGTTCGACAGGACGTACAGATCGCCCTTAAAAGCCTTGACCCGCGCCCGCGCCATGGTGGTGAGCTTGGAGCCGTCCTGCGGCTGGATCATCCAGCCATCGATGCGCAGAATCGGAATCTGCGGCGGCAAGAGGGGCGCGATGTAGCCCATCGGCGCATCGCCCGTCATCAACAGCATGGAATGATCGGGGTCGGGGATCGGCGGTAGGGTCATTTGGATGTAGGGATCGTCGACCGGCGCCCGCTCCAGCGTGTCATAGCGGGTGCAGGCCACTGCGAGAAGCAGGATCGCGCCAATCGCGGTGATGCGAGAGGCTTGCGGGATGCGCCACGATCCGATCGTGGCGACGATCAGGATGGGCGCGATCATCTCCAGCAAAACGATATAGCGGTAGATCGCGAAGATCGTCAGCCACGCGATGTAGGAAACGATCGCGAATCCCAAAAGCGCGATGGTGCCGTCCTGCGTCATCAGCGGATCGCGCGCGCGGCGGCGGAATATCCACAGCACCAGCGTGATCGCGACGAAAATATAGGCGACACCGACGCGGATGTCGGTGAACGGCAGGTCGTCCGCAATGCGCCAGTCGATGGAGAACAGAAGCGGGAACAGAAGAATGTTCTGCCATGTCGTCGGCACGAAGCGCAGATCGCGATAATCCGCGGAGAGCGCGAGCGTTGAGTGAAAATAATTGTTGAAATAAGGAAACAGTGGATTGCCGGTGAGATGCCAGATCTTGATCATCCACAATCCGGCAAAAATCGCGACCGCCAATGTTCCTGCCGCCCCGCCGGCCAGCAGGCGGGTCGAACGGTGCTTGAAGTCTCCGGGGAGCAGCGCGGCCATGGCCGCAAAGCCAAGCGCGTAGGGCGCTTCGGGCAGTTTCAATCCGACGGCGGTGCCGACGAGAAAGCCCGCGATGGCGGTGAGCATCGCGCCCTTCAGCGGCGTGCCGAGCGCCAGCGTCTCGCGCTGCGTGATCAGGATCGCGAGCCCGGAAAGAATGAATACGCTCATCACCGTGTCGTAATAGGTCGTGCCGGAGAGCCCCACCGATAGGCCGCCGGTCATGCACACAACGGTCAGCACGGCTGCGGCGAGTTTGCGCTCTTCGATCTGGAGCAGGGCGCGAATGATCAGGTAGAGCGGAACGGCGTTCGCGCCTTGCACCGCGCCGAGCGTGCCCAGCGCGAACCACGCCGGCATGTGCGAGGCGAGCAGAAAGAACGGCACATCCAGAAGCGGATTGTAATAACTCGCCTGATGGGCGACGGCGACATCGAAGCCCATGCGCCCGTTCAGGAAGGCATAGGGGATGTACCAGTGGTAATTCCGGAAATCCCACGACATGTCCTTGCCGAGACAGACCACGAATACGCCCCAGCCCAGGATGACGAGCGCCAGAAACAGCCATTCGGCCGGCGCAAGCGCCAGGCTGCGTTCTGTGGTGGGAGCGGTCGGCATGCAAGAAACCGGTGGAGCGGGCCGCGGAAACTATCATGCTCCGTGCCCGAATCTAGCGGTCGGTCAGGGGTGAACCTGCGGCGGAATTTCCGGCAGATTGGCGAGAAATTGCTCGGTGCAGGCCCGCCATGACCGCGTCAGCGCGAAGGCGCGCGCGGCATCGCGAGGAATATCGAGCGCGCGCAAACAGGCTGCACGCAGATCGTTGTCGAGCGCCGCCACCGGCGCGTCGCCGATCACGTCTTTGGGACCGAGCACGGGATAGGCCGCCACCGGCGTGCCGCAGGCCAGCGCCTCCAGCAGCACCAGGCCAAACGTGTCGGTGAGACTGGGGAAGACGAAGACGTCGCTCGCTGCGTAGTGGCGAACCAGTTCCTCGCCGGTCTTGGGCCCGAGAAACTTCACATCGGGATAATCGCGCGCCAGATGCTCCCGCGCCGGACCGTCGCCCACGACCACCTTGGTGCCGGAAAGGTCGAGCTTGAGGAACGCTTCGATATTCTTCTCGATCGCGATGCGACCCACATACAGCCAGATCGGTTTCGCGAACGGCAAGCGCGCGCCTTCGATCGGGCGAAATGCCTCCACGTCCACGCCGCGCGACCAGATTTTGAGATTGTGAAAGCCATGCGCGCGCAACTCGGCCTCGAGTGAGGGCGTCGCGACCATCATGACGTCGGCGGGATCGTGAAACCAGCGCAGGAAGCGGTAGACCCTCTTCTCGGAGACGAATCGAAAGCGCGCGTGGACATATTCGGGAAAGCGCGTGTGGAAGGAGGTCGTGAAGGGAATGTTGCGCTTGATGCAGATGGCGCGCGCGCTCATGCCCATCGTGCCTTCGGTGGCGATATGTATGGCGTCGGGATGGAATGCGTCGATCGTCAGCGCCAACCTTCTTCGCGGGAAGACCACCAGCCGGATTTCGGGATAGGTCGGCATCGGAAAGGTGAGATGGTCTTGCGGCGTCGCGTAACGCACCGTGTGGCCCATCGCGGAAAGATCGCGGCCCAAAGCTTCCAGCGTGCGCACCACGCCATTCACCTGGGGCGCCCACGCATCGGTGACAATCAGTATTTTCTGCGCGACGACCGCGGTCATGGGAGCAGTCTCAGAGAGGCGCTGTGACGGGGACACCAGGCGCTGCTAGGCGTGCGCGTTCTTCGGCAACTGGGTACAGCGGAAATTCCTCGGCCTTCCGGCGGCATCTTCGACAGGCACAGTGCACCTTTCAAGCCGGCTGCCCTTGAGAGCGCATGTGTCGAGGCCCATTGATTCTGAAGGAAAAAAGGCATGGCGATTCCGGCTGCTCCAAGAGTGTGAGGGGGCGGGCCGAACTCTGTGCTGCGGCGCACAATTCTGTCCGACCAATCGTCCGCAATACCCAACATTATTTCAAGCCACTGAAGTATAACGGTGATTAGGAGCCATCGGCGCAGCTGTTCCGCGATTTTCAGCTTGGCCGCGCGGCAAATCCCTGGCATATTGCTGCAACGCGATATCGCACCTGCGGTGTCGCTAGCCCTTTCTGGGCGTTTCCTCCCTGAACTTGGCCGCTGCTTCGGCAGCGGCCTTTTTTTGTGATGGGTTCTGTGGCTTTGCGGTTGACGGCGCGCTTGCGGGCCTTCAACCATGCGTCTTCCATCTGCCAAAGGCCATCTGCCAAAGGATTGCACGGTGAAGTACGAGATCGACTATCAGTTCCTGCCCAAGGGCGCCTCGAAAACGGAAGAGATCGGCGGCATCAATGACGTCGTGCTTGGCGATGACGGGGGCTTTGGCCTGATCCCCGCGGTCGGCGATTATGTCGAAATTCCGCGCAGCCGCATGGGCGAGCGCGAAATCTATCGCGGCTGCGTTTCCCGGCGCATGTTCCGTCATGTGCTGGGTTATGTGTATGTGCGCATCGTGATCGCCGAGGTCGACGAAGCGGACTGGTCCAAAGCGGGCTGAAGGTCCTATTCGGCGGCCCACGGCGTTTCGCGACGCCCGCCAGGCCGCAGAAAGCCGATATCGATCGATGCCAGTGCCGCGGCCGCGGTACCGATTCTCTCCTGGATCTGCCCAAATCGCGCGGTTCGCTCGATGCGTTCCTCGTTGAGGTAAAGCGATCGGTTGATTTCGATCTGCAGGGCATGCAACCCGCGCGCCGGTCTTCCGTGCAATAAAGTGGTGTAACCGCCCGCATAAGGGACATTGCGGACGCAGGCGAAACCTTGCGCTTCGAACGCGCGCTCGGCGTGGCGGACGAGAAGTGGCGCCGCGGACATGCCGTAACGATCGCCCAGCACAATGTCTGGAACAGCCGCCGCCGATGGCATCGAGTGGCAATCGATCACCACCGCCGTGCCGAAACGCGCCAGCGTTTCCTTCGCCAAAGTTGCGAGCGCGGCATGATAGGGCCGATAGAAAGACGCCAGCCGCTCCTCGGCTTCGCGCGACGGCAATTTGTGGCGGTAGATTTCCGCGCCGTCCCGCACCACGCGCGGTATGACGCCCAGACCGGCTGTCACCCGCGGGCTTGCAGGATCGGTGGCCATCGCCAGCGCGCCGTCGAACATCTCGATATCGATTTCGGCGGGCGAGCGGTTGACGTCCAGATAGGCGCGGGGAAAGCGGGCGGCGATCATGGGAGCGCCAAATGCGTTCGCCGCGTCGAAGAGCTCATCGACAAAGGCATCTTCCGAGCGGCGCAGGGTCCTTGGGCTGAGCCGGCTCATGGCCACCAGGCTTTGGGGATACAGACTGCCGGAATGGGGCGAGGCGAAGATGAACGGCACGCGCTGAATGTCCGGCAGCACCAGCCGGAAAGGCCGCGCCCTGAGATCCTCCAATACGATGTCTGAAGCTGCCATGCTGTCCTGCGTCCCCGCCAATGGACCACCAACCGGGCCTGCCGATCAATCGCTTCGTTCATTCGCATTTACGGGTTCGGGAATATAGGGTTTATTCCCCCGAGGGGAGGCGCATGGCTCACATCCTGCTGGCGGAAGACGACGAATCGCTGCGCCGGTTTCTGGCGCAGGCACTGGTGAAGGCTGGCCACGCCGTCACCGATTTCGGCGATGGTTCCGAAGCCTATGAGTGTCTCAAGGGCTTTCGCTTCGATTTGCTCCTCACCGATATCGTCATGCCGGGCATGGACGGGATCGAACTCGCCAAGCGCGCCGCCGAGATGAACAACGCACTGAAGATCATGTTCATCACCGGCTTCGCGGCGGTGGCGCTGCATCCCTCGTCGCAAGCGCCAAAGCAGGCGAAGGTTCTTTCCAAGCCGTTCCATCTGCGCGAGATCGTGGCCGAAGTCGATCGCATGATCGCCGCCTGACGGGCTGTCAGCGAATTCTCCGGCCTGCCGTGCTGTGGGCAGAAAATTGCCACATTGTAACGTTGTCCTGTTGCGGTCCGGCGACGAGCCGGTCCGTGCCGCACCTCCGTCGGCACACTCTCGCCGGATCGCTCGGCCTATTGGGCCGATCGCAAACGAGCGGGAGAACGTCATGCAGAATCCGACCGCGGCCTTGGCGCCGCAAAATCTCAAATCTCCATCCAGCCGCTATGTCGGCATGGCCTTTGCCGTGGCGATCAACGCAGGCGTCATCTGGGCGATCGTGAACGGCCTCAACATTCATCCAGGCATAACTATAGCGCCGCCGACGACAGTTGAGATCCTGCCGCAGACGCCGCCGGCGAAACCCGTCGCTGAAACACCTCATCTGACATTGCTGAAGCCCACGACGACCGCCACCACCGTCGTGATGCCGAAACCGATCATCGATGTGCAGCAGACGACGCCCACCGCCATCGCCGCGACAACACAACCGACGCCGCCCAATCCGCCGATGGCAAATTCTTCGGTAGCGGGCTTGATGAACACGCACACCATTCCGCCTTATCCCGCGGGCGCGCGCAGACTGGGCCAGGAGGGAACGGTGACGCTGCTCCTGTCGATCGGCGCCAACGGCGCGGTGACGAATGCACAGGTGAAGACCTCGAGCGGCTACGAAGGCTTGGACGAGACGGCCATCGGTTGGGTGATCGCGCATTGGCGCTACAAGCCGGCCATGCAGAGCGGCGCTCCCGTCGCCAGCACGTCTCTGGCAGCGGTGAAATTCGACCTGCGAGAGGCCCGCTAACCCCGCGCTTGCCAGCCGTGCCGCCCAACCGCTATAGCTCCGCCCCCGTCAGGCGGGCGCGTAGCTCAGCGGGAGAGCACTACCTTGACATGGTAGGGGTCACAGGTTCGATCCCTGTCGCGCCCACCACTTTTAAGCTGCTGATATCCCTCGAATAATCAGTTCATGACTCGGAATCTGAGGGCGATCAGATCTTGAGCGTATCTTGGGACGTCATGGCCCATTTGCATGGCCAGTTGGCCAGGGGCACCCTCGGGTACTGAGCTCCGTAGCCATCTTGTGGCGGAGCGAATAGGGGACCAGTTCAGGCATACCCAAAGCTGCGCCGTGTCGCGCAAACATGTTACCCACGCTCCGCACCGGGCCACCGCGCCACGTCACTAGCAGTTCTCCTTCCGAAACCCCCCCAACGGGAGAGCCACGGGGTCAACGTTGCCGGCAGTCTTGTTGTGGGCCGCCTCTTCTTGGTCTGCCGTCGGCCCGGTCCATTCAAATCGATCAGACCATGTTCAACGTCTATGAGCTGCGGGCTGGTCGGCTCTCGATCTCGTCATCACCATCGTCATCGGTTCCAATCTCAGCCGCGCGCTTACCGGCAGCCCGCCGCATCCGGGGACGAATAGAATAATTGGAAAGGATAACCTCGGCACGCGCCCGTCCGCTAGCCGAACGGGCTTTCGGTCGATGGTCGTGTCAGCGCCAGTTTTTCGGGGCGAGGACCTTCCTTGCCGTAGCCCTGCCACTTATCCCGCCACACCAGCTTGCCGAAGCGCTCACCATGTTCAGCGACCATTTCATCCGTGATGTCGTCAAAATCCTCAGCCGGCATCACGAAAGTTCGGCAGTAGATCGTCGCCAGGCTAATACGCGTCGTGTCGTTCTGCTTGCCGAACGCACCGTGCCACGTATTGCCCTGAAACACGCAAATCGAGCCGGCCTTCGCGACGATGGGCACGACGTTGTCGTCACTCCCTTGCCCACCGATAGACTTGGGTTGCTCGGCCACCGTGGGATGACGTTGCAGGCGATGGCTGCCTGGCACCATGAACAGAGCGCCGTTCTCTTTGGTGTAATCCGAAAGTATCCATGTGACGTTGCAGGTCACGCACCATGGCGGTAGCGGCGGCGGCACTGAAACGGAATCGCAATGCATCGGAACGGGCAGGATATTACCCGATTTCAGGATTGTGCTGCTTTGATATATGCGCAGCGACGCGCCAAGAATATGTGCAGCGAGCGCGTAACCGGCAGGGGAGATCGTGGTCTCGCGGAAGATCGGATCGCGCGCGACGGTGTGGAACAGGTGCTCTCCATCTACCGGTCGCTGGCTTTTCTCCGCCGTGTTGATATGTGCGTCAGCGCCATCTTTTTCGCGCGTGTGACGAACGACGGCGTCGCGCAGCTTATCGGCAAAACCGGCTGGCGCGGCCTTCTCAGGCGGGACAACGGTAAATCCGAAAGTATCGAGTTCGGCGACATTCGTTTCCAACCCGAGTTCGCATAGTTCCCGATAGTTGTTTAGGCTTGGCGCCTTCCACGATCCCATATCCACCGGCTCAGTCTCCCGTTGTGCTTCTGCTAAGACCCGCAGGGTGCGAAAACCCGCCAAGACGGAAAGCTCGTTGGGCCGTCGAAATGCGGCAATGCAGCTATATTTCGGGCGGGAGCATGTCCAGTCTGAGGTGTCTTTACTAACGCAATCTCCGAAGGCCCGCCGGGCTGAAGCTCAAAGATAAAAATTTTTGTGGCTATTGAAGGGTCCTGCTTCGTGTCCCGCAAAAAGTTCGCTGCGTACGACGTAGATAGCATGGACGAGGTTGAATGCCTCACTGCGGTGGAACCGGTACAACCGGCTTAGCAGGAGACCTCTGTGCTCTGTGCGGGGGAGGATGTGTGGTGACGCGCGAGAAAAAGGCGGCCTATCGCGGCAGAAATCGGGCAAGGTGAACACGGTCGCCAAACAGGATCGCACGTCACTACCCTTGGTCGCCTTGTTCGGACGCTCCAGGCGGGCTGCTCGTCATGCGGCTCTGCTATGCGCTCTGGCAAGCGCATCACGTGATGGGCGCCGCCGCCGATGGCGATGTCTTCTCGGTGCTGGCGCAGAGCGCGCGCCGAGTTGTCCCCGCGTGCGTCATCACGGGCTTAAGCGCTTGGCGTGAAGTTGGCGCGCCAGACGTCCTGCAATGAGCCCGGTCCCGGTCCGGCTGCCTTGTAACCCTGCCAGGTGTTGCGAGACAGCAGATGTGCGAACTCCTTGCCGTACTTCTCGACCAGCGCAGACGGCACGTCGTCGCAGTTCTCGGCCGGCAGGAGATAATTTCGGCAAAAGGCCGTCACGACATGCGCGCGGAACGCCGCGCTGGTCTTGGGATAAGTGCCGTGCCAGGTGTTGCCGTTGAACACGATCAGCGAGCCCGCGGGCGCACACACCGGCACGCAGATATTGTCGTCGTTCGGCCCGCCCATGAATTTCGGCAGATCGGTCGGCGTCGGATGGCGGCAGTAGCGATGACTGCCCGGCACCATCGCGAAGGTGCCACTCTCTTCGGTATAGTCGGTGAGAATCCAGCTGATGTTGCAGGTCAGGCCGAAGGGATAGAGCGGTGGCGGCGTGCCGGCCGAATCCGTGTGCAGAACCGTGGGCGTCGCCTTTCCCTGCTTGACGAAAGCCGAGGTGGTGAACAGCCGGCAACTCGCGCCCATCAGATAACGCCCCAGCGTCAGCGCGACGGGATGCATGAGCGCTTCGGCGAACAGCGGATTTCGCGAGATAATGGCATAGACCAGCCGCGTATAATCGCTGGTGGCACCCAGAAGCCGGCCCAACGGTCTTCCATCCTTGTCTTCCTGCTCGCAGAGAACCTTGACCGCGGCCAGCATGCGTTCGAACAGATCGCCGGCCTTGACCTTGTGCGGCTCGACGATGGTGAAGCCATAGGCTTCGAGCTCCGCGATATTGGTTTCGAGACCGAGTTCGCGCGCATCGCCATAGATCTTGTTGAGCTCCGCAGTCGCCTGCCAATCGCCTATCTTCAACGATATTCTCCTTGATGGGGTATGCGGCGCGTTCCAGCCCATCCCAGGGGCGTCCGCGCTACCAGCGGATATTCTGTTAGTGACTAACATTAGTCATTGCATGACAGAAATTGTCAAGGGCGCTCCCTCAGCCGCGACGGTTGCTGCGTCTCGCGGCGCGGTGTAGGCAGGCGGCCATTCGGGAGGGTTTCATGACTACCAGACTTCCGCTGCGCGCGCGCAAGAAGGCCAAGGTCCGCGAAGCTTTGATCGCGACCTCTCTGCGGTTGTTCAGCCGAAAGGGCTATACCGAAACGACTCTCGAAGAAATCTGCGAACAGTGCCACGTCACCGTGCAAACCCTTCTGCGCTATTTCGGCAGCAAGGATGATCTTCTTTTCGCCAACCATCCGATGCTTCTGGAGAAAGTCGCGAAAGGATTGATCCGCGCATCCCGCAGGAAATCGAGCACCGATTACTGGATCAAGTTCCTGCACGCGGGCGCCATGCGCGTCCGGCAAGACAGGGAGATCGCGCAATCCTATCGCATCGTCGCCGGTGCGCCCGCGTTGCTGGCACGATTTTTCGCGATAGCTCGCCAGTATGAACTCCTGCTCGAGGAGGCGCTTTCCCACGAAGCCGGAAAACGACCCGGAGAAGATCTGCACGCGACGCTTCTGGCGCATCTGCTGGTGATCGTGCCGATCCACGAATGCTTGCGCCTGATCGCGACCGGCAAGACGGCGGGCATCGTTGAGCGTTGCGATCGCGTGGCGCAATACGCGCTGGAGAATTTCAAGCGGCCGCCGCGAAAGCCTCGCAGGACGAGGCGAAAAGTCACTCGCCCCCGCGCTGCGCGCGTTTCACGCTAAGCACGCGGCCGGCGCCCTTTTCGAAGTGTGACAAGCTATGAAATATCAGCAGATAACATATTGTTCGAAGCATAAGCACAGGAGCCAGGATGAAATATGAATTTGCCAGTCGCGAATGGTTTGCGGCGCTGCATACGATTTTCTGCGAGCGCGCGGCAATCGCGGCCAAGACCGATCCCGACTTCCGCGTTTCGATCTGCGAGGTTTTCGTGGATCCTCCGGCGCACCTTCTGCCGCCCGGCGAAAAGACGCTCGCCTGGCATTGCAAGATCCACGGGGCGAATGTCGAGTTCTCGCTCACCGAAAGCGACGACGTGGAGACGAAGATCATCGCTGACTACAACGCGATCGTGCCTTTCGCCAGATATGTGACGCGCGGCGATCCGGCGCGCGAAAAGGAGATGGAATCCCTTCTTGGCGCACAGGTGGCGGCGGGCAAGGTGAACATCGTGAAGCGCGCGACAGGGCCGAGCCCGCTCGGCTCGGTCCACGACGCCATCTGCCTGCTGACGGCTTGAGCGCGCGCTACGCTCGAATTGCGATGCTCGACGCCGGCACGGTCCAGCCCGAATCCATGGCGGAATTGGGCCGTGGCCGGTGTCATGGTGGCGTGGGCCGTTATGCCCGGCTGGAGAAATCGATGATTCGTTCGCGCCATTACACGCCAGCGCATGAGGCTTTCCGAACCTCCGTCAGGCGATTCATGGAACGCGAATGTGCACCCCATCGCGCCGCCTGGCAGAAGGCGGGTCGCGTGCCGCCCGAGGCCTGGCGCAAGGCCGGCGAGGCGGGATTGCTCTGCACCAAGATGAGCCCCGAATACGGCGGCAGCGGCGGGGACATCTACCACTGCCTGATCATCATCGAAGAGCAGGTGCGCATCTGCTTCAACGAAATCGCCTTCTATCTGCATAGCGACATCATCGCGCCCTATATCGAGCTATACGGAACCGACGATCAGAAGCAGCGCTATCTACCGCGCATGGCGACCGGCGAATTCATTGCCGCCATCGCCATGACCGAGCCCGGCGCGGGCAGCGATCTGCAGGCCATCCGCACCAGCGCGCGTTCCGACGGCAACGGCTATCTGCTGAACGGCCAGAAGGTGTTCATCAGCAACGGGCAGGTGGCTAACCTCATCTGCGTCGCGGCCAAGACCGACACCACCGCAGGCGGCAAGGGCATCAGCCTGTTCCTGCTCGAAACCGAACAGGCCGAGGGATTCACCCGCGGCAAGAATCTGAACAAGATCGGCTGCAAGGCGCAAGATTCCTCGGAGCTGTTCTTCGACAATGTTCGCATTCCGCCGGAAAACCTTCTCGGCGGTGTCGAGGGCCAGGGTTTCGCCCAACTCATGCGCCGCCTCCCCGAAGAGCGGCTTATCATGTCGATGGCGGCCGTCGCCATGATGGAAGAGGCGGTGAAGGAGACCGCGCAATATGTGGGCGCGCGCGAGGCGTTCGGGCGCAAGCTCGCGGATTTCCAGAACACGCGCTTCAAGCTCGCCGAATGCAAGACCAAGGCGCTGCTCGGCCGTGCCTTCCTCGAGCACGCGCTGGATTCGTTTCTCGAAGGCACCTTCGACACCACGCAGGGGGCGATGATCAAATGGTGGACCACCCAGCGGCAATGCGAGGTCGTCGATGAGTGCCTGCAGCTTCACGGCGGCTATGGCTACATGATGGAATACGACATCGCGCGCCGCTATGCCGATGCCAGGCTCGGCCGCATCGCCGGCGGCACGAACGAGATTATGAAGGATCTCATCGGACGCACGCTATGAGCGCTTCTGCGAAGGCGGCTAACGATGCACCGCGCCGTGCGCTCGAATTCACCGACGCGCATGAGATATTCCGCGCCTCCGTGCGCCGCTTCTTCGAAACCGAATGCGCGCCGCAGCAGCATGCCTGGGAAGAGGCCGGCGTCGCACCGCGCGCAATCTGGAAGCGCGCCGGCGAACTGGGTTTTCTGTGTCCGCGCGTCGAGGAGGACTATGGCGGTCTCGGCGCCGATTTTCTCTTCAGCGTCATTCTGGCCGAAGAGCAGGCGCGCGCCGGCGTGATCGCGCCGATGTTGCCGCTGCACAGCGATGTCATGGCGCCCTACATCGCCAATTACGGCACGCATGAGCAGAAGCAGCGCTTTCTCCCGGGTATGGTGTCGGGCGAGCGGATCGGCGCGCTTGCGATGACCGAGCCGTCGGGCGGCAGCGACTTGCAGGCGATGCTAACTCACGCGCGCCGCGATGGCGACGATTATGTGATCAACGGCTCGAAAACCTTCATCACCAACGGTGCTTGCGCCGATCTGATCGTGCTTGCGGCCAAAACCGACCGCGGCGCGGGCGGCAGGGGCATCAGCCTGTTCCTGATCGAGACCGACAAGGCGCAGGGTTTCCGCCGCGGCCGCACGCTGGAAAAGCTCGGCCAGAAGGCCTCCGACACCGCGGAATTGTTTTTCGACGATGTGCGCGTTCCGGCTGCAGCGCTCCTCGGAGATGTCGAAGGCCGGGGCTTCGCGCAGCTCATGGAGAGGCTTGTCGAGGAACGGCTGATGGCGGCGGTCAGCTCCAGCGCCATGATCGATCGCGCGCTCGCATTGACGATTCAATATGTGAAAGACCGCCGCGCCTTCGGCAAGCGCGTGCTGGATTTCCAGAATACGCGATTCAGGCTCGCCGAAGCCAAGACCGAAGCGACCGTGCTGCGCGTCTTCCTCAATCGCTGCATCGTCGACTTCATGGCCGGTGAACTCGATGCGGCGACCGCAGCGGCCCTCAAATACTGGGCGACGGAGCAGCAATGCGCCATCGTGGACGATTGCGTGCAGCTTCATGGCGGCTACGGCTACATCCTGGACTATCCCATCGCGAAAATGTGGGTCGACGGGCGCATCACCCGAATCTATGGCGGCGCCAACGAGATCATGAAGGACATCATCGGAAGAACGCTATGAGTCTCGTCCTGCTCGACGTGGCCGATGGCGCGGCGACGATCACACTCAACAGCCCGCGCAACGGCAACGCCATCGATCTCGAGCTGGCGAAGGAGCTGGCGGCGGTGCTGCATCGCTGTGAAAGCATTGCCAATCTGCGCGCCATCGTGGTGCGAGGCGACGGACGGGTGTTTTGCGTCGGCGGCGATCTTGTTGCGATACGCGACCGCAGGGCCGGCGCTGCCGCCTATGTCCGCGAGCTGCTCGGACATCTGCATGAGGCGATCTCCACGATGGCCCGAATCCCGGTTCCGGTGCTGGCATCTGTGCAAGGCGCGGCTGCGGGAGCCGGCCTCGCGCTTGCTTGCGCCTGCGATCTGGCGATCGCGGCGCAATCCTGCCGGTTCGTGATGGCCTATACGCGCGTCGGGCTGACGCCGGACGGCTCGTCTTCTTGGTATCTGCCGCGTTTGATCGGCGCGCGCCGCGCTCTCGAATTGTCGCTGCTCAACCGCACGCTTTCGGCACCGGACGCGTTGCAATGGGGACTCGTCAACGAAGTCGTGCCCGATGATGCGCTGCAATCCCGCACGACACAGCTCGTCACCGAACTCGCGTCCGGACCGGGGCCCGCCTTCGCCGAGACCAAGCGATTGATGCGCACGTCGCTGCAAGACGATCTTGAGACGCAAATGAACAAGGAATGCGATGCGATCTGTCGCGCCCTCGAAACGCGCGAAGCCGCCATCGGGCTCGATGCCTTTCTGGCGAAGAGGGTGCCAACCTTTCGCGACTAATCTTTCTTGGGCGCCGTCACGCCGTCTTCTTGCGGAACGGTTCGTCACCGGGCTTGTAGCTCGTCGCGACGCGCGTCGAGACCCCGCCGGGATCCACCGGCAAGCCATAGACTTCCATCGCGTGGCTGTGGGCCAGATGATGCATCGCGAACGCCGCCACCTGCGCCGCGTGGCGGCCTTGCGCGTCCTGGGTGTTGTTGACGGCCTGCTTGGCCAGCTTCAGCGCGAAGGACGGCCGCAGCGCGATCTGCTTGGCGAGAGCGAGCGTTTCCTCGGCGAGTTGCTCGCGCGGAACCACGCGATTGACCATCCCCAGCATGCGCGCTTCCTGCGCGTCGATCTGCGCGCCCGCGAACAGCATTTCTTTCGCCTTGCGGAAGCCGACTTCCCACGGGTGGGAAAAGAACTCGACACCGGGAATGCCCAGCATCACCGTGAGGTCTTCGAACACGGCATCTTCGGAGGCGATGATGATGTCGCAAGGCCAGCACAGCATCAGGCCGCCGGCGATGCAGCGCCCCTGTACCGCAGCGATCGTGGGCTTGGGGATGTTGCGCCAGCGCTCGCAGAAGCCGGTGTAGATTTCCTCCTCGCGCGCCTGGCGGCCTTCGGCGCCGTCGCGGCGATAGCCCGTCGCGGTCGTCACAGGGTCGAAGCGATCCTGGGTTTCCAGATGATCTCGCTCGCGCAGATCGTGGCCCGACGAGAAATGCTTGCCGTTCGCCGCGGTGATGATCACCTTCACGCTTTCATCCTGCGTGGCGCGATCATAGGCATCGTTCAACTCGTAGAGAAGCTGGGTATCCTGTGCGTTGGACGAAGCCGGCCGGTTCAGCACCACGCGGGCCACGCCGGGGGCTGGCGTCTCGTAAAGGATGTGCTCCCAATTCGTCATCGTCGGCTCCTATAGATTCAAACGGATTGGCTCAGGCCGCTTCTATGCCCATGGGTTTCTGCCGGCGCCGGTGAAAGCCTCGCGCTTCTTCATATCGACGATACCTTTCTTGGAATCGATCGGATAGAGCGAGTTCATGCCGATGAGCTGCGCGAATTCCGGAGGATTGCGATCCAGCACCTCTTTGGGCGTTTCGTTCGGAAAATCGCGCACCTGTTTCATATAGGATCGGCAAAAAGCCTGGATCAGCGTCACGCGCACACCAGGCGCACGGCGCGGGAAACTGCCGTGCCAGGTCGTGCCACCCCAGATGATCAGTGAGCCGGCTTCGCATTCGATCGGGTAGGCGCGAATGGGCGCATCGTTCTTCAGGAAGTCTTCTTCGTACGCCGCGGGCATGCGGCCGAAGCGATGACTGCCCGGCACGATGGCGACGGCGCCGTTGTCGCGCGTGTAGTCGGTCAGCGTCCAGGTGATGTTGATCACCTGCTGATAGGCCGGCATCGGCGGCGGCGTTCCGGCCTGGTCGACGTGCAGCATATGCGTCGGCGTCGGGTCGTCCTGCTTTAGCAGCGCGATGGAATCCGACAGCACGACTTGCTTGCCGAGCAGATAGCGCGCCATCGCATAGACCACCGGATTCATCAGCGCCTGTTCGAACACCGGGTCTTCGCCGAGCAATCCCCATTGCGTGACGACCGGCCGATTGTGCTCCAGCCGCGCGGAGGAAAGATTGTCAGGGTCGAGATGATGGCCGGTGCGGCGTTCGTGAACGGCAAGAATGGCATCGCGCAGGCGCAGGTGGAAATCGGCGCTCGCCACCTTTTCGGGCGGCACCACGGTGAACCCAAAGGCGTCCATTTCCGCGATGCACTGCTCAAGGCCGAGCCGGCGCACATCGGCGTAAATGTCGTTCAGTTCCGCGGTGCTTTCCCAATTTCCCAACTGCATGAGAATTCTCCCTGAACCGTGATTTGACACCCTCGACGGCAAAACCCGCCAATGCCTAGCTATCCCGGGATACGAGGCGCGCCCGCAATTCCTTCTTCAGCACCTTGTCCATCAGGCCTTTGGGCAATTCGTCGACGAAGATGAGGTCGCGCGGGCGCTTGAAATCGGCCAACGCGTGGTTGCAGAGACCGTGGATGGTCGCGGCGAGGTCGGGCCCAGGCGATTTTGCCACGACGAAGGCAACCGGAACTTCGTCGAGCATGGGATCTGGCCTGCCCACAACGGCTGCCTCCATCACGCCGGGCGCGCGAAGAATGACCGCCTCGATCTCGAGGGCCGCGACATTCTCCGCGCCGACTTTCAGCATGTCCTTGGCGCGGCCGGAGAAGAATACATGACCGTTCTCGAGCGGCGTCACCTGATCGCCGGTCTCGAACCATCCGTTTTCATCGTAGGAGTCGGCAGTCGCTTCCGGATTGTTCAGATATTCCTTGAACAGCGACAATCCCGAAATGCCCTTGATCCAGATATTGCCGGTTTCTCCGAATGCCACCTCGCTGCCGTCGTCGCGGCGAATGGAGATCTGATATTCTGGCACGGGATAGCCCATGCTGAATTCCGGGCCGCGAAAGGTGCGTTCGGAGGCGATGCACTGGCTCACGGTTTCCGTCATCCCGTACCAGCCGATGGTCTTGATTCCCCATATGTCGCGCACGAAGCCAATGTCGCCGGCGCCGCCCCACAGGCGATAATAATGCTTCTCGGGGATTGGCTGCTTCTCCAGCGCGCGCAAGGTGAATAGCACGACATTGGCCCAGGTGCAGCGATGGCGCAGCGAAATCTCCCAGAAGCGGCTCGCGGAGAAACGCGGCAGCAACACCGCGGTGCCGCCCGACCACAAAGTCGCCAGCATCGACCAGGCAAGTGCGTTGGTGTGGAAGAGCGGAAAATAGACGATATGGACGTCGTCCTTGGTGAGCTGCGCGTGCGTCGCATTCACGCGCGCGCTCCACAGCGCATTGGCCTGCGTCCACACCACGCCTTTCGGCCGCGAAGTGGTGCCCGAGGTGTACTGCACACTGTTGGGCGCCATCGGGTCGGGCGTGTTCACCGGCGCTTGCGCCTCGTCGCCGCGCAATTCTTCGAACGGGGTCGTGTCGGACGGGCGCGGGGTTTGCGGTGCTTCGGCGCCGTCCCGTTCCGTGCAGGCGATCCAGCGCAGGTTAAGCTTGCGAAACATCCCGGCAAATTTCGGCTGGGTGATCGCCGCGACCGAACAGCTGTGGCTAACGAAATACTCCAGTTCTTCCTGCGCCGAGCGCGTGTTGGTGGTGACGGCGATAGCGCCCACGCGGGAGCAGGCGTACCACGCGAACAGGAACTCCGGGCAGTTCTCCAGATGGATGGTGACGAAATCGCCTTTGGCGATGCCGCGCGCGTGCAATCCTGCCGCATAGCGGCGCGTTTCGGCGGCGAACTGCGCGTATGTCCAGCTCTGGCTCGGGCCGTTGAATGGCTCCCAGATGAGGAAAACCTTGTCCGCCAGATGTTCGGCCTGCGCGTCCACCAGCCAGGGCAGGTCGCGTCCGGCAAACGGATGAAAACGTGACGCGGTCGGAATCATGCCAGATGTGTTCCTTCTGAGACGCAGACACCCCAGCCCACGCAATTCCTCCATATTTTCCGCGACGCCATCTGGCGGATTGTCCACACGCCGCGTGTCCTCGAAAGGGATATTTGCGGGAAACGAAGCATATGACGAGCAAAGCGATTGTCGCGGGCGTTGGCATGATCCCCTTCAGCAAGCCGGGGGAGAGCGAAAGCTACGACGTGATGGGCGCCGCCGCCGCGCGGGCCGCGCTCGCCGACGCCGGCATATCCTACGAACAAGTCCGGCAGGCCTATGTCGGCTACGTCTATGGGGATTCGACTAGCGGTCAGTCGGCTCTGTATCCCGTCGGCCTCACCGGCATCCCGATCGTCAATGTGAACAACAATTGTTCGACGGGTTCGACGGCGCTGTTTCTGGCGCGGCAGGCAGTGGAATCAGGCGCCGTCGATTGCGCGCTGGCGTTGGGCTTCGAGCAGATGGGGCGCGGCGCGCTCGGCACGATCTATAGCGATCGCAAGCCGCCGATGGAGATGCACTCCGCGGTGATAGCGCGCGCACAGAAGCCGGATCCCATGGCGCCGGGCGCCGCGCAGCTTTTCGGCGGCGCAGGCCGCGAATATGCGGCCAAGCACGGCACGCGCGACGACACTTTCGCGAAGATCTCGGTCAAGGCGCGCCGGCATGCCGCCAACAACCCGTTCGCGATATTCCGCGATCCGCTCAGCCTGGAGGACGTGCTCGCGTCCAAGCACATGTACGGGCCGCTGACGCGCTTTCAATGCTGCCCGCCGACTTGCGGCGCGGCGGCGGCGGTTGTCGTCTCGCCGTCCTTTGCCAAGAAGCATGGGCTGAAAGGAGTGGAAATCGTGGCGCAGGCGATGACCACCGACTCCGCCAAGTCCTTCGAGCGCGACTCGATGATCGACGTCGTGGGCTACGGCATGGCGCGCGATGCGGCGGACGCGGTTTACGATGCGGCCTCCATCGGCCCCGAAGATCTGGACGTCGTGGAGTTGCACGATTGCTTCACCGCCAACGAACTGCTGACCTATGAAGCGATCCGGCTGACACCGGAAGGTTCGGCGGAGAAATTCATCTGCGACGGCGACAACAGCTATGGCGGGCGCATCGTCACCAATCCGTCCGGCGGATTGCTGTCGAAAGGTCATCCGCTGGGCGCCACAGGCCTCGCGCAATGCGCGGAGCTTGTCTGGCAAATGCGCGGACAATCCGGCAAGCGCCAGGTCGAGGGCGCGAAGATGGCGTTGCAGCACAATCTCGGTCTGGGCGGCGCCTGCGTCGTGACGCTTTATCGCGCGATGCAGTAGGGAAGAGCGCGGCCGTTCAATTGACCTGGCGCTCGCGGCCTTCCCAGTATTTCTTGCGAAGCTCGCGCTTCAGCACCTTGCCGGTCGCGTTGCGCGGCAGCGCCTCCACGAAGTCGATCGATTTGGGCAATTTGTAGCCGGCAATGCGCGTGCGCGTGAATTCCGCGATGGAATTCGCGTCCGGCTTGCAGCCGGGCTTGAGCACGATCACGGCCTTGACGGCTTCGCCCCATTTGTTGTCCGGCACCGCGATCACCGCGACTTCGGCCACCGAAGGATGGCCATAGATCGCGCTCTCGACTTCCGCGGGATAGATGTTCTCGCCGCCCGAAACGATCATGTCCTTCACGCGATCCTGCACATAGACGTACCCGTCGCTGTCCACGTAGCCGGCGTCGCCGGTGCGCACCCAATTGCCGGGGAGCATGGTGGCGGCTGTGGCGTCGGGCATGTTCCAGTAGCCGTTCATGCTGCTTTCCGAGCAAATCCAGATTTCGCCTTCTGCGCCGGCCGGCAATATTTGGCCGTCGGCGTCGCGCACTTCGATGCGGACACCAGTGAAGGGCCGGCCTGCGGAGCGCATACGGGTTGTTCCGCTCACATCGTGATCTTCGGCGGGCAGAAAGGTGACGGCGCCGGCAGTCTCGGTCATGCCGTAGAGCTGCACGAAGCCACATTTGAAGGTGGCGACCGCCTCGCGCAGCAAATCGAGCGGAATCGGCGAGGCGCCGTAAAGCAGATATTTGATCGCGGAAAAATCGGTGCTCCGGCAGTGGGGATGTTGCAGCAATTGCTGGATCGCCGCGGGCACCAGAACAAGCTTCGAAACGCGCTCGCGCGCGATCACCTCCAGCACCTCGGCGGGATCGAATTGCGTCAGGATGATGGAACGGGCACCGTTGTAGAGTCCGACGATGCCCCAGCCGGTGCCGCTGATATGAAATGTCGGCATGGTGACGAGGCTGACGTCATCGGCGCCCCAGTCGTTCCATGCCATTTGTTCATCGAATTCGTCGGTGCGCAGGGTGCGGTTGCGATCGTGCGCGTAAAGCGACGCGTGCGACAGCTGCACGCCTTTGGGATTGCCTGTGGTCCCGCTGGTGTACATCTGGACAACGGAATCGCGCGGGTCGCCGCGATATGCCGGATCGCGGTCGCTTTGCTGCGCTATCCATTCGTCGAAGGCCGGCCAGCCGTTGCCGGAGCCGTCCATGACGATGACATGGCGCAGGAATTTCAGTTCGTCGAGAATGGGCTTCAGAAGTCCGATAAATTTTTCGCCGACGAAAACGACTTGCGCGCGCGCGTCATTCAGAATGTAGACGATCTCGGGCGGGGCCAGCCGCCAGTTCACCGAGACCAGCACGGCGCCGATCTTCGCGGCGCCGAAGACGACATCGAAATAGCGGTCGGAATTCTGGTCGATGACGGCGACGCGGCTGCCGGCGCCGACGTCGAGCGCAGCCAAGCCATTGCCCACGCGTGAGCAGCGCGTGTCCCACGCGCCGTACGTCGTGATGCGCCCGCGATCGATCATGGCGACGGAATCGGGGCGCACGCGCGCGTGATGCCGTGGCACGTCGGCGAGGGTCTTTATTTCGGGGACGTAGGTCATAAGCTCTTATTCCGCGGCGATTGCGTAAGCGGGAAGGCGCGAGCCCGAGTCGCCCGCCGTCACGCGGAAAGTGCTGTACTCGCCTGCCACGCCGGTGGCCGCGATCCGCACCTTGAACAACTGTTTAGCTTTTCCGATGTGCTTCTCCACCGTGCTCACCGAAAGGCGCATCTTGTTCGCCATCTCCTTATATGAAAGCTCCTCGACGACGCGCAGCGCGAATGCCTCGCGGCAACGCGACGGCAGCGCATCCAGCAGGCTGCCGCAGGCCTTCGAGTCTTCCATGGCGATCAGCTTTTCCTCCGCGGTAGTCTGGGTCTGGCGGAAGGTTTCGGCGGAGGCCGCTTGCGCCGCGTCCGATTTGCGCACGCGCATATTGCGAATGTGATTGAGCCCGAGATTGCGCGCCGTGGTGAACAGCACCGCGCGGGGCGATTTGATCGCCTCGTCATCAAGCACGCGCCAAAGCCTGATGAACGCTTCCTGCACGATGTCTTCAGCGTCGCCGCTATCGCGCACCAGGCGCTTGACGTAGAGCCGCAAGGCTCGCGCATCGTCGCGATAGAGCTTTTCCAGTGCCTGATCGCGTGGCGAATTCCGCTTTTTGCCGGCTGCGGATTCGACACGGGATAGCGCAACGACCGTGGTACTCTCGCCCGCGGCTCTCGGATCAAGCCACATCCCGACCTCCCACGTCTGAGGAACACGTCGCCATCGGTGGCTGATCCTCCTCTGCCCGCGAAAGCGCTGGCTTTTCAGACGGGTTTTGATATGCTGACCAACTAATCAGATGATCGACCAATCGGTCGGTCACATACTTTGGCAGTTGCCCGAAACTGTCAAGTGGCTTTCCGGCTCCCGAGTGGGGACCATGGCGGCCAACGAGGAAGCGGGGATGCGGTGACGGACCACGACGCGCGGGACACAATTGAAACCGACACGCAGCCCAAGCGTGCCTGGCGCGGCGCGGTGGCGGACCGCAGCGAGCGGTTCGAACTCAAACGGCAAGTGGTGCTGCGGACCGCGGCGCGCATATTCAGCCGCTACGGTTTTCATCAGACCACGTTGGTGAACATCGCAAACGCGCTGCATATCGCCAAGCCGACACTCTATCATTACTTCAAGAACAAGGACGAGATTCTGCTGGAGATCCAGCAGATGGCGATTTCCCAGATCACCGATGTCGCGCAGGACGCCATGCCGGGCGATGCGAGCGGGCGCAAGCAGCTCGAGACTTTCGTCCGCCGCTATGTCGATATGATCATCGACGACTTCGGTACTTGCCTGATCATGATCGGCGCGACGCCGCTGCAGCCGCAGAATCGCACGGTCGTGCGCAAAGGCAGCAAGCAGATCGAGAAGACGATGCGGCAAATCCTGGCAACGGGTGCGGCGGACAAATCGCTTCCGCCCTGCGATCCCAAGATCGCCGCCATGTTCCTGTTCGGGTCGCTGAACTGGATTCCCTACTGGTATCGGCGTGACGGTGCGCTCGACCCCGACGGTCTTAAGGATCGCGCCGTCGAATTCGTGCTGGCGCGATTGAATGCGAAAGAGGCCTGAAGATGCAGATTGACGATTGGAAAACGGGCGGCGCGATGGCCGCGATCTACAGACAGGCGCGCGCGATGGGGCTGGAAAGCAACCTCGCCGAACTCGAGGCCTTCGGCTTCACCGTCATCGAGCCGGAAAAGACCGGCGCACCCCCGGGATTCGCCACGCGTCTGCTGGATGCCACGATGCAGATCGCCAAACGCGAGGATCAATCCAGCGTCGAACTGAACGGCCACGAGAACAAGCCGGCTTTCGGGCGCCAGTTGTTCCATCTGATCGACAAGGATCCGATCTTCATCGATGCGGTGATGAATCCGGCGGCGCAGGTCATGGGCAAATATCTCATGGGCGCAAGCTATCGCCTCTACAGCATGGTTGCCTTCCTCAAAGAGGGCGCCGCCAAATCCACGGCGATGCATAGCGATTCCTCCGGCGTGCCGGCGCCGCTGCCGTTCTATGGCAATGTCTGCAACATCAGCTGGGTTCTCACCGACTATACGCGCGAGAACGGCACGCTGTGCATGGTGCCGGGCAGCCACCGGCTATGTCGCCATCCCACCCCCGCCGAGCAGCCGAAATTCATGGGCGGACCGGGCGACGACAACATCTGCGTGCCGGTGATCGCCAAGCCCGGATCGTTGGCGATTTTTCACGGCAACACCTGGCACGGCACCTATCCGAAAACGAGCACCGCCGAACGCGTGCATGTGGCGATGGCGCTGTGCCGCAATTACGTCAATCCGGCGGAGGATTTCAGCGATCTGCCCGATGAGATTGTCGCGCGCGGCGGGGCGGAATTCGCGCGCGCCATCGGGCGCACCGCCTGGCAGGGCTACGGCTCGGAAGGCCCCAGGCTGGAGCGCCTCGCCGCCGTCTATGGCGCGCAATCGTCCGTCTACAACTGAACCGCGCGTATCAGAGGGTGCGAACGGCCAGGTCGTTGTGCATGCCCACGAACTCCGGCGGAACCTTGTTGCGGTTCTTGCTCTTCGAGATCGTCTTGCCTTCGCCTTGGCCCTTGGCGAAATACGCGTTCACTTCGTCCATCACCTCTGGTGTGTAAACCCGGCGCGCGATAGGCACGACGAAGTCATAGTTCGATTGCGAATGAACGTCGGCCTCGGGGATCGCCGTCTCCTCGAAGTGGACATGGCCGTCCTTGATCCGGCAATGCCACGCAATCACCCCATCGCCGTTCTTGTCGAGGTGCTTGGGAACTTCGGTGAAAATCTCGCAGATGCTGAGTTCGAGCCCCGGGCCTGCCTTCTTGGTGTACACATCCAACAATTCGCGCAGCGCCGCGAGCCATTGCGGACTGGCAAATTCGAACTTCGTCATGAGCTTTCCCGTTGCTGGATTCCGCAAAGGCGACACGTAACGGCCCCGAATCCGCTATGCGTGAAACGTCCGAAAGGCGCTCACATGCGATGGTCCGGCGGCGATGTGCAATTTCGGCGTGGTCGCCGACAGTTCGAAGATGCAGCAGGCGAGGGTGAAGCCAATGGCCTGATCTTCGTCGTTGCGTCCACCGCCGCGCGAAACCGGATAATCCAGATCGTCGCGCGAAGCGAGGATTGCTTTGATGGCGTCGATCGTCAGTGCTTCTTCGCGGCTGCTGAGATATTCGTGCAACGCGGCGAAGCGCAGATAGGTGCTGCGCATCGCCCGCTCCGATCCCGGCTTCTTGCGGAAAGCAGGCGCCAGGTCAGGGTTCGCCAGCGGATGGTTGGTGTGATAGATCGGCTTGGCTGCATCGCGCGGACCGTAGCGCACCGCGCAGCCCGCGGAACGCTCCAGCATCACGACTTGCTTGGGATCGCCCATCACCCAATTCAGGCCGGACGCGTGGCGCTGGCGCGAGACGACGGCGAGCCCCTCCGTGACGGAACGCGATTCCAGCAGCAAACGGTAGAGCGCGAAGATCGGAAGCCCCGCAACGTCCGCGCGCAATTGCGTCAGCGCATTGTCACAGACCGCGAAGCCGAAGCTGTTCATTCCGTTCAGGCTGATCATGCCGGGCACGGAGAGCGCCAGAATGCGGCCGTCCGACAGATCGCAGCGTTGCCGCAACAATATCTGATAGCCATCGAGATATTGGTCGAGATCGAGATTCTGCCCGATCAGCGAAGGCTGCGTCCCCGATTTGCCCAGCGCGATTGTGCTGCAGGCTTCGGCGACGGACACCTGTCGAGGCGGGAGCGCGAGCCAGAATTCTTCATTCACGTGCTGGAAGGCGAGCAGCGTTTCGTATGCCACGCCTGCGCTTTCGGCGATGGCACGGACTTCCGCGAGCACCGTCGGCGCGTGGCGGCCCAGCGCGTCCTCGAATTTCGTCTCGGCGAAGAAGCGTTCAACATAACGCTGCCGTGGCAGGCCATAGACGCGCCGAAGCGATTCATCCCAGCGCTCAAGCAGTTCATGGATTTCCCGGCGCAGGATTTCGCCATGCTGACGTCCCCGCTCGACCGGGCCGCCTTCGAGGACGATCTCCCGCAGATTGACGCTATCCATGGTTTCTTTCGCGCTACGCAGAACCCCCGGGCAAGACACGCGAGCGTCGTGCAATCCGCCACTCCCACAATTTCGTTTTGTACCGCATTGTGCAGCCGGTGTCGGGAGAAACCGGATGAACGCCGAAGAACAAGATCGCATCGAAGCCGCTTGCATACGTCTGCAGCGGCGCTACGGCACGCTGGCGGACCGTCAGGATCCGGCGTTTCGCGAACTGTTCACGCACGACGCGGTCATCGAGCTTCCCGGATATCCGCCCTTCGCCGGCATCGACGCGATCATGGCGGGGCAGATGCAATGGAAAGCGAGCGGCATCGTTATGCGCCATGTCTGCACGAACTTCACAATCGAGATGGTCGATGAAACGCGCGCGAAGGGGCTTTGCTACGTCATGGTGTTCCGCCATGAGCCGCTGGCAAACCCGACGGCCGAGGCACAACCGTCATTGCCCCTCTCGCTGGGAGAATTTCACGATGGATTCGTCAAACAGGATGGCCGATGGTTGTTTCGAAGGCGAAAGCTTGTGCCGGTGTTTCGGGGGGTCGCAAGCTGACGACGCCACCCTGACAAATTCGCGCGCGTCATAGCGTGCACTTTCCGCAATCCAACCTGTCGCTTTCAGAAAGAGTCCCAGATGTTCAAGGAATATCAGAATTACGATGCCGTCGGCCTGGCCGAGCTTGTTGCCAAGCGCGAGGTGAGCGCGAGCGAACTCCTCGACACCGCGCTGGCGCGCGCCGAAGAGGTCAATCCGGCAATCAACGCGATCGTGAGGCCTTTGGAGAAGGAAGCCCGCGCGACCATCGACGCCGGCGTCCCGAACGGTCCGCTGGCGGGCGTGCCGTTCCTGCTGAAGGACATTTCCGCGCAGATGAAAGGCGTGACGACAAGTTCCGGCGCGCGCATCTTCGCCAACTCCCGAGCCGACTCCGACAGCGCGCTGGTCACCGCCTACCGCGAGGCCGGGCTTGTCATCTTCGGCAAGACCAACACGCCGGAATTCGGTCTGGCCGCGACGACGGAACCGGTGCTGTTCGGAGCGACGCGCAACCCGTGGAATCTCGGGCGCACAGCAGGTGGTTCGTCGGGCGGCGCTGCCGCCGCGGTCGCAGCGCGAATCGTGCCGGCGGCGCATGCCAGCGACGGCGGCGGCTCGATCCGCACCCCGGCATCGTGTTGCGGGCTGTTTGGATTAAAGCCGTCGCGGGGACGTGTTTCGCTGGCGCCATTCGCGGGCGAAGGTTGGGGCGGATTGAGTCAGCAGCACGCCGTCACGCGTTCGGTCCGCGACAGCGCGGTGCTGCTCGATATCGCAAGCCAGCCGCAACTCGGCGATCCCTATTGGGCGCCGCCGCCAGAGCGTCCGTTTGCACAGGAAGTCGGCCGCGATCCGGGCAAGCTGCGCATCGGATTCACCACCGCCGCCTTGACCTGGGGCAATTTGCAAGCGCCGTGCGCAGCAGGCGTGCGCGATACGGCGGCATTGTGCGAATCTCTCGGACACGATGTCGAGGAAGTCGTCTTCCCCGGCAACTTCCAGATGATGGCAGCCGCTGTGAACGTGATCGTGTCAACCAGTATCGTTTATACGTTGGATAGCGAGGGTGATAAGCGCGGCTCGCCCGTTCGCGCCGACGAAGTCGAGACTCTGACATGGTCATGTTATGAGCAGGGCAAGAAAGCGACCGCGCTGAGTTACGCCTCGGCCCTGCAGATGATCCACGCCTTCGGGCGCACGCTGAGTTCGCTGTTCGACCGCTACGATGTTGTGTTGCTATCCACCAACGGCAAGCCGCCCGTGGCGCTCGGAAGCATGAACACCAACGCGGCCGATCTCACCGATTACGGCGAGAAGCTTTATACCTTCATGCCCAATACCCAGCCCTTCAATGCGGGCGGACAGCCGGCCATGACCATGCCGCTGGCCTGGACGGAGGACGGGCTACCGATCGGTGTGCAGTTCGCGGCGCGCAATGGCGACGAAGCGACGCTGTTCCGTCTTGCGGCACAGATCGAGGCCGCCGTGCCTTGGGCGGCAAGGCGGCCGCCCGAAGCGGCGCTACGACAGAAACCCGCCTGATGGCGGATCGTATCCGCGGCGAGTGTCCTTACTTCTCAGGCCGGCGTCCAACCAAAAAGAGTCCTGAAGAAATAAAGCTGGCAACCGGATCGATCTGCGAGCGCGGTGGGTGGACTGCTCGGCGAAGAAAGCGAGTCCAATAGTATGGTTTCGACAGACGTCGTGGCGGCGGTGACCGAAGCTGAGCGGCCGAACGCCGAAGCGGCGACCGGGGCGGCGCTCGGCCATACGATCCCCAACTGGAAGCTGACGATCTACTCGCTGCCCTCGATTCCGATCGCATTCCTTTACCTGCCGGTCGCGTTGCTGATGCCGGCCTATTACGCCAGCGAGATGCATGTGAGCCTCGCCGCGGTGGGCGGATTTCTTGTGCTGTCGCGCGTCGCCGATGTGTTTCTCGATCCGATGATCGGCAAATGGTCGGACTCAACGCGCTCGCGTTGGGGTCGGCGCAAGCTGTGGATGATCATCGGGACGCCCATCCTGATGCTGGGATCGCTGCTGCTGTTCATGCCGATGATTCCGGTCGGCGGCGTCTATCTGATGGTGGCGTCTTTCGTGATCTATGCAGGCGGCTCGACGGTGGGACTTCCCTATTCGGCATGGGGCACGGAGATCGTGGAGACCTATCACGGTCGCGCGCGCATGGCTGGCTTCCGGGAAACTGCCGGCGTGATCGGCGGATTCGTGGCGGCATCCATTCCGGCCGTGACAGGCTATTTTGGTCACGGCGTGGATCGCTTCACGATGAGCATCCTGGGCTGGATGATCATTGTGCTGACGCCGCTCACGGTCTGGATCGCGCTGACATTCGTCGAGGAACCGCCGGTAAAGCGCCGGGTTTATGTCCCGTGGTGGCCATCGATCGTCGCCCTGATGAAGAACAAGCCGTTTCGGATTTTCTGCGGTGCCTATGTGATCTTCACGATAGGGGGGAGCATCGCGTCCGCGACAATGGTGTTCTACATCACGAGCTATGTCGGCGATCCGCAGGTGGTGGGCGCGAGCCTGCTGCTGCTTGCAGTGACCACGGTTCTGGCCGTTCCGCTCTGGCTGCGGATAAGCCGCCGCATCGGCAAGCATCGCGCCATGGCGATTTCGCTCTTGGGTTCGATGGTGTTCTTCGGTCTGCTCATGCCGATGATCAAGCCCGGGCAGGGGCATCTGTTCATCTGGCTCGTCGGCATCCTCGGCGTGACCAGCTCGGGATCCGCCACACTGCCGATTGGTATCATCGGCGACATCATCGACTACGACACATTGATCCACCGTCAGCCGCGCGGCGGCATCTATTGGGGAATGTGGTCGTTCGCCCAGAAGGCTTCTCCGGCGCTGGCGATCGGCGCGACGCTGCCGCTCCTGACCTTCCTCGGTTTTAACCCCGGCGGTCACAACACGCCCGCTGCGCTCGACGCCTTGAAATATGTCTTCTGCTTCGGCCCCATTCCTTTTTACGTCGTGGGAAGCGTGCTGCTTTTCTGGTTTCCTATCGATGCGCGCCGTCACGGCATAATCCGGCGCCGGCTGATGGCTCAGGAGGCGCGGATGCCCAAAAGCACGGGCTCGGGAATTGCCTGAGCGGCACGTGCGGATTGCAGTCCCGGACGTGTCTTAAGGGAGCAAGGGCGGCTGCGCCCTTCAAAGGAGAGCACATGGAAATCGGCAACTGGGTTTCTAGCGCGGAAATGAACGATGTCGTTCGTCAGGCTCGCGCGTTGGGCATCGAAAGCAACCTGCTGGAGCTCGAGGTCTTCGGCTTCACGATCATCGAGCCGGAAAAAGCCGCGCCCAAAGGTCTTGCGGACCGGCTCCTGAAGGCCACCCAAGCCCTCATGAAACGGGAAGATCCGGCAGATGTTCCGTTGAACAGCTTCGAGAAGGGTGCCGTCGATGGCCGGCATCTCTTCCATCTGCCGCTGAAGGATCCGGCCTATGTGGACGCCCTTTTGAATCCCGTCGTCATGACGCTCGCCCGTTACGCAACCGGCGCGCTAGGCCGCCTGCATGCAACGGTCGGGTTCATCAAGACCGAAACGGCCAAGCCCACGAAGCTGCATTGTGATGCTACGGGCGTGCAAGCGCCGATGCCGCCTTACGGCACCTTCGTCAATATCAGCTACATCCTGACCGATTACACCGAATCCATGGGCACGCTCGCCATCGTGCCCGGCAGCAATCGCTGGTGCCGTCCGCCGACCGCGATCGAACAACCCAAATGCCTGGGTGGCGTGAACGACGACATCTGTATTCCGATCATCGCCAAGGCCGGCTCGCTTGTCGTCTTCGGGGGAAACACCTGGCACGGCGCTTATCCGAAAACCGAGATCGGTCTTCGCGCGCATCTGTCGTATGGCTTCAGCCGCAGCTTCATACTCCCCGCCGAAATCTACGACGACGTGTCCGACGAAATGCTGGAGCAATACGGCCCCGAATTCGCGCAGCTTCTGGGCAAGTATGATTGGCAAGGTTGGCGCAGCGAAGGGCCACATTTCGATCGGGCTGTCGCCGGCGAGGCGGCAAGAGCTGCGGCACGCGCCCCGGCAAAGGTGAGTGTGAAGGCATGAAGACCTCCGAATATCTGGCGCAGGATGCGGTTGGCTTGGCCAACCTCGTGGCGCGCGGCGAAGTCAGCGCGAGCGAAGTCCTCGATGCGGCGATGGCCCGTCTCAACGCCGTCAATCCGACGCTCAACGCCGTGGTGCGGGTGTTGGAGGAACAGGCGCGCAGTGCGATCCAAAGCGGATTGCCGTCGGGGCCGTTCACCGGCGTGCCGTTCGTCATCAAGGACATCACGACGCAGATGCGCGGCGTGCCGACGACAGCGGGCTCGCGGCTGTTCGCCAATGCTGTTGCCGAGAACGACAGTGCGTTGATCGCGAGCTATCGCCGCGCGGGATTCGTACTGTTCGGAAAAACCAACACTCCGGAATTCGGCCTGGTCGGGATCACAGAGCCGGACCTTTACGGCGCGACCCTCAATCCGTGGAATCTGGAACGGACGTGCGGCGGCTCGTCGGGCGGGGCGGCGTCGGCTGTCGCCGGCGGCATCGTTCCGGCGGCGCAAGCCAGTGACGGCGGCGGCTCCATCCGCATTCCGGCTTCCTGTTGCGGACTGTTTGGATTCAAGCCGTCGCGCGGTCGCGTATCGATGGCGCCGCTCGGAGAAGGCTGGGGCGGATTGACGGTCCTGCACGCCGAAACCCGCACAGTGCGCGACAGCGCCGCCATCCTCGACATAAGCTGCCAGCCGCAGCCGGGAGATATCTATTCGCTCGCGCCGCCGGCGACACCCTTTGCGCAAGAAGTCGGACGCGATCCCGGCAAATTGCGCATCGGCTTTCTTCCGACAAACCTCTATGGCGGCGCGATGGACGAAGCCGTCGCCGCCGGCGTTCGAGAGGCGGCACATCTGTGCGAACGCCTCGGCCACCATGTCGAGGAAGTGATGCCGCCCATCGACATCCGCGATATGGCGACGGCCGTGCTCGTCGTGATCGCCACCGCCGTCGTCAATTCGCTGGAGACCGAAGCGGAACGCCGCGGGCGTCCGATCGCGCATGGCGAGGTGGAGCGCGTTACCCGCACGCTGTATGAGCAGGGCAAGTCGCACACGGCGCTGCAATACCAGCGCGCGCTCCAGCAGCTTCACACGATGGCCCGGCGCACCGCACCGTTCTTCGAGAAATACGATGTGATGCTGCTCTCGACGCTGGGCCGGCTGCCGTTGCCGGTGGGCTTGCTGAAGAACGGCGACGAGGATCTGGCCGAGCTCACCACAAGATTTTACGACTATGGCCCCAATACGCAGCTCTTCAACGTTACCGGACAACCGGCAATGTCGGTTCCTCTGGCATGGTCGGCCGATAACATTCCGATCGGAATACAGTTCGCAGGTCGTGTGGGCGAGGAAACCACGCTGTTCCGCCTGGCCGGCCAACTCGAGCGCGAAAAGCCGTGGGCGGATCGCCGGCCGCCGGAATTGCCCGCATTGTGAGCCGCGGTGGCCTTTCCGCAGAACGGCTTCAGCGCCTGGAGCAATTCTTCTGCAAAAACTACATCGACACGGGAAAGCTGCCCGGCATCCAGATGATGGTGCGGCGCCGCGGCGAACTCGCTCTCCGCAGCGTGATGGGCGTGGCTGGTGACGCTAGATGACCAGGCGCACAAGTTCATTCCGGAGTGGCACGATCTGGGGGCCTTTGAGGTGGGCGACGCCTCGATCCTCGAGTCCGATGCGATCGGTCCTTTCATCGATGTGCTCGGCAACCTCGTCTGGACGATATCGGACCACCGCTCGACGAATTTCTGCAGGGGTCCGGCCGAAGAACTTGCTTGCCTGTTCATGGCGCAGCTTGTCCCGTCGAACGCCCATCCGATACATGCACAGATGCGCGAACTGGTGTATTCCGCTTTCACCGATTCCAACACTTGGCCGCAGGCGTTGCGGCGCACGCAAGGAGCGTCCTGATGGCCCGAAAACCGTGGGGAGAAGCCGTCCAGAACCGCGAAGAGCAGTTCGGCGTAAAGCGCGCCGCGGTGCTGAACACGGCTGCCCGGCTGATCCGGCGCAGGGGCTACGAAAATGTGTCGCTGGGCGACATCGCCGACGAACTGCATATCGCCAAGCCGACGGTGTACTACTATTTCAAGAACAAGGACGAGATCGTCCTGGAATTGATGGCGATTGCGCTGGAATCATTCCTCAATCCTCACGCGCATCCGGGCGATTACCCGCTGGCACCTAGCCTCACGGGCGCGCAGCGGCTCGAACGCTTCATCCGCCGCGGCGTGCGCATCGTCGCCGATGACGTCGGCAGTTCGCTGGTGACGACGCCGTCGCAATTCCTCGAAAACGACACCCGTCTGAAGTTCGACGTCGAAGGACAGCCGGTGCGCGAGATGGGCGAGAAGATCATCCAGGGCGGTGTAAGAGACGGATCGCTCGCACCCTGCGACGTGCAGGCTACTTATCTCTTTCTGATCGGCGCGCTACGCTATCTGCCTGTCTGGTATGGCGGGCAAACGCCGGATGCGACGGTGGTGGCGGACGCGCTGGTCAATCTGGTGCTGCGCGGAATTGCGCGCTGAACCCGGGCTCGTCTACTGCAATCCTTTCAACACGGCGTCCATGCTTTCCAGAAGGAGATCGGCATTCTGCCGTGAGAACACGAGCGGCGGCCGGATCTTCAGGACATTGCCCTCAAGCCCGGTCGCGCTGATCAAGACGCGCCGTTCGCGCATCCCGTTGACGATCTGCGCTGCGAGCTGGCCATGCGTGCGTGCTGGATCGGGCGAGACCACATCGACGCCGATGAACAATCCCGCGCCCCGCACATCGCCGATGCCGGAATAGCGTCGGGCGAGCGCACGAAGCCCATCCTTGAGATAGCTGCCGACGTCCTTCGCGGATTGCTGAAGCTTTTCGCCTTCCAGAACGTCGAGCACCGCCATGCCCACGGCACACGATACGGGATTGCCTCCGAAGGTGTTGAAATACCGCGACCGCTTGCCGAAATTTTCGACGATATCGTGCTTCACCACGAGGCCGGCCATCGGATGACCGTTGCCCATCGGCTTTCCGACCGTGACCATGTCCGGGATCAGGCCGTGGCGCTCGAACCCCCACATGGCGTCGCCGGTGCGCCCGAAGCCGGCCTGCACTTCGTCAGCGATGAAGATGCCGCCGGCCGCGCGCACCGCCTCTGCCGCGTCGTGCAGGAAGCCGGCAGGATCGGGAAAGACGCCATCGCTGGAAAAGATCGTATCGACAAGTAGTGCGGCCGTCATGACGCCGTGCCGCGCCAGATCGGCGATGGCCGCGCGCACGCCACTCGCGAAATAAGCTGCCGTATCCCCGTTGGGCGCTTTTCTCGAATCGGGTGCGGGAACAAGCCGCACATGCTCGCCGAGATCGACGAACGGACCCAATGATGGCGAAAGCCCCGCCACGGTATCGGTGCCGCCGTGATAGGCATTGGCCGTCACGATCAACCCGCTGCGGCCGGTGAAGCTCTTGGCGATACGCAGCGCCAGATCGTTCGCTTCGCTGCCCGTGCAGGTGAACATGACGTGCGCGAGCTCGGAGGGAAACTTCGCGCGGAAGCGCTCGGCATAGGCCACGACCGTCTCGTTCAGATAACGCGTATGGGTGTTGAGGACGGCAGCCTGGCGGGCGAGGGCCTGAACGACATGAGGATGGCAATGCCCGACCGACGCGACGTTGTTGTAGGCATCGAGATAGGCATTGCCGTCCGGATCGAACAGCCACACGCCTTCGCCGCGCACGATCTGAATGGGGTTGGCATAGAACAGCCGATAGGCCGGCCCCAGAAGCTTTTCGCGCTTTTCGATCAGCGCTTTTTCGCCGGGCGGTATCTGCGCCGCGGCGCTGCCGTCATAGGCATTGACCATCGTCATTGTCAGCGTTCCGTCTATGCGCCGCCGCCGAGGAATTTCCGCGCCTCGTCGCGCGACAGTTGCGCCAATCGCGTGAGCCCCGCAACCGCGGCAGGATGGTTCTTGAGGATGTAGGGCTTGTTCTCCGGGAAATGCGCCGCCCGCCATTCGGTGATGAGTACGGTCATCGCCAGCCGCGTGGCGATGAGATCGGGAAGCAGCTCCAGTTCAAGCGGTTCCAGCGGCAATATCGTCCGATAGCCGCCCAGCATCTCGGCCACCGGCTGCAGCGGATTGGATGCCGCGCCGACATGATAGGACGCCGCGATCGCGATGTCGTGCACCAGCGGCGCCCGCACGATGTCGCCGAAATCCAGAATGCCCACGATCCGCTCATGCGCTGCCTCATCGACGAGGACGTTGAACGGGTTGAGATCGTTGTGGATGACTTGCGTGCGCAGTTGCGGAAATGCGGGCTCCGCGAAAGCCTCGAAATCGTCCAGCGCGCGCTCGGCTAGAACGCGATTGGCCTTTTCGGCGACATTGCCGATCAGGGGCCGCAGCTGGCCGGCGCGTTCCATGTCCCACGACAGATCGTGCAGCGGGCTGGGATCGGAGAAGCCGGAAAGTCCGGTGTCGATACGGGCGAGCATTGTCCCCATTTGGGCGCGAAGCTTCGGTGTTGGCTTGACCTCGGCCACCATGATGCCCGGCAGGAACGTGAGCAGCCGCACGATGCGCACACTTCCGTCGGGCGCCACCAACTCGGCGAAGCCTTTTCCCGCGCTGGTCTGGACGATCCGCGGGATCGGCAACTCGGGCGCGGCCTGCGCCAGGTGAAGCATTGCGTTGGTCTGGAAATGCGTGATCGGCGCAGCTTCCGCCGGATTGGCGAATTTCAGCACGAAGCGCGCCGTATCGGACTCCACGAGAAAATTCTCGTCACGTTCGCTGCGCAAAGGACGGATACGGCCCTTTACCGCGAACTGCTCCTCCATGAAGCGACGAGCGGAATCAGGATCGATTGGAGCGGGGTGCATCGACAGAGCCGGGCTGAGAGCGGTGAGGTCGAAATTCATAATTTTCATGATTGATCAACACGTCATGACCTTTGATCACATAGAAACTCGCAATTCAACCTCGCGGGCGCGTGTCCTGCGCCGCGGATTGCCTGGAGCCAGCTTCTATTGCGGCAGGATCCGTTCGAGGGCTTGCGCGGAGTCATTGATGTCGGCGGCAATGCCGGCGCGCGCCGCAGCGCCGTCGCGGGCGCGCAAGGCTTCGAGAACCCGATGGTGATTGGGCATGGACGCTGCCAGCGCCGCCCGATCGGGCATCATCAGGCAGATATAGGGACCAATGCGCAGCCACAGGCCTTCCACGATCGCCAGCAGCTGCTTCATTTTGCTCGCCCGATACACCGCGGTGTGGAACGCCCAGTTCTCCCGGATGTAATTGTCGAGGTTTCCCGTTGCGGCAGCTGCCTGCATCAGATGGCAGTGCTCTTCCACGACCAGCAGTTCCGTATTGGTGATCAGCGCCGCGGCGCGCTCAGCCGCGAGGCCCTCCAGCTCGACGCGGATGTCGCGAAGCTCACACATTTCGGCCAGCCGCATTTCGGGGATGACCAACGTGCGGCCATTCGCGGGCGCCACCATTGCGCCCGCGGCTTCGAGGCGTTGCAATGCCGCCCGCACGGGCATGTGGCTGACGCCCAACGCCTCGGCGACCGAACGTAAAGTGATGGCCTGGCCGGGGCGGAACTGGCCCGCCATCAAGGCCTCACGCAGTTGGCCATAAATCTGGTCGCCCAACGTTTCCCGCGCCACGGGCTCGAGCACCGTGAGAGGTGCTGGACGGTCGGGCGGCTCGAAATCGCCGCTACTGAGTCTGCGCTTGAGGGTGACGGGCATCTCGAACTCCAGAATAGACACGCCGATAGCGATCTTGCGTCCGCATCCGTTATATGATCAAAACTCAAAACGTATTGATCAAATACGTGGCCGAAAGTCAAACCGACCCGAGACAAGAGGGGCAACCGCCATGACTCGTACATTTTCGCAATTATTGGTCCTCCGGCGCAAGCGAGTTGGATATCTGCTGTTGTCCTGTGCCGCTTCGGCCCTCGCCTTGGCGACGATGCCGGGTGCCGCGATGGCCCAAGCCACCTCGTCCGACCAGACAACCAGCCAGAGCGGATCGAGCGTCGAGACCGTGGTTGTGACCGCCGAAAAACGTTCCGAGCGTCTGATCGACGTGCCGACCTCGATTTCGGTCGTCACCGCGCAGGACATGCAAGACAAGACGATGATCGAGCTTTCGGACATCGCGACTCAGGTCCCCAACGTCCAGATGCAGGGTAGTTCGCTTTTCCCGAACATCACCATCCGCGGCGTCGGCTCGTCGAGCGGAACCGAAACCGGCGTCGATCCCGCTGCGGTGGTTTATGTGGATGGCGTTTATCAAGGCCGTGAGCGCGCCGAGAACATTCCGCTCGCCGGCATTCAGCAGATCGAAGTGCTGCGCGGACCGCAAGGGACGCTTTACGGCGAGAATACGATCGGTGGCGCGATCAACATCACCACAAACAAGCCCTCGGACCAATTTCAAGCTTACGGCGATGCGATGTTCGGAAATCTGGGATATCTGCAGACGTCCGGGTACGTCAGCGGACCGTTGAACGCCGACGGCGCCGACAATCTGTTCGCATCCCTCACCGGGACCTATCGCACGCGCGATGGCTTCATCCATAACGCCTACGACAACTCCGACCTGAATTATGACCGCGATATCGGCGGACGTGCACGCGTCGTCTACGACGCAACGTCACGGCTCAGCTTCGACTTCAGCCTCGATTACCTGCACGAGAACGATTCCGAGAGTCTGCTCACGACGTCTTATGCGCTCCCGTTTCCGCCGCCGCCGCCGCGGACCCGCACGGAATCCGTGAATTCGCCGGAATTCGGTCGCCGTGAAGTTTATGGCAGCTCGATGCACGCGGCCTATGATTTCGGCGGCGCGCGGCTGGACTGGATTTCGTCCTATCGTGCTTACACCTCAGCCTATGCCTTCGACTCTGACGGTACATCCTTGCCGTTCGATGCGGAGAACGACAGCGACGACGCCAACCTTTTCACACAGGAAATCCGCCTGACATCAACCCAGAGCGGTCCATTCCAATGGATCGGCGGACTGTATTATTCGCACCAGCGTCTGGTGGATACCTTCAACAACCAGTTCCTGGCTGATTTGCCTCCGCTCCTCGGCCTCCCCCCACTTCCTCCAGATTATCTCGATCAGATCACCAGCCGCGGCCACATCATGTCGGATGGATATGCCGCTTTCATCAACGCCACATATGACATCACGCCGCGATGGCGCGTCGATGCGGGCTTCCGCTATACCATCGACCAGAAGAGCATGGTCTATTCCCAGCTCCTCACCAATCTCGTCGATGGGCCGAATATCGGCTACCTACTCTTGCAAGAAACGCCGCCCACCGACAAATCGCTGCACGAATCCGTGCCGACCGGCGATATCAGTCTTTCCTACAAGATCGGCGACGATCAAACGGCCTACATCAAATTCAGCCGTGGATATAAAGCGGGCGGCTTTAACGCCTATCTCAATACGAATCCATTCAATGGGCCCTACGTATTCCTGCCAGAATATCTCAACAATTATGAACTCGGCTACAAATCGTCCCTGCTGAACGGGCGCCTGACTTTCAACGGCGACGTGTTCTACGACGACTACACGAACAAGCAGGAAGAGGTCGAGAATCTTGCTACCTTCTCTTTGGCGGTCGCCAATGCCGCCAAGGCGACGATTTATGGCGCGGAGATGGAAGCGGCCGTGCAGCCCTTCGATGGTTTGACGTTCACCGGCACACTCGGGTTGCTCAATACAAAGTACAAGACGTTCATCGATGGGGGGGCAAACTACAGTGACAATGCCTTGCCCAGCGCTCCGCGTCTGCAGGGTACCGTTGCCGGCCAATACGAACACGAAATTCCAGGTTGGAACGGCTGGGCGGCGTTGGCGCGCCTCGAGTTCATCCATCAGGACAGCTCTTTCACGGATCCGGAGAACACGAAGGCGCTTTGGAACGGGCCGGTCAGCTATTTCAACGGCCGGATCGGCGTGGAGAACAGCAATTGGGGCATCTACGTGTGGGGCAACAATCTCACAAATCAGTATCATGTCGCGGGAGGCCTGAACGAGCTCGTGGCGGTCGCGCGCGGTGTCAACCTTCCACTCACCTACGGCGGCGAGATCACCTACAAATATTGAGAGGGTATACAGCCTGAAAAGCCGAACCGAATATCGACTGTGAACCGGATGCGGCCCTGCTTAAATGAAGGGCCGCATCTTTTTTTCTACGACCTTTCGCAAATTTGGACCCATCCAAACCTCCTGCGTTGGAAGTTTGAATCGCTATTCGCCCAAAAGTGGCAATCCCCTTTATGTGTTCGCGACCTAGCGCAAACGAGTCATGCGTCATATCTGGCGATGCGCTCTTCTCGCCGTTGGCCGCCGGAATCGACGAGTCGGCCTGGACACCTCAGGAACAAAGCGATGAAGATCATTCGAACAATCATCACGGCGAGCGTTTGCCTCGCGGCGTCATCTTCCTTTGCAGCGGCTCCGGACTCGATATCCGGGGTATGGAGCGTGTCCGCAGCGCAACCGCAAAAGACGGAGACACTGACCGTTATCAAGACGGCGACCGGCTACACGACCGAAGACATGATCGTGGAGCACGAGAAAAGCGGCACCGGAACCTCATCGACGAAGGGCATCATCGTGCTGGGCGGAAAACCATTCCTGGGAACGATGGGCGAAACCCGCAGTTGCAAACAGGCGGACGCGAACACGATTCACTGCACAGTAGCGATGGGGCCGCACAGCTTCGAAGAGATCTATGCGGTGTCGGACGGCGGAAAGATGCTGACCGATACGATGACGGGGAAGGATCCGACCGGCAAGGAACAGTCGATGACCACAGCCTACCGCAGAACCGGTCCGGCGCCCGCGGCGCCCAATCCAAACGCGCCGCAGCGGATGGTGACGCAGAACGGCGAGTGCGCCGTAACGCTTCCGCCCGGGTGGAACGTCGATCAAACCGTGCGCGAGGCAAACTCCCCGGACCGCGGTGTCGATGTGCATGTGTTCACCACAGGCTATGTCGAGAACTTGAAAACGCTGGCCGATCTGAAGGCGCTGAACGCCAATGCCTACAAACCGGTCAAGACGTTCGAAGATACGCCGGCGCGGCTCTGGTACCAGTACGCGCCGCACTTTCAAAACAACAATGGCTGGTACGTCGCCGTTCTCGGCAAAACCGGAACCTGCAATCTGGAGATATCGTTCCGCAATTCGGTGATCCCCGACGAGAAATCCGCAAAGCAGATCGCGCTGTCGCTCAAGCCGGTTCCATGATGGTGGCTACGGTAACGTTGGCACAATCGCGCGCGACGTATGTCCGCGGGTGGCGCCGAAGCGCGCGAGTATCTGCGCGAGCAGATCGAATTCACCAAACTTCAGAAGCAGAAGCCGATCGATCAGAACGCCTTCGAGCTCTCGCATCTGCGCCGGCGCCGCGCAGTTCGGCGTGACCGGCAAAGTCGAGATCGGGCAGCTCCTGTGTCTCTTCGACTTTCGCCGACCCGCCCAGCGAGCGCGCGGCGCACGCCCCAGATGCGGAGCCGTTCGAAGGGAAAATCGCCAACCGTTTTCGCCATGGAAAATCCTATCTGGGCCGATCGCGCGCGCGCAAAAAGGCGTGCGCCCACACCGCAACGATAGTCCCCCGCGGACGTTCCTTGTGATGCGAGGTGCGCCATGACCAATCCCGTCGAGAAATATCCGAAACCGCCGTTTAAGAAGCAAAAGCAGGAATGGCCGGGGCTGGCTTCTGAAATGGATCCGCCGCCCGATCACGGCGAGAAGACTTACAAAGGATCGGGGCGGCTCTCAGGGCGAAAAGCGCTCATCACCGGCGGCGATTCCGGCATGGGCCGCGCGGCGGCGATCGCGTTCGCGCGCGAAGGCGCGGATGTCGCCATCAATTATTTTCCGAGCGAAGAAAAAGACGCCAAACAGGTGCTCAAGCTGATCGAAGACGCGGGCCGAAAGGCGGTGGCGATCCCCGGCGATCTGCGCAGCGAATCCTTCTGCAAGGACCTGGTGGCCAAGGCGGTCGCGGCGCTTGGCGGGCTCGATATCCTGGTGAGCAACGCCGGGCGGCAACAGTCTCGCAAATCCATTCTCGACATCACAAGCGAAGATTTCGACGCGACGATGAAGACGAACATCTATGCGCCGTTCTGGATCATCAAAGCCGCGCTGCCGCATCTTGAGGCGGGCGCCGTCATCGTCGCAACCACGTCCGAGCAGGCCTATGATCCATCGCCGGACCTCTACGATTACGCGCAAACCAAAGCCGCCACGATGAACTATGTGAAGTCCCTCGCCAAGCAACTCGCGCCCAAAGGCATCCGGGTCAATGGCGTGGCGCCGGGACCGATCTGGACACCGCTGCAAGTCAGCGGCGGCGCTTCGATGGACAAGGTGGAGAAATTCGGAAGCCAAAGTCCGATGGGCCGTCCGGGCCAGCCCGCCGAACTCGCCTCGATCTACGTCCAGCTCGCCGCCAGCGATGCAAGCTATACGACAGGCCACATCTATGGCGCCGCGGGCGGCGGTGGACAACCGTGACGAACATCGGTTGCGCGGATCGCGCGGCTTGGCTCGAAGACCGTGACGCGTCACGTCGCCATGGCGCGCTTCAAATCGACATACCCGGCGATCTCGTGCGCGCGGCCTTGATGCAGGCATAGCGTGTGGCCGTCGCCGAATGCATCGTTTGACGCGGTTGCGGCGTCCCGCGATGGATTGGCAGCGATGCTCGCGTAAATCTTCGCGCTCCTGCGGGAATCTCGAAAGCCGCCCTGTCGGTCCGTTGACGCATGTCCGCTGAAGGATTTGTCATGCGGTTCGGCTTTGCTAAGCTTCGGGTCGGGGGCGCGAATGGCGGATCGCAAAATCTCGACATTGAGGGCGTTCGCGGGCGTCTTCTTTCTTCTCCTTGCGATTGGTTTTCTGCCGTCGTGCGGTCAGGCGGTTGCCGCGCCGTTGGCGTGCCAGCGGCCTGCGGCGGGAACCGAGATCGCGCCGCCGCCTGACCTTTACAGCGCCAATGGCGTCCTCAAGCTGGCGCTCAACTATGCCTCATCGGTCGATCGCGCGGGCCGCACGCTGTTCTGCTTTGTTACGCCCACAGGGCAGCAATCGCCCACCTTGCATGTGAAACCGGGCGATACCATCGTGATCGCGTTCACCAATACGCTGCCCGCGCCGCCGCCATCGGCGCCGACCGAGGTCATGTCGCATGCCGCGAACCGTTGCGGCGCATCGCTGATGACGGTGGCGTCCGCCAACATCCACTTCCACGGCACCAACACCGCGCCCGTCTGCCATTCCGACGAAGTGATCCACACGCTGGTCAATTCGGGCCAAAGCTTCACTTACAGGCTGAAGATACCGGCCGACGAACCGCCGGGTCTTTATTGGTATCACCCGCATGTCCACGGATTGTCGGAAGCAGCGCTTCTGGGGGGCGCATCCGGCGTGCTCGAAGTCGAAGGCATTGCCGATCTCCAGCCGGCGGTGGCCGGGCTGGCCGCGCGCTATCTGGTTCTGCGCGACCAGCTTGTCGCCAATCCGCCGAGCCAATCTGCCGGCGCACCGCCGCTGCCCGGCTGGGATGTTTCGCTGAACTATGTGCCCGTCAGCTATCCCACCTATCGTCCCGCGGTCATTCGCATGACCTCTGGCAGCAAGGAGTTCTGGCGTGTCGTCAACGCCTCGGCGGACACGATGCTGGACCTGCAGCTTCTGTACGACGGCAAGGCGCAGCCTCTGCGCATCGTGGCGCTGGATGCCATTGCGCTGGGCTCACAGGATGGCACGCGCAAGGGCACGATCCAGACGCAGACGCATGTCTTGATGGCGCCGGCGGCGCGCGCCGAATTCATCGTCACCGCGCCGACAAGGGCCGTCCAAAATGCCATGCTGGTGACGCGCGCGGTCAAGACCGGACCGGCCGGCGATATCGATCCGGCGCGGCCGCTCGCGCGCATCAAAGCGGGCTTCGGCTTTGGCGTGCAACCGCAGATCGTTTCACGCGGCGAAGCCGCCGGGCGGCAGCGGTTCGAGGGGCTGGCGGAGGCCACACCCACCGCCACGCGCCACCTGAACTTTTCGGAAGTCGTCATCCCCGGCACCGACAGGCGCGGCCACCGCCGTGAAGAGCCCGGCATCACGCATTTCTTCATTACGGTCGATGGCCAACGGCCGACCTTGTTCAATCCCGACAATCCGCCGGCCATCACCACCACGCAAGGATCCGTGGAGGATTGGACGATCGAAAACCGCAGCGGCGAGATCCACGCCTTCCATATACATCAGATCCATTTTCTTCTGCTCGCCGTGAACGGCGTCGCGGTGCCCAAAAGCCGCAAGCAATTCTACGATACCTATCCGGTGGACTTCTGGCGGGGCAAAGGGCCATACCCCAGCATCAAGGTGCGGATGGATTTCCGCGGGCCGGTCGTCGGCGATTTCGTCTATCACTGCCACATCCTCGAGCATGAGGACGCCGGAATGATGGCGACCATCCGCGTGCTCCCACGCGGGCAGACGGCGGACGAGAGCTTGATTCATAGCGCGCAGCGGCCGCGCACGCTGGCGCAGATCGCCGATCCGCATTGGAAATTTCCCGCCGTCTGCAAAGAAGGCTTGGCGCGTTGAAGCGTTCCTGGCAGCTGTGCTAGCATTTGACGGTTCGCTTGGACTGCAATCGATTTGGCCGCATCGCCGATATGCGGCCGGGGGGGAATCGGATGAACGTCACGAAGCCTTGGGCTTGTTTCGCGGCCATGCTTGGCGCGGCATTGTTGTTCTCTACAACTGGCTGGGCGCATCGTCCCGTTCCACCGCATGCGTTCACGCGCATCGGGCCTCGCCTGGCGCCATACGTCGCGCCCCATGCCTCGATTTCCGGAAGCTGGACGCAGCTCGCGAATGTTCCGCCCGACTATGTGGATACCGGCTTGCTGCTGACCGATGGCACCGTGATCATGCATGCCGGCGCATGCAGCGGACGCTGGCTTCGGCTGACCCCCGACAGCACCGGCAGCTATGTCAACGGCACATGGAAAAAGATCGCGACCATGCCGTCGGGATACGCGCCGTTCTATTTTGCGTCGCAAGTGTTGCCCAGCGGCCAGGTGATCGTGAATGGCGGCGAATACAACGGCGCCAAAAGCTGCGGCCGGGACAAGCCCAACTGGACCAATAAGGGCGCGCTGTACGACCCCGTATCCAACAAGTGGACGTCGGTCGCAGTGCCGTCGGACTGGACCGATGTCGGCGATGCGCAAAGCGTCGTTCTGGCGAACGGGCTCTACATGCTTACCGATTGCTGCGATTACAAGGAAGCCACGGCCGTCATAAGCGGCAAGACCGTCACCTGGACCCCGGTAACCAATGGGTTTTATCCGAACGAAGAAGGCTGGACGCTGCTGCCGGACAACTCTTTGCTGACGGTGGACGTCTGGACTTCCGGAAAAAAGAAGTACAACGACTTCGAATTGTTTTCGCCGACGACCAATACCTGGAAGCTTGGCGGCGAGACCGCCAACCTGTTGTCCGATCCCGAACTGCGCGAAATCGGCGCCGCGGTGCTGCGCCCCAACGGAACCGTTTTCCAAGCCGGGGCCAACAGTTGCAACAATCCCGCGACGTGTCCCGCGCATACCGGCATCTACGATTTCGCGACGAAGAAATGGTCGAAGGGGCCGAGCTTCCCGCAGATTGCCGGCAGCTACTATGACGAAGCGGATGGCCCCGCCTCGCTGCTTCCCGACGGCAATGTGCTCGTCGAAGCCAATCCCGGCCAGTCCGGCACGCCGACGAATTTCTTTGAATTCGATGGCAAGAATCTGGTGCGGGTGAGCGAGCCGATGAACGCGCCGAACACGGTGGCTTACGCCAATCGCATGCTGGTGCTTCCGACCGGCCAAATTCTCTGGACCGATGGCGGCTACGATGTCGAAGTGTACAACGAGAAAGGCAAGCCCAACCCGAAATCGATACCCGTCATCAAGACATCGCCAAAGAAGGTCAAGCGCGGCAACGTGAACTACAAGATTTCCGGAACGCTGTTCAACGGCTTGTCCCAGGGTGCCAGTTATGGCGACGATGCGCAGATGGCGACCAACTATCCGCTCGTTCGCATCACGAACACGACGACCGGCCGCGTCTGCTATGCGCGCACCCACGATTTTCCCATGGGCCTGTCGATTTCGGCGACCGCGGTGACGACGGCGATGTTCGATGTTCCTTCGGCGACGCCACCCGCAGGCACGCAGCCTTGCGATGCCGGCACCAGCCAGATTCAAGTGATTGTTAACGGAATTGCCTCCGCCGCGGTTCCAATTAATGTGCATTGACGAGCCTTGGCGGCTTGTTCCGCAAGGGTTCGCGGGTTGTCGCTGAATTAAATTGATCCGCGTCGCCCAACTCACTTAATAGAGCCGGTCGATCATCGCCCGGAGCCCGCTTGCATAGCTTCAGAGGAGTCGCATTGGCGGGCCTGCTCGCGCTGTGCCCTGGGCCGCTGGCGGCGCAGGATGCGGCGGCCGCCCCCAAGATTCCGAGCGAGGGCCCCATCATCCTCTACCATCTCAATGGTTTGCGGCTGATCGATACGCCGGACAAGCTGCAAAAGGATGGCTATCCCAAGCCGGGCGTCACCGTCGACGGGCCGCAAATTCTCTACAGCCCCGGCATCTATCAAAAGCTGCAAGCGTTTCTTGGAAAGCCGTTCTCCTCGGTGACGATCCAGCAAGTCACCAAAGTGATCACCGACTGGTACACCGCGAAAAACCGCCCGTTCGTGGCGGTGGATTTTCCCGATCAGAACGCGGCCAACGGCATCGTCCAGGCCGTCGTCACCGAATACCGGCTCGGCCGCGTGCATGTGGTGGGCAACGACTGGTTCTCCGGCTGGCTGGCGAAATCGCAGATCAGCGTCGAGCACGGCGACATCATCGACACCAGCCTGCTCAACGACGATCTCACCTGGCTCAATCAGAACACTTATCGCCAGGTGAAGATCGTCGCCGACAAGAGTCAGACCGCGGGCGAGATGGACCTGACGCTTCAGGAGACCGATCGTTTTCCGTTTCACGTCTTCGCGGGCTACAACAATGGCGGCGTGCCGGTGATCGGGCGCGATCAGTGGAGCGTGGGCCTGGAATGGGCCGATGCGTTTTTCCTGGGTCAGGATCTCAGCTACCAGTTCAGCTCCAGCGACGATTTCTGGATTCGCCCGCAGAAAGTCCCGGTCGGCGAGGGCAGCGCCAGCTTTCAGGGTCATCAGGCGAGCTGGACCATTCCGTTGCCGTGGCGCGACCGGCTCGTGTTCTTCGGCGATTACGATGAATTGCGCCCCAGGCTCGGCGCCTTCTTTACGCAACTCGGAATCAGCTGGCAGGCGAGCGGACGCTACGTGCTCGAGCTTCCTTCGCTCACCAACTTCGCCGAAGAGGCGCAGATCGGTTACGATTTCAAGCGCAGCAACAACAACCTGGCCTTCGGCGGCTTCGCGATCTCCAACAGTTCCACGGAGGTCGACCAGTTTCCCGTCACTTACAATGCCGCGATCCAGGATGCGTGGGGTCGCACGATCCTTTTCGACCAGCTGGTCTACAGCCCCGGCGGACTGACGGGCCAGAACAACGACGCGGCCTTTCAGCCGAGCTTCACGCACTCCGGTGTTCCGTTCGCGCACGCCAATTACGTCTATGGCGATCTGGACGTCACGCGCGTCACCCGGCTTCCCTTCGAGGCGACGTCGATCCTGAAAGCGCAGCTGCAATTGACGAGTTCGAACCTTCTGTCCAGCGAAGAGCTCGGTGCCGGCGGCGTGGAAAGCGTGCGCGGTTACGACGAGCGCACGGCCAGCGGCTCGGAAGGGCTTCTGCTGTCGAGCGAGTTGCGCACCCCACCGGTGGGGGTGATCGATCCGCTGTTCGGCGCGTCCACCGGCGATCAGATCCAGGGCGACGTGTTCTGGGATTACGGTCATGTGCGCGACCACAAGGATTCGGCCGGCACCTCCAACAGCGAAACGCTGCAAAGCGTCGGCGCCGGCTTCCATTACACGCTGAGTCGCTTCGTCGATCTGCGCTTTGAATATGCCTGGCAATTGCGCAAGGCACCCGGCGCGACGAAACACAATGCCGAGCCTTATCTGTCGCTCGTCGTCGGCAATTAAGCGCTGTGCCAGCGCAGCGACATGCACGATAGCCCGGCGTCCAGCCTGGCGATCTCGCCGATACGGAGCGGCACCACGCCGAGGCCCCGCCTGGCGATGAGATCGATGGTGCGCGGGAAGCGGTCGTCCACGAACACCGCATCGTTCACGCGCACCAGATTGGCCGCAGGTTCTTCGCCCGCCGGAATCCGCACGACGTCGTAACGCGCGAAGATCCCGCTCTGCGCGAGCGCCTCGGTGGCGACGATCGTGGTGTCATCCAAAAGCGCGCTCGCCGATTTGAGATGGAGCACGCTCATTGGCGTTTGAACGATGGTGGCATCGCGCCCGAGTTCGGCAAGCCGTGCGCGCAACGCTTGCGCGCCTTTGCGGCTGGTCCGTGCGGAGAGGCCGATGAACACGCTTTGCGGCGTCACCAGCACATCGCCGCCGTCCGTGTATTCGTCGCCTTCGAGGCGAAGGATCCGATCGAAATGGTTGTGCACGGCCGCTTCGATCGCCGCGCTTTCGCCCAGCCGTGTCGCAGCGCCGGGCCGCAGCACAATTGCGCCTTCCGGAAAGACGAGCGCGGGATCTTCGACGAAGACGGAATCCGGATAGGCTTCCAGCGGCGCCAGCACGTCCACCGTCAGCCCCGCCGCGTGCAAGGCGGCGATATAATCGCCGTGCTCGCGGGCGATTTGCGCGAAATCCAGCGCGCCGCTCTTGTCGGTGCGCAGGCCATCCACAACGCTGGCGCCGGGGCTGCGCACGACGGCGCGGTCGAAATCGAACACTCGCATTTTGCGAGAGATACGCCAGATCGGGCGCGCGCGCTATGCGGGCATGAACCAGAAGCGCGCGCAAACCAGCAGCAGGACCGAGGCGAGCGTCAGGCGCACAACCTTGTCCGCGGCGCGCGAGGCCGCGATGCTGGAAAGCACGATGGCAGGCAACGATCCGCAGAGCAGCGATACAAGAATGTGCCAGTCGATGGTGCCCAGAATGGAGTGGCCGATGCCGGCGAGCAGCGCCAGTGGCACGGCGTGCGCGATGTCCGTGCCCACGATGCGCTGGGAAGGCAGCTTGGGATAGAGCAGCACCAGCGCGGTGACGCCGATGGCGCCCGCGCCCACCGAGGAAATCGTCACCAGCGTTCCCAGAACCGCGCCCGTGACGACAGTCAGGATGCCAACCAGGCGAGGCGGCAACTCGCCCACCCGCCGGTCGTAAAGCCGCTGCAAGGGCTGGCGCAGGATCAGCGATACCGCAGTGAGGAGCAGCGCGCCGCCCAGCACCTTGCTCATCAGGTGCTGCACGATCTTGGTGTTCACGCCCATGTGATAGAGCACGAAGATTGTGAGGAGCGTGAATGGGATGCTGCCCAGCGCCAGCAGCGCCACCACCTTCCACTCGATCGTCTTGTTGAAGCCATGCACCGTCGAGCCGCCCATCTTGGTGATGGACGCATAAAGCAGGTCGGTGCCCACGGCCGACGACGGATGCATGCCGAACACAAGGATGAGCAGCGGCGTCATCAGCGAGCCGCCACCAACGCCGGTGAATCCCACCAGCGCACCCACCAGCATCCCCGACACGACATAAAGCGGATCGATGTGCTGGAGAATATCCATCGGAGCAAGCCTTAGAATGAAACCTGCGAGCGCACGCTCACGACATCGAATTTCGCGTCGTTGCCAAGCGCCGCCACATTGTCCGCGGTCACGTTCTCCCACTCCAACCCGAATTTCAGGATGTCGTTGGGATAGAAGTTGAGCGCGCCGGTCCAGATCTTCTGATGGCCGCCGATCACCGGGTCGCCCGCCACCGGCGAATGCAGGTGATAGTCGAGATCGCTGTCGCTATAGCGGCCGGCGATTTCCCACGCGCCCCAATCGCCGGCTGCCGGATCGAAGCCGCGCGCCGGGCTCGGCCGCGTGTAGGAGGCGGTGGCCGGGTTGTAGCGATGATATTCGCCGGTGAGCACCCAGCTTGCATCGAGATACCAGCCGTCGAAGGCCGGGTCGCTGACGCCGGCGGCCGGCGTTTTGCGGTCGATTCCGTACCAGAAGTTTTCGCCTTGCAGCAGCAACGGCCCCCAGCTGACGGCGCCTTCGAGGCCGGCGACGCGCACGGATGTGGCGTCGATCGCGCCGGTGTTGAGCAACGTGAAATTGTCCACGCGCAATTCAGGCCGGTCCGACAGCGCGATCGGCGTCGTGGTGACGCCGAGATCGTTGGTGGTCTGCTGGGGCTGGAACACATCGGTGTAATTGCCGCCGAGATGAACGCTGAAATTCGTCGCCGGATCGTTCCACGGGAAGAACGCGACGCGGCCGACGAATGCGCCCTGGCCGTTGGCGGGCGCGATCAGCGGTGCCTTGCCCACCGTGTCTCCGGTCAGGAACGCCGAGGCAAACCACCACCTGCCGTGACCGAAGAGGCCGATGCCTTCGCGGCCATCGTCTCCCGCCAGGCTGCGCGCCAGTTGCGACGGCGACGCCCGCTCGTTGAAGATGAGATCGTCGGACGCCGTGGTATCGCCGAGGTTGGAGGGCGGCGCGGCGGCGCCGATCTGGAACGTGAAGGGATCGAGGATTCCCTTATAGGTGATCACCGCGCTTTGGATATGCGCGCCGGTTCCCGCGCCGGTCGAAGCCAGCGCCAGCTTGTTGTTGATATAGGCCTGATAGGTTTCGTCGCCGCCTGAGCCGCCGAAATCGTAAATGAACTTGTAGCCGAAATCGCCCGCGAACTTGCCCTGGAATCCGATCCAGGCGCGGCGGAAATTGTCGCCCGAACTGCGGATCGGAATGCCCGCGACTTTGTCTTTGCTGTACGCCGCCCAATCGCCTTGCACCATCAGGCGCGGCGAGAAGGTGTAGCGGCCGTCGGCGGAGGCGATCAGCGGCTTGCCATTCTTGAGGGAAACGACGGCTTCGTTGCTGGGCGCCGCATTCGAGGCCGCGATCCGGGTATCGACCTTGTTCTGCAACGCCGCGAATTGCGCGGCTGTGATTTCGGGCTGCGGCGGCGCGGGCGGCGGCGCTTCGCCGGCCAGCTGCACGCTTTTGCGATGAAGCTGCGATTTGAGCGCGCCGATCTCGGCCTGCTGGCTTTTGATCTGCGCCTGCTGCGCGTCGATCATGTGTTCCAGGCGGTCGAGCCGCGCGGAGACATCGTCCTGCGCGAAGGCGTCCGTGCCCGAGAACGCGACGGCAGCGACGCCGGCAAGCAACGCCGCGCGCAATTTGTTCGATGAAGGCATAGTCCCCTGTTCCTCTCGCCGGCCGCGTTCGCGGACGACGACGTGGCGCCGCCGCCGTGTGCCGATCCTATTCCCTCTAATCCCTAGCGAGTCAATAGAGAATATGGGGGCAGATCGTGACAGGCATACTAGCGCACTTATGACGGCTGTCAGCGCTTGCGGGGTTGCGCGGCGGCGGCCGCGAGGGTTTGCGATTCCAGCGCTTTCGCCGTGGCGTTGCGCGCCAGCAGCAGCGCTTTGCGGATGGCGCAGTGCTTCTCGTCCACGCAGTCGCCGCAGCGCTGATAGGCCGTGGCACTGACGCAAGGCGCCAGCGCCAAAGGTCCATCGCTGACGCGGATGACGTCGGCGAAGGTGATGTCCTTGGCATCGCGCCCCAGCATGTAGCCGCCCGCCCGGCCGCGCTGGCTGCGCACGATCCCGCGCTTCTTCAATTCCAGCAAAATCTGCTCGAGGAATTTGCGCGGCACGTTCGCCGCGTCCGCGATATCGGCGATCATCATCGGCTCGTCGCCGTCCTGCCTTGCGAGCACGATCATCGAATGCAGTGCGTAGCGCGTCTTCTGGGACAGCATCGAAAAATGGCCCCTAATTCCAAGTAATTCTATGGAGTTTCAAGACAGCAGGGTCAAGCGCGCTTGGGCGCAAATCCGATCGCCAGCGCGCCAAAGGCGGCTTCGAGGATCGTGTCCATGTCGCAGTCCGGATCGATCTTGCCGGAAAGCTGCAACATCAAGATGCCATGCAGCGTGGCCCAATAGACATGGCCGATCACTTCGGGGTTGCCCTGCACATACCCTGCCTCGATCATCGGGCCGACATGGCGCGTCAGGGTTTCGCGCGCGCGGTTGGCCGCTTTTTTCAATTCGGGATACTGCGCGTCCGGCTGGTTCAGCTCGAACATCAGCTTGTAGGACGTCGGATCCTCCAGCGCGAAGCGGATATAGGCCGCGCCCGCCGCGCCGGCTTTGTCGGTCGCGCTGCCTGGCGTTGCGTAGGCTTTTTCCAGCGTGTCGGCGAAGCGGTTGAAGGCGCGCGCCCGCAGCGCCGCGATGATGTCGTCCTTGTCCTTGAAGTAGCGGTAGGGGGTCATGGCGCTGACGTTCACGGCGTCCGCGAGCTGGCGGATCGTGAAGTCCGTGTGCCCCATGTTCTCGACCAGACCGGCCGCGGCATCGGTCAGTTTTTCGCGGAAATCCGCGACTTCGAGGTCTGAAAGTGGACGCGGCATGAATTTCTTTTGCTCCCACTTGAAAAGCTATATCTTACAGTATAAATTTACAAGATAAATTTATGACGGGAGTGGGCCATGAACGCACCGATACGCATCAATCCATATCTCACGGGCAATTTCGCGCCGATGCGCAGCGAAGACGATTTCGCCGACCTTCCTGTGAAGGGCGAAATCCCCAAGGCGCTGCAGGGCGCGCTGTTCCGCACCGGTCCCAATCCGCAATTCGATCCGCGCGATCCGAACTATCACTGGTTCGCCGGCGACGGGATGATCCACGGCTTCTATCTGGAAGACGGCAAGGTCTCGTACCGCAACCGCTACGTCCGCACGCCGAAGTGGGAACTGGAGCACGCGGCGGGGCGCTCGATGTTCGGCACCTTCGGCAATCCGATGACCAGCGATCCCAGCGTTGTCGGAAAAGAAAGCGGCGTCGCCAACACCAACATCGTATGGCATGCGAACCGTTTGCTGGCGCTGGAGGAAGGGCATCAGCCGTTCGAGATGGACCCCAAAACGCTCGCCTCGCGCGGGTATCGCGACTACGCGGGCAAGGCGATGCGCTTCACCGCGCATCCGAAGATGGACCCGGAAACGGGCGAGATGGTGTTCTTCGGCTATTCCGCCGGCGAAGGCTTTTTCAGCGATGAAGTCGCTTACGGCGTTGCCGACAAGACCGGCACGGTTACGCGCCTCGACACGTTCAAGGCGCCTTACTCCAGCATGATCCACGACTTCTTCGTCACGAAGAACCATGTGCTGTTCCCCGTGCTGCCGCTGACGGGAAGCCTGCAGCGCGCCATGGTCGGCAAGCCGCCCTTCGCGTGGGAGCCGGAGAAGGGTTCGCACATCGGCGTCATGCGCCGCGACGCGGGCGTGGACACGATCCGCTGGTTCACCACCGATCCCTGTTACGTCTTCCATCCCATGAACAGGTGGGAAGACGGCGACAAGATTTATGTGGACGTGATGCAATACGACACCGCGCCGCTGTTCCCGTTCGCGGACGGCACGCCGCAGCAAACCAAGCCGCGCGCGCATCTCGTGCGCTGGACCTTCGATCTGGCGGGTACCGGCGACACGATCAAGCGCGAAGCCTT
>DASXFK010000117.1:0-7931 GCA_036489635.1 Rhizomicrobium sp. | reverse complement strand
GAAGGCCTGCTTCTCAGCGGCAAACTCACCTTCTGGTATGGGCTTCTCTACGTTGTGGGCGTGCTCGGCATCGTGGGCGGCATCGTGATGGTGGTGAACGCCGTATCGCGCGTCATGACGGGGCCCGGTGGATGGCTGGCGCGGGCGGGTGATCTCCTGCTGGGGCTTGCCGGACTCTACGTGATCTGGGCCATCTTCGATTTCGGCCTCGCCAATTTCAACTTCAACATCTGAGGATCGCCATGAACCGGCTTCTCCCCGGCGCCGCGCTTGCCGCGCTTCTCATTGGCACGCCCGCGCTGGCCGCGCCGCCCGCCGATCTAGATGCGACAGTCGCGCAATCGCTGAAGACGTTTGGGCCACCGGGCATGACGGTCGCCATCGTCGAGAACGGCAAGATCGTTCTGACGAAGGGCTACGGCGTCCGTTCGATGGACAAGCCGGATAAAGTCGATGCGCACAGCGCGTTCCCCATCGGCTCAGAGACGAAAGCGTTCACCGCAACCGCGATCGCTATTCTGGTGGACGAGGGCAAGCTGAAGTGGACCGACCGCGTGGTCGACAAGCTGCCCGGCTTCCAGATGTACGATCCTTATGCCACCGCGCACATGACGATCATCGATCTGCTCACCCATCGCAGCGGCCTGGGGCTGGGCGAGGGCGATCTGATGATCGTGCCGTCCACCACGCGCAGCCGCGCCGACATCGTGCATGCGCTGCGCTATCTGAAGCCGGTATCGGGCTTCCGGGAGAAATTCGCTTACGACAACATCCTCTACATCGTCGCCGGCGCGCTGGTCGAAGCGGTGTCCGGCGAGACGTGGGAGCATTTTATCGAGAACCACATCTTCAAGCCCGTTGGCATGAACGATGCGATGACGGCATATCATCTCGACGCGCCGAACGGCGTGGCGCTGCATGCGCGGTCGAGCGGCCCGGTCATCGGCACGGGAAAGCAAAGCATTCTGATGCACGGCCTCGAAGGCGGCGCATCGGCACCAGCCGGCGCGATCAACGCCAGCGCCGACGACATGGCCAAATGGATGCAAGTGCAGCTGGCGCACGGCAAGCTGCCCAATGGCGGCAGGCTCTTCAGTGAAGAGCAGGCCAAGATGCTGTGGAAACCCGAAATTCTCGTCAGCGCCGATTCGTTCGGCTCGGTGGCGTCCGCGGTGCTGGAAGCGATCACGCCGAAGTTCCAGGATTATGCGCTGGGCTGGTTCATCGAGGACTATCACGGCCACACCATCGTGGAGCACACCGGCGCGGTGCTGGGCGCGGTGGCCGCGCTTTATCTGATCCCGGAAAAGAACACCGGCATCGCGGTGATGATCAATTCCGAAGACGGCGCCGCGCGCCGCGCCGTGGCGTTCGATCTGGTGGACTATTACCTTGGCTTGCCCAAGCGCGACTGGAACGGCGACCTCAAGAAGCTGATGGACGGCATGGTCGCGAGCAGCGAGCAGGCCCTGAAGGCCCAGCCGGAGCAGGTTCATCCCAACAACAATTCTTCGTTACCGATCGGCTCGTATGCGGGCGTGTATCGCGACCCGTGGTATGGCACCGCCACGATCTCGTCGAAGGGCAAAGGCCTGTGGATGAGCTTCGATGAGACGCCGCGCATGTCCGGCCCGCTCACCCACGTCGCCGACGACACGTTCAAGGTGGTGTGGGGCGAGAAGATCGTCGAGCCTGCCTATGTGAAATTCGACGTTGCGTCCGGCAAGATCGAGAAATTGGAGATGCGTCCGGTCTCCCCGCTCGCCGATTTCAGCTTCGACTACCAGGACTTGCACTTCGTGCCGGCCGCAAAGCCCTGAACCATCGCGAGCCCGTCGGGGCGTTGCGGCGAATTCACCAATCGGCCCGGTTTCGCCGCCGGAACGGATCGGCTATACACTGCGCCCGACGCAACCGTCACACGGGCTGCATGAGGACTGCCAGGGCAAAAGCTGAAGGAGCGAAGGGGTCGGGCTTGCGCGCGATCGCCTGGCTGCTGCTGCTCGCCTTCTCGCTGCAATCCTTCATCACCCAGACGCATATCCACGGCACGCTCGCAAGCCACAGCGACGCGCAGATCGTCAAGCTGTTGGCGCCTTCGCACCACACCAAAACCCCCGCGGAGAGTCCGGCGGATTGCCCGTTCTGCCAGGCCGTCACGCATGCTGGTGCATTCTTCACGCCCTCCGCGCCGGCGCTGATGCTGCCGGTCGCCTGGGCGCAGACGATCGCCCCTTCGCTCATCGGCGAAGTGATCGACCGGTTCTCCTCGCATCCCTGGCAAAGCCGCGCCCCGCCGCGGCACTGATTCTCAAATCAGCTGGTGCGTAGCAGCCGCGATCCGCGGCCTCGCGCGCTTTGTGCAACCACGTTTCTCCCGGCGGGGAGCCAATGACACATATAAAGAGACAAACCGGCAGCGCGCGCGCGGCCCTGTTCCTGTCCACCGCGGCGCTGCTGGCGGGATGCGCGGTCGGGCCCGACTTCAAGAAGCCCGCGCCGCCGGATGTCGCCGGCTACACGGCGCAACCGCTGGCGGCGACGGTTCGCACAGACGTCTCCGGCGGCGCGGCGCAGCATTTTGTCGATGGCGCTGACATCTCCGCCGATTGGTGGACACTGTTCCATTCCCAGCAGATCGACGCTCTTGTTGCGCGGGCCATCGCCCATAGCCCGGACCTCAATGCGGCGCAGGCGGCGCTGAAGGTCGCGCATGAAAACACCGCCGCCCAGCGGGGCGATTACTATCCGAGTATCTCTGCCGGGTTTTCGGCCGCGCGCTATTCGCAACCGGGAACGCTGGCGCCGGTGCCGATCAACAATTCCTTCGAATACAATCTCTTCACGCCCGAGGTGGACGTTTCCTTCGTGCCGGACGTCTTCGGCCTCAATCGACGCACGGTGGAGTCGCTGCACGCGCAGGAACGTGGCGTGCGCTTCCAGATGATGGCGACGTACACGACGCTCGCCTCGAATGTCGTCGTCACCGCAATCCAGGAAGCTTCCACCAATGCCCAGGTGAAAGCGACGCAGGAGCTTATCGCCGCGGAAACCAGATCGGTGGCGATCCTGCGCGAGCAGCTTGCCAAGGGCTATGCCAGCCGCATCGATCTCGCCGCGCAGCAGTCACAACTCGCCGGCGCCAAAGCCACATTGCCGCCGCTGATCAAGCAAGCCGCGCAGTTGCACGATCAGCTTGCCGTGCTGTGCGGTGAGTTCCCCAGCCAGGCGCCAGCGCTCGATCTCGATCTGGAGAGTTTGCAATTGCCGCAGGCCATTCCCGTCAGCCTGCCGTCGACCATCGTTTCGCAGCGGCCCGATATTCTTCAGGCGCAGGAGAATCTGCATGCGGCCAGCGCCAATATCGGCGTCGCTGTCGCAAACCGTTTGCCGAACTTCCAGCTCACCGCGGATGCCGGCAGCACCGCGCTCCATATCGCCAATGTTTTCGGATCGGGCACCGGATTCTGGAGCCTCGCCGCCGGAGTGACCCAGCCGATCTTCGAAGGCGGCAAGCTGCTGCACGAAGAGCGCGGTGCCCGCGCGGCTTACGATCAGGCGGCGCAGCAATATCGCAGCACCGTGCTGACGGCGTTTCAGAACGTGGCCGATACGCTGGTTGCCTTGCAACAGGATGCGCAAGCGCTGAAGGCTGCCGCAGCCGCCGACGATGCGGCGAAGGTGACACTCGATCTGACGCAGCGCCAGGTGAAGGACGGCTATACCGGTTATCTTTCGCTGCTGGCGGCCCAGCAAGCTTATCAGCAATCCCATGTCGGGCTCCTGCAGGCGCAGGCCGATCGCTATGCCGACACCGCGGCGCTGTTCCAGGCGCTCGGCGGCGGCTGGTGGCATCGCACCGATCTAGCCGAGAACAACCATGACCGATAAATCCAGCTTGTTCGGCATCGCATTGGCGGTGCTTTCTTTCGCGCTCGCGGCGGGCTGCTCGCCGGACAACAGCGACCAGAAGACGGCAACCGCCGGCAACGTCACGCTGACGGACGCGCAGAAGAAAAACATCCGCATCTTCACGGTCGCGCAGACGCAGTTCCACAAGAGCGTGGACACCAACGGCGTTGTCGATTTCGACAACGATCATGCGACGGCGGTGATGGCGCCCATCGGCGGCTCGGTGACGCATCTCTTCGTCAGTCCGGGCGAGCATGTGGCGAAGGGACAAGCGCTGGCGCTGGTGAACTCGCCCGATTACGCAGCGGCGGTCGGCACGTATCGCGCCGCGATGGTGGCCGCGGCCGCTACGCGCAAAGTCGCCGATATGGACAAGGACCTGCTCGCGCATCAGGGCGTGTCCGAGCGCGAAGCCGAGCAGGCGCAATCCGATGCGGCGACGGCGGAGGCCAACCGTGCCACCGCGCTGCAAACGCTGGCGTCGCTGAATGTCGATCCGGTGACGATCCGGGCCATCGGCGCGGGCAAGGCGGTGTCGAATTATGGCGGGATCATCCGCGCGCCGATTTCCGGCACGGTGGTCGAGCGCCTGATCACGCCGGGGCAGTTGCTGCAGGCGGGCTCCACGCAGGCCTTCACCATCGCCGATCTTTCGCGCGTCTGGGTGATGGCGCAGGTCTTCGGCTCCGACATCGACAATGTCAGCCTCGGCGACAGCGCGCAGGTGATGGTGGGCGGCGATGCGAAGCCCGTCGCCGGCAAGGTCACGAACATATCGAGCGAAGTCGATCCCAACACGCATTCCGTCATGGTGCGCGTGGCGGTGGACAATCCCGGCAACCTGCTCAAGAAGCAGCAATATGTGCGCGTGTCGATCCAGTCGCAGGCGGCGACCGGCGGATTGTTCGTGCCGGTGTCCGCGGTGCTGCATGACGACGAGAATCTTCCCTTCGTCTATGTCGCCCAGCCCGACGGCAGTTATGCGCGCGCCCATGTCACGCTCGGCTATCGCGTCGCCAATCGCTACGACATTCCCGAGGGCTTGCGCGCAGGCCAGAAGATCGTGGCCGACGGCGGCCTCTTCCTCCAGTTCATGCAAAGCCAATGAGCGACACGCCCATCGAAAACGAGCCGCGCGCCGCTTCGATCATGAATCGAATCGTCGATGCATCGCTGCGTCAGGGATTTTTGATCGGCCTGATGACCATCATCCTGATCGGCGGCGGCATCTGGGCGATCCAGCGGTTGCCGATGGATGCCTATCCCGACCTTTCGCCGCCGATGGTGGAGATCATCACGCAGTGGCCCGGCCACACCGCCGAGGAAGTGGAGCGCCTGATCACCGTGCCGGTCGAGCGCGGCATGAACGGCATCCCACGCACCGCCATCAGCCGCTCGATCTCGCTCTACGGGCTGTCGGACGTGACGCTGACATTCGAGGACGGCACGGACAATTATTTCGCGCGCCAGCAAGTCTTCAACTTGCTTCCCGGGGTGAGTTTGCCCGATGGCGTCGCGCCGTCGGTCTCGCCCATGTCCGCGCCGGCGGACCTCATCTATCGCTACGTCTTGGAAAGTCCCGACCGTTCGCCGATGGAATTGAAGACGTTCGAGGACTGGATCGTACAGCCCGCTTACAAATACGTGCCGGGCGTCGCGGACGATTCCGGCTTCGGCGGCGGCACCATGCAGTATCAGGTTCTACTCGACCCCACGAAGGTCGCCGGAATGGGACTTTCCGTGCCGCAAGTGGAAGACGCGCTCGCCGCCAACAACAGCAATGGCGGCGGCGGCTTCTACACCCAAGGCGGCCAGTTCTATTATGTGCGTGGACTGGGCCGGCTGACGAGCACCGATGACATCGGCGATGTGGTTCTGGCGGTGAACAACGGCACCCCTGTGTTGGTGAAGGACGTCGGCAAGGTCCAGATCGGGATTGCGCCGCGCCTGGGCGAATTCGGCTACGAGAAGCAGGACGACGCGGTGGAAGGCGTCATTCTCATGCTCACCGGCGAGAAAACGCAGAACGTACTCAAGCGCATCGAAGCCAAGACCCGCGAGCTCAACAGCCAGGTGCTGCCCAAGGACGTGAAGATCCATGCGTTCTACGATCTCAGCGACCTGATCCAGCTCACGCGCTCCATCGTGGAGCAGAACCTGCTGCGCGGCATGGTGCTGGTCATCGTCGTGCTCATCTTCTTTCTTTATGACGTGCGCGCGGGCCTGATCGTCGCCTGCACCATTCCGCTGGCGCTGCTGTTCGCGTTCGTGTGCCTCGACATCCAGGGCGCATCCGCGAATCTGCTGTCCATCGGGGCGATAGATTTCGGCATCCTGGTCGATGGCGCGATCTTCATGGTGGAGAACATCTTCCGCCAGATTTCGCTGCGCGAAAACAAGCCGTTCAACGTGATGGAAGTCATCCGCGACGCCGCGGCGGAAGTGGACCGTCCGTTGTTCTATGCCGTGGCCGTGATCGTGGCCAGTTTCCTTCCGATCTATGTGCTCACCGGCCCCTCCGGCACGTTGTTCAAGCCGATGGCCGACACCATGATCTACGCGCTTATCGGCTCGCTGGTGGTGACGCTGACATTGCTCCCCGTGCTGTGCGCCTGGTTCATGCGCAAAGGCATCCGCGAGCGGCACAACAAGCCGTTCGAATGGATGAAAGGGCAATATATCCGCGGCCTCGATTTCTGCCTGAAGCGCCCGTGGGGCACGACGATCGCCGCCGGCGTGTTGCTGCTCGTCTCGCTGCTCTTCGTGCCGTTCATCGGCGCCGAATTCATGCCGCAGCTCGATGAAGGCGCACTGTGGGTGCGGGCCACGATGCCTTACACGATCTCGTTCAACGAAGCGGCGAAAGTCACGCCCAAAATCCGCGCCGTGCTGAGTTCGTTTCCGAACGTCACAACCGTCACGTCGGAATTGGGCCGCCCCGACGACGGAACGGACTCCACTGGCTTTTTCAACGTGGAATTCTTTGTCGGCCTGAAACCTTATTCCGACTGGACCGGTCCTTATCGCGACAAGGCGGCGCTGATCGCGGCCATCGACAAAAAGCTCGCGGCGTTTCCCGGCATCATCTTCAACTACACTCAGCCCGCCGAAGATGCTGTCGACGAAGCCGAGACGGGATTGAAGAGCGCGCTGGCGGTGAAGATCTTCGGCGGCGATCTCAACGTGCTGCAAGACAAGGGCAAAGCGATCAAGGAAGCGTTGCAGAAGGTACGCGGCATCACGGACGTCACATTGGTGCAGGAGCTTGGCCAGCCCAGCCTGACGATCGACATCGATCGCGCCAAGATCGCGCGCTATGGCGTCAACGTCGACGACGTCAACAACCTCATCGAGACCGCCGTGGGCGGCGACACCGCGACGTCGGTGGTGCAGGGCGAGAAGGAATTCGATCTCGTCGTGCGCCTGCAGCGTCCGTTCCGCGACACGCCGGAGGAGATCGGCAACATTCCGGTGGCAACGCCGGGCGGCGCGCAAATTCCGCTCAAGGAATTCGCCAAAATCAGTGTCACCAACGGTGCTTCCTTCATCTACCGCGAGAACAATTCGCGCTATATCGGCGTGCAATTCTCGGTCGAGGGGCGCGATCTGGCCAGCGCCGTCGGGGACGCGATCAATCAGGTCAAGCAGAAGGTGCGCTTGCCGCAGGGCTACCGGATGGACTGGGGCGGGGAATACAGCGAATACACCGCCTCGCGCGCACAGATGAACTTCATCCTGCCGCTGACGCTGTTCCTGATCTTCCTCATCCTGTTCGCGCTTTACAGCAATTTCAAATTCCCCTTCATCACCGTGCTGGGCGTGGTGCTGTCGGCGCCGGTCGGCGGCATCTTCGCGCTATGGGCGACGGGCACGCCGTTCTCGGTCTCGTCTGGCATCGGATTTCTCGCGCTGTTCGGCGTCTCGGTGCTGACGGCCGTGGTCTATATCTCCTACGTCAACGAACTGCGTCGCGGCGGCATGGAGACGGACGAAGCCGTGCGCGAAGCCGCCATCGTCAA
>DASXFK010000029.1:0-7712 GCA_036489635.1 Rhizomicrobium sp. | reverse complement strand
TGCTCGGTGAAGCTTTTCGCCACATCCGCCATCAGCCGCACGCTTTGCAGGAAGCTGTAGGCCATCACCGGGTTGAACACGTTGAGCTCGAACTGGCCTTGCGAATCCGCGAACGTCACCGTCGCGTGGTTGCCGAAAATGCGCACACAAACTTGGGTGACGGCCTCGCACTGCGTCGGGTTCACCTTGCCCGGCATGATGGATGAGCCCGGCTCGTTCTCCGGCAGCGACAGCTCGCCGAGGCCGGAGCGCGGGCCGCTTCCCAGATAGCGGATGTCGTTGGCGATCTTGAACATGCTGGCCGCCACCGTGTTGATCGCGCCGTGGCTGAACACCATTGCGTCATGCGCCGCCAGCGCCTCGAACTTGTTGGGCGCGGTGGTGAAATGCATCTGCGTGATTGCCGCGATGCGCTCGGCCACCATCTTGTCGAAGCCGACGGGCGCGTTGAGGCCGGTGCCCACGGCGGTGCCGCCCTGCGCAAGCTGCATCAGCGCCGGCATGGACTGCTCGATGCGGCCGATGCCGTTCTGGATCTGCTGCGTGTAGCCGGAGAATTCCTGGCCCAGGGTGATCGGCGTTGCGTCCTGCGTGTGCGTGCGGCCGATCTTGATGATGTCCTTCCACGCCTGCGCCTTGTCGTTGAGCGCGTTGCGCAGTTCCTGCAGCGCGGGGATCAGCGCGTGGTGGATTTCCTCCGCGCACGCGATGTGCATGGCCGTAGGGTAGGTGTCGTTCGACGACTGGCTCATGTTGACGTGATCGTTCGGATGGACAGGCTTCTTCGAGCCCTTCTCGCCGCCCAGCATCTCGATGGCGCGGTTGGAAATCACCTCGTTCGCGTTCATGTTGGATTGCGTGCCCGAACCCGTCTGCCAAACCGACAGCGGAAAATGCGCGTCGAGCTTGCCTTCCATCACCTCGGTCGCGGCGGCCACGATGGCCTTGCCGATCTTCGGATCGAGGCGGCCGAGCTGCATGTTCACTTCCGCTGCCGCGCGCTTGATGACGCCCAGCGCCCGCACAATGGGAAGCGGCTGCTTCTCCCAGCCGATCTTGAAGTTGTGGAGCGAGCGTTCGGCCTGCGCCCCCCAATATTTGTCAGCCGGAACTTCGATGGGTCCGAACGTATCGGTCTCGGTGCGGGTGGTTTTGGTCATGGTTTGTCCGTCCAGGGATTGACGATTTGCACACCTGTATATTCGAAATGCCCAACATTTCTTGTTGCAAGCGCGGCGCCTTGCGCAAGAGCAATCGCCGCGATCTGCGCGTCAGGAAAGGAATGGCTTCGTTGCTGTTTCTGCATAGAGAGGATCACGCTCGGAAAGGCCTGCGCGGCTTGGGTGTCAAACGGCAAAATACAGCCTGCAAAGCGAACGCCGAAGATGTGGTCAATCTGGGCCTCGCGCTCGCGCCGGTTTCGCCCGGCTGGAAGTCGGGCTGCTCCGTAACGCATTTCAGCTTCAGTGATGGCCGTAGTGAATAGGTCATCGCCCGACGTGAATCGAAGCCAGCGCATGACCGCCCCATCCGGCTGCGGCCGAACCGCCTCGGATAGCACATTGGTGTCGAGGATGATCATTCCGGCTTGTAAGTCGCGTCGTCAAACCAATCTTCGTCGATCTCACTGAAGGGCGGCTCGCGATCATAATGGCGCTGTAGTGGTTCGAATCCCTCGATACCGTTGCGGCCGATATCATGTCTGATGGCGTCGTACAGATTGTCCGCTGGCGCAAAACGAATACGCGCGGACAGACGGTCCGCATCTGCGGGAGCCGGTTTCTTCACGTACGCGCGAGCGGGATCGTGGAGGTCCTTGTTCATAATCGCCATTCTAGCAGCGCGTCACAGCGGAACAAATGGCGCCAGCGACTATTTCTTCCGGAAAGCGTCCAGGCTGACGACTTCGGCGGGGGCGGCGGGCTTTTCCGGCTCCTCGGCAGCAACGACGTCGGCGGATTTCTCGGCGGCTGGAGGCGCGGTGGGAAATGCCGCGGGCGCCGTCACCGGTTTTAGTTCGCCGTCTTCGCCGATCTCGCGGAACTGCAAGCCGAACTGCACGCCGGGATCGACGAATTGCGTCAGCGCCGCAAACGGAACTGTGAGAGTCGCGGGCACTTTGCGGAACGACAGAGTCACTTCGAAGCGGTCGTCCTTCACCTTCAGGCCCCAGTACTGATGCTGGAGGATGATGGTCATCTCTTCGGGATATTGCTCGCGCAGAAAATCGGGAATTTCCACGCCCGGAAACGGCGTCTTGAAGGTGATGCGGAAATGGTGCGAGGCGACGAGACCTTGCTTCTCCACCCGTCGCAGCGCGTCGCGCACGACACCGCGCAACGCGGAGTCGGTCAATTGCTGATAGCCGATATAGTCCTTCGCCATGTGGCTCCCGATACGCGTCGAGACTAAGCAGCGAGACCGGCGAGTCAACGCGTAATCGCGCCGTGCGATGCGCCAATTCGCTTGCCTCAAAATAGGGCGCATGCGACACCGGGCTTCGGCATCCGTGCAGGGAGCCGGTTTCTTGAGCAATTCCGCAATCCCGTTCGTGCTGCCCGCAGCGGCCGCGCGATTCCGTCCGGCAGCGCCCGTTCCGAACCCTGGCGACGTCAGCGTCCTGCGCTTTTTCCTGGAGGTCGGACGCAATCCATCGCGGCGTTTGGCGCGCGGACCTATGAAGAGCCCATCGTTTATTCGAAAAACGCGCTGATCGAGGCGGCCCTGGTCAGCGATCCGGATGCGATCAAGCATGTGCTGCTCGACAACGCCGCGAATTACCGCAAGGGGCAACAGTCGAAGAGGCTGACCGAGCCCATGCTCGGCAACGGGCTGGTGCTGGCGGAGGGCGCGAGTTGGCGCTTCCAACGGCGCACCGCGGCGCCGATGTTTCAAATGCGATATATCGCCGGCACCGCCGCTGCAATGGCTGCGGCCGTGGACGACATGCTGGCGCGCTGGTCGGTGCTGGGCGAGGGCGCCGTCGTCGATGTCGCGCAGGAGATGACGCGCGTCACCTACGACATCATCTCGCGCACCATGTTCTCCAGCGACGTCGATCTGCCATTCGAGCAGATGGAGATCGCGTTCGCGAACTATCTGGAAACGCTGGGCCGCGCCGATATTCCCGCGCTGTTCCTGCCCACATGGTTTCCCACGCCCAACCGGCTCAAGGGGCAGCCGACGCTGAAATTCCTCAAGCGCGAGATCGGGGCGATCATCGCGCGGCGGCGCGCACAGATCGCAGCGGAGCCGCAATCGGCGCCCAACGACCTGCTGACTTTGCTGCTCACGGCGAAAGACCCCGAAGGCGGCGTGGTGTTCGGAGACGCGGAGGTTTTCGACAATGTGATGACGTTCATCTTCGCGGGCCACGAGACCACAGCCAATGCGATGGCGTGGACATTCTATCTGCTGTCGCAATATCCGGACTGGGACGCGCGCGTGGCGGACGATTCATCCGCGCCCGGCGACACCACGCGCATGGTGATCGAGGAAGCGATGCGCCTCTATCCGCCTGCGCCGTTCATCAGCCGCCAGGCCATCGCGCCGGATGTGGTGGGCGGCTTCCCCATTGGCGCGGGTACATCGGTGACGGTGTGTTCGTGGGTCGTGCATCGCCACAAGACGCTGTGGGACGATCCGGACTATTTCAATCCGCTGCGCTTCGCCCCGGGTGCGCGCGAGAAAATCCACCGCTTCGCCTATCTGCCGTTCGGCGCCGGCCCGCGCATCTGCATCGGCATGGGTTTCGCGATGCAGGAGGCGACGATCATTCTGTCCCGTGTCGCGCGGCGCTTCCGGCTGACGCTGCTGCCCGGTCATCCCGTCGAAGCACAGGCCCGCGTCACGGTGCGCCCGAAATACGGGCTAAAAATGCGGGTGGAGCGGCGTTAACAAAAAAATTGTCATGGCCCGACCCGCGCGCGTTGCGCGCATTCGTTCAATTGGCGTGCGAAGCACGCCGGGCGGGCCACCCAGTGAGCGCGCGTCCGCGCGCGAGGAAGAGTCACCGGGACGCGGACGCGTCCCTGCTGGGCGGCCCGATCAAGTCGGGCCATGACAATTTTGGTATCGGCGTCACGCGAGAGTTGCCAGTGCTTCCAGCCCCCAAGGCTTAAGCTGATCCTCCTGGCCTTCGCGAATCTTCTTGGCCCAGTCGGGATTGACGATCAGCGCGCGGCCGACCGCGACGAGATCGAAATCGCCGCGTTCCAGCATTTTCATCAGGCCGGCGAGATGCGCGCCGGTGTCCACTTCGGCGGGTTTGCCGCGATAGGCGTTGATGAAATCCTCGTTCAGGCTCACTGAGCCAACGGTGATCGTGGGCTTGCCGGAAATCTTTTTCGTCCAGCCGGCGAGGTTCATGTCGGAGCCTTCGAATTCCGGCTCCCAGAAGCGGCGTGTGGAGCAGTGGAACATGTCCACGCCCGACGCGGCGAGCGGACCGAGGAAGGTTTCCAGTTCCGCGGGCGTGTGCGCCAGCCGCGCGGAGAAATCCTGCTGCTTCCATTGCGAGAAGCGCAGCAGGATCGGAAAGTTGGGCGAGGTCGCCGCGCGCACCGCTTTCACCACCTCCACCGCGAAGTTCACGCGCTTGGCGATAGAGCCGCCGAACTTGTCCTCGCGGACATTGGTGCCTTCCCAGAAGAACTCATCGATGATGTAGCCGTGCGCGCCATGAATCTCGACGCCGTCGAAGCCCATCTCCATCGCGGCGCGCGCGCTTTTGGCAAACCCGTCGATCACGTCGGCGATGTCCGCGTCGCTCATCGGCTCGGCGACCTTCTTGCCCGGCTTGGCAAGACCCGACGGCGCCATGCTTGGCTGATCGGGATACGGGCCGGTCCCCGGATGGCGCACCACGCCCTGATGCCAGAGTTGCGGCATGATGTGGCCGCCGGCGGCTTTCACTTCTTTCAGCACGTTCGCCCAACCGGCGAGCGAGTCCTTGCCGAAGAACGCCGGCACGTTGGCGTCGTTGGAGGCGGATTTGTGCGCGGGCGAGGTGCCTTCCGTCAGGATCAGCCCCACGCCGCCTTCGGCGCGGCGGCGGTAATACGCCGCCACATCCGCGCCGGGGATCTGCTCCGGCGATTTGGAGCGCGTCATCGGCGCCATGACGATGCGGTTGGGCAGCGACAGCCCCTTGAGCTTGAAGGGCGTGAACAGTGCGTTTGTGTCGATCATGGAAATTCCCTGGGTGCGAATAGCGGATCGCGCGCACGCAAGCATGCGGGGCGCGCGTTTGACAAGCGTGGGGCTTACTCTTCCACGAGGGCGTCCGGCGGCGTGCCGCGTCTCTCGGCGCCGGGCGCAAAGCGCTTCGCCAGTTCCACGCCGCAGATTTCGATGCCGGCGACAAAGCCGTCACCTGCGCGGCCCGCGCTCAGTCCGTCCCCGATGGTTTTGGCGGCGGCCTGCCAGACTTTCGGATCGCAGGCGCCATGCGCCGCCGGGCTGGTGACGATCTCTACCATGCGGTCGAGCCGGGAGGCGTAGATCAGCACAGAAGCGCCGTCGCCGAAGCGGGCCGCGAGCGCTGCGAAGTGGTGGCGCGCGGCATTGCGCACGCGGTGGCGCTTGACGAATCCCGGCGTCATCGCGCGCCGCACCGCTGGGACTTCACCCAGCAACGCCACGATCGCGAAGATCACCACTTGCACAATGGCGTAGGACGCGAGCGCCTTGAGGACTACGCGATGCAACAGCTCGGCTTGCTCGGCGGACCAGTTGGAAACGATTTCGCTCAAGCTTTCAGGGCGAAATCCCAAAGCCACCGCGATGGGCAGAAGAACCAGCGCCGCGAAGGCGGCCCACGCCAGGGGCACTTCGCGGTAGCGCGAAGCTTCTTCTGCCAGCACGCAAGCGATCTCGCCACAGGACTGCGCTTGCGATTGCGCCACGGCCTCTGCGATACGCCGGCGATCTTCGTCGGTCAGCGTCACCATGATCCCGACGCGCCTCCGCCGCCGAACGAGCCGCCGCCGCCGCTAAAGCCGCCGAATCCGCCGCCCCCGCTCCAGCCGCCAAACGAACCTCCGCCGAACGATCCGCCGCGTCCCAAGCCGCTGCCGAGAACGATCCAGGGCAACGCAGAACCGAGTCCGCCGCCAAAGCCGCCCCGTCTGCCAAAAATGCGCGTCAACACGAAGATGCCAATGATGACGATGAAAATGATGCTCCCGGGATCGAACCCGGCGTTGCCATTGCGCTTCGCCTGCTGCTCGGCCTTCGCGACCTGCGCCTTCGCCGCGGGCGCGTCGAGCAGAAGCTGGGCGACGATCGCATCGGTGCCTGCGACGATCCCGCCCGGCACGTCATGCGCCCGGAATTTCGGCAGCACGGCTTCGTTCAGGATCACGCTGGAGAGCGCGTCGGTCAGGATGGGTTCCAGACCGTAGCCCACTTCGATGCGCACGCGATGTTCATTGGGCGCGACGATGAACAGAACGCCATTGTCGAGCTTCTTCTGGCCGATGCCCCAGGCGCGGCCGAGCTGATAGCCGTAATCCTCGATCTCGTAGCCTTGCAGCGAAGGCAGCGTGACGACGACGAGCTGGCGCGAGGTACGCTGCTCCAGATCGGCGAGCTTCTGCGTGAGCTGCGCGGTGACAGCCGGCGACAGGACATGCGCATCGTCCACCACGCGGCCCGTGAGCGCGGGGAAGGTGGGCGCAGCCAGCGCGGCACCGGCGAACGCGAAAACGATCGCGATCGCGAGCGCAGCGTGTTTGAGAAGACGCATCGTCACGGCTGTTGCGGGGGGAAGCTTACCGTAGGCGCCGATTGTGCCGATGCCGTGGCCACGAAGGGCAGGGCTTCCTTCTGTCCGCTGTAGAGCGTCTTGGCCCAGATGACGGTGGGGAACGTCCGCAAAGTCGTGTTGTACTGGCGCACGGCTTCGTTGTAGTCGCGCCGCGCGATGGCGATGCGGTTTTCCGTGCCCTCGAGCTGCGATTGCAGCGCCAGGAAGTTCTGGTTGGATTTGAGATCGGGATAGCGCTCGCTGATCACCATCAGCCGGCCGAGGACGCCGGAGAGTTGATCCTGTGCCTGCTGGAACTGCTGGAACTTCGCCGGATCGCTGATCGTGGAGGCATCGACCTTTACTTGCGTGGCGCTCGCGCGCGCCTTGATGACATCGACCAGCACCGCTTTCTCCTGCTGGGCATAGCCCTGCACGGTGGCAACCAGATTTGGGATGAGATCGGCGCGGCGCTGATACTGGTTCTGCACGTCGCCCCAGGCGGCCTTCACCTGCTCGTCCTGCGTGGGAATGGCGTTCACGCCGCAGCCGGCAAGCACCAGCGGCAGCATCAGAATCATCAGCGCGCGCAGCAAGCCAGTGCGCCAGGCATGGGTCTTCATGGAAATCTCCCCTTCGTCCACGTCGTCCATCATATAGGGAGTCATTTCGCGGCGCGTAGGGGTGGGCGAAATAAGTGGGAGGGCTTCTGTTGCCCGGTGCCCGGCGAAGCGGCGTCGGCCGTTCGCCAAAAAGGAGAGGGGACCGCAAACGCGAAAATGAGCGAGGGGTTTCTGTTGCCCGGTACCCCTCCAACCGCGCTTGTCTAACCGTAGTTAGGCAGCGAGGGCCATTTCATTATCGTTGGCACCTGTACGAGTAGCCCGATAACGGCGGATACAATACCGAGCGAAAGGAACTGCCTTTACACGTCTGTCGATCCTGTTTCGTCCCCGAAAGCCTC
>DASXFK010000162.1:0-15911 GCA_036489635.1 Rhizomicrobium sp. | reverse complement strand
GCGCTTGAAGAAGTTCGCCAGGAACGTGGTGACGATGCGGCCCTTGTCGTCCGGAATGAAGCGGTTGCGGTCCATGCGGACGTAGCTGCGGTCGCGCAGCGTGGAAAGAATGCTGGCGTAGGTGGAGGGGCGGCCAATGCCAAGTTCTTCCATCTTGCGCACGAGGCTGGCTTCGGAATAGCGCGGCGGCGGTTCGGTGAAATGCTGTTCCGGCGTGATCTTCTCGACGGTGGCGGCGTCGCCTTCCTTGACGCGGGGCAGGCGGGCGCCGTCTTCATCGCCTTCGTCGTCCTTGCCTTCCTGATAGAGCGTGAGGAAGCCGTCGAACAGCGTGACAGTGCCGGTGGCGCGCAGCGTGATCTTGGCGTCGGCGGAAACCGCATCGACGGTGGTGCGCTCGAGTTCGGCGCTTTCCATCTGGCTTGCCAGTGCGCGCTTCCACACCAGCTCGTAAAGACGGGCGCTGTCGCTGTCGAGATAACGCGCGACATGCTCCGGGCGGCGCTGGAAGCTGGTGGGGCGCACCGCTTCGTGCGCTTCCTGCGCGTTCTTGGCTTTGCTGGTGTAAGCGCGCGGAACCTGCGGCACATAGCGGGCGCCATAATGATCGCCGATCACATGGCGCGCGTCGGCGATGGCTTCGCCCGCGATGGTGAGGCCGTCCGTACGCATATAAGTAATGAGGCCGACCGTCTCGCCGCCGATGTCCACGCCCTCATAGAGGTGCTGGGCGATCTGCATGGTGCGCTTGGCGTTGAAGCCCAGCTTGCGCGAAGCTTCCTGCTGAAGCGTCGAGGTGATGAACGGCGGCGAAGGGTGCCGTTTGACGGGTTTGCTCTCTACGCTGCCGATCTTGAACGATTGCGCTTCGATGGCCGCGACGGCGCGCTTGGCGTCGGCTTCGTTGCCGATGCCCAGCTTGTCGACCTTCTTGCCGTCGAGATGGGTGAGGTGCGTGGTGAAGCTGCCGGCTTCGGCGCGCAGATCGGCGTCGATGCTCCAATATTCCTGGGCGCGAAACGCTTCGATTTCCTGCTCGCGATCCACGATCAGGCGCAGGGCCACGGACTGAACGCGGCCGGCCGAGCGCGAGCCCGGCAGCTTGCGCCACAGGATCGGCGACAGCGTGAAGCCGACGAGATAATCCAGCGCGCGACGGGCGAGGTAGGCGTCCACCAGTTCGACATTGATATCGCGCGGATGGGCGATGGCGTCCAGAATGGCCGACTTCGTGATGGCGTTGAACGCGACGCGCTCGACCTTCGCCGTGCCCAGCGCCTTTTTCTGGCGCAACACTTCCAGCACATGCCAGGAGATGGCTTCGCCTTCGCGGTCCGGGTCAGTGGCGAGGATGAGCTTGTCGGCGCCTTTCATGGCGTCGGCGATGTCCTTGATGCGCTTGGCCGCCTTGGGGTCGATTTCCCAGATCATGGAGAAATTGTCGTCCGGCTTAACCGAGCCGTCCTTGGGGGGCAGGTCGCGGATATGGCCAAAGCTCGCCAGCACCTTATAGCCGGGGCCAAGGTACTTATTGATCGTCTTGGCCTTGGCCGGAGACTCAACAACTAGAACATTCATGCGCGGGATATGGGGTCCTGAGGGCTGGCAACCAAGCCGGGGCCGGTCGCGAAGGGCGCGGACACTGTCCGAAGCGGCCGCCCGATGTCAACGAGGGCCGATTATTGCGGCCTCAGGTTGTAATTTCCCGTAAACGTCGCACCCAGGAAAGCTACCATATATTAAACTATTGAAGATGAACACTTATGCGAATACCGGCACCCCATATTCACACCCTATAGTTGCATTAGCCGTCGCCTTTACGATAAAAAGTGAACAACAACCCGGCGTGGAGATGAGTTTGCGCAACGCGGAACAAGCCGGTCTACCTCGCGGAATCACGCCAGAAGAGGCCGCAAGGTATTCCAAGGAACTTATTGATTCTCTTCGAAAACTGGCCATTGGCCAGAACTACCACCGGCTCGCCCAGCTGCTGGAAGCGGCGGAAAGCGAGGCGGAAGCGCTGGCTGCGCAACCCGAGCGCAAATCCGCCTAACCAAGCGACACGCGGTTGCCGGGATGGCGTGAAAGCCTTCCGGCGAGTTCCAGTTCCAGAAGCACCGTCATCACGGCGCCGGCCGGTGCGTCCGAGCGGCGGATCAGTTCGTCCACGTCCACGGGGCTCGGTCCCAGCAGTTCCACGATTTTCTCGCGAACGCGCTCCACGTCCTCGTCGGCCCCGGCCGCAGGGGTGGTGGACATAGACCTTCCCGGATCGCGGAAACTGCGCGCCAGGATCGGCCGCAGCACCGCGAGCACGTCGTCGGCGTTTTCGGTGAGGGTGGCGCCTTCGCGGATAAGGCGATTGGTTCCCCTGGCCCGAGGATCGAGCGGCGAGCCGGGCACGGCGAAGATCTCGCGGTTCTGTTCGAGCGCGTAATTCGCGGTGATGAGCGAGCCCGAACCTTCCGCCGCCTCCACAATCACGATGCCGCGCGAGAGGCCGGAGATGATGCGGTTGCGACGCGGGAAATGGCGAGCCTGGGGCGGCTGCGCGATGGACATCTCGGAGACGATCACCCCTTGCGCCTTGATGCGCTCGTAGAGCGCCATGTTCTCGGGCGGATAGACGACATCGATGCCGCCCGCCATCACGGCGCAAGTGCCGGTGGCAAGCGAGCCTTCATGCGCGGCAGTGTCGATGCCGCGCGCCAGACCGGACGCGATCAACAGCTTGGCGGCGCCCAGTTCTGCCGCCATGCGTTCGGCGAATTTGCGTCCCAGCGCGGAGGCGTTGCGCGCGCCTACGATGGCGACCGTCTCTCGGCGCAGCAGCGCGGCGTGTCCCAGCACCGATAACAAAGGCGGTGACGCTTCGAGCGCCGCAAGGCCCGGCGGAAATTCCGGCTCGCAGTTCGCGATCATCTTGCCGCCGAGTTTCGCCAGCGCGTCGAGTTCGCGCTTCGCGTCCTCGTCGGAGGGGATGCGCATCTCGGAGGCGCCGCCGCGGCGGGCGAGGTGCGGGACTTCCTTGAGCGCCGCCATGGCCGAGCCGAAGCGCGCGATCAACTGCGCGAAGGTGACCGGGCCCACATTCTGCGTCCGCGACAGTCGCAACCAGGCGCGGCGTTCAGTGTCGGAGAGCGGATGCGTCATCAGGCTTTTTTCGCGCCAACGCGCGGTTCGGTGCCCGTCAGCAAGCGTGCGATGTTCTGGCGGTGCACGACGATGACCAGCACCGCAAGCGCGATGGTGAGTGGAATATAGATCGCCTGGTGAAGGAGGAAAAAAATAATCGGCGTGCACAAGGCCGCGACCAAAGCGGCCAGCGATGAAATGCGAAAGACGGCCAGCATCAGCAACCACACCGCCAGGGCAACCAGCGCTCCCGGCCAACAAACCGCGAGCAAGATGCCGAGCGAAACGGCCACGCCTTTGCCGCCCTTGAAGCCGAGCCACACGGGAAAGAGATGCCCGAGGAACGCGCCGAGCCCCGCGAATGTCGCCAAAACCTCATTGTGGAAGTGCCAGCGCACCAGCAGCACGGCGATCGCGCCCTTCGCGGCATCGCAGAGCAAGGTCGCGGCGGCAGCCCAATACTTGCCGGTGCGCAGCACATTTGTCGCGCCGATTCCGCCGCTGCCGATATCGCGCACGTCGCCCGCGCCGGAGAGCCTGGTGAAGATCAGACCGAACGGAATGGAGCCGAGCAGATAGCCGAACACAATGACGCCAAGATAATACGGCCATGCATCGGCCCAATCGACTTGGCCGAGCAAGTCGAACATCAGCGCATCTCCTTGGCGCGGTCGAAGACGCATTCGCCGGCGACGAAAGTCATATGTGCGCGGCCCTGGAATTTGCGGCCCTCGAACGCCGTGTTTTTGGCGCGCGAATGGAGCTTTGTCTCATCGACCACAAAAGGCTCGTCCGGATCGAGCAGCAACAGATCGGCGGCGACGCCCTTCGCCAAGGTTCCGGCCTTGATACCGAGAATGCGCGCAGGCGCTGCGGTCAAGGTGGAAAGCACTTGCGGAAGGCTGGCGCGTCCGTCGTGATAAAGGCCGAGCGCGACCGACAGCAGCGTCTCCAACCCCACGGTGCCGAACGCGGCCTGTGCAAAGGTCTGGCGCTTGGTGTCGGGCGCCTGCGGATCGTGGCTGGAGACAATCACGTCGATCGCGCCGCTGGCGACACCTTGCGCCATCGCCGCGCGGTCGGCTTCGGAACGAAGCGGCGGCTTCACTTTGCGGAATGTGTAATAGGAACCGACATCGAGTTCGTTCAGCGCAAGGTGATGCGCCGACACGCCGCACGTGATGGGCAGCCCGCGGCGCCGCGCCTCGACGATCGCATCGAGTGAGGCGCTGCAGGAGATTTGTCCGAAGTGATAGCGCGCGCCGGTCAACTCCACGAGGCGGATGTCGCGCTCCACGATGATCGTTTCCGCCATCGCAGGCGCAGAGGGAATGCCCAAACGCGTGGCGTACTCGCCTTCGTTCATCGCCGCGCCCGACGAAAGCTCAGGGTCCTCGGCATGGCCAACGACCAATGCGCCGAAGGTGTTGGCGTAGGCGAGGGCGCGGCGCATGACGCGGGCGTTCGCGATGGTGCGATCGCCGTCGGTGAACGCGACCGCGCCGGCTTGCTTCATCAGGCCGATCTCGGCCATGCGTTCGCCGGCGAGGTTGTGCGTCAGCGCGCCCATCGGCAGGACATTCACCCGCGCGGTCGCATGTGCGCGGCGCTGGATGAAATCGACCAGCGACGGCTCGTCGATCACCGGGTCGGTGTTGGGCATCACCACCATCGTGGTCACGCCGCCCGCTGCGGCTGCGCGGCTCGCGCTTTCCAAGGTCTCGCGATGTTCGCTGCCGGGCTCGCCCGTGAACACGCGCATGTCGATGAGGCCCGGCGCCAGCACGCGGCCGTGGCAATCGATGACTTCGGGATCCTTGCGATCCACGTCGCCGAACAGGCGCGGGCCGACATCGGCGATCTTGCCGTCCTCGACCAGCAGGCCGCCTTTGGCGTCGAGCCCGCTCGCCGGATCGATCAGGCGCGCGTTGGCGAAGACGATGCGCTTTTTCATGGCGCGTTGCGTCCTTCTTTCGAAAGGCCGCGAGCGAGCGCATCGAGCACCGCCATGCGCGCCGCCACACCCATCTCCACCTGTTCCTGGATGAGGCTGACTTCGATATCGTCTGCCACTTCGGAGTCGATCTCCACGCCGCGATTCATCGGGCCAGGATGCATCACCAGCGCACCCGGCTTGGCATAGTGCAGCTTCTCGCGGTCCAGCCCGTAGAAGCGGAAATATTCGCGCGTCGAGGGGATGAACGCGCCCGCCATGCGCTCAAGCTGAAGCCGCAGCATCATCACGATGTCCACGCCCGCGAGCCCCGTCTTCATGTCGTGGAACACTTCGACGCCGAAGCGGTCGGCGTCGGCGGGCAGCAGCGTGCGCGGCGCCACCAACCGCACGCGCGCGCCCATCAGCGAGAGCAAACGGATATTCGAGCGCGCCACGCGGCTGTGCAGCACGTCGCCACAGATTGCGACCACCAGGCCTTCGAAGGATTTGCGGCGGCGGCGGATGGTCAGCGCGTCCAGCAGCGCCTGGGTGGGATGTTCGTGGCTGCCGTCGCCCGCATTGACCACACAGCAATCGAGCTTGCGCGAGAGAAGCTCGGCGGCGCCGGAATCCTGATGGCGCACCACCAGGATGTCCGGCCGCATCGCGTTCAGCGTCGCCACCGTGTCGAGCAGCGTCTCGCCTTTGGAGACGGAGGAATTCTTCACGCTCATGTTGAGCACGTCGGCGCCCAGGCGCTTGCCCGCAAGCTCGAACGAACTTTGCGTCCGGGTGGAGGCTTCGTAGAAAAGATTGATCAGCGTGCGGCCGCGCAGCGTTGCCGCTTTCTTGTCCGGTCCGCGCGACAGACCCACATACTGCTCCGCCAGATCGAGCAGGTTTTCGACTTCGGGGCGTGAAAGCCCTTCGATTCCAAGCAGATGGCTTGTCTTGAGAATGGGCGCGTCGCTGCGGGCCAGGGTCATCAAAGCCGGGGTATAGAAGGGAGCGGCCCGGCGGGCAAGTCGCGCCCGCCGACGCGCTTAATTACTGGTCGTCGTCATCGTCGTCGTCGGACTGCGCCTTGTTGGGCTGCGTTTGCTGCTGCTGCATTTGACCTTGTGGCTGCTGCTGCATCTGGCCTTGCGGCGTCGTACCGGTGGACTGCTGGCCCTGCAGATGCGTGGCGTTATATTGGCGCAATTCCTTGCGCTCGCGGCGGCGTTCCAAAAGGGCGCTAAGCCTTGTCTTGCAGCGGTCGCCGAGCTTGTCCATGTTCTGCTGCAGGCATTTGCGGACCTTTGTTCCGCTCGTGCAGTATTTCTGGATTTCGTCGGCGCAAACCGCGCGCAGCTTGTGCCCGCGTCCATGCTTATGCGCCATGTTGTCGGTCATGTTTTGCGACTGAGCCTGCGGACTTTGCGTGGCGTTCTTGTTGCCCTGAGGCCCACAGGCCGCGATCAGGCTGGACAGCGCCGCGACAAACGCGATTTTCAGCAGGGATTTCATGAGGACCGCCTCGAGAAGGACAACATGGATCGTAACGAACGATAGGGCTTTTTGGGCCCGGCGGAAACTGGGCATTGCTTGTGCCACAGCAAATTTTGTACGGCGCCAACCCGGTGGTCGGCCGGTCAAAGCGTCCTCAGGCGGTCAAGCGCGCCTTGCAGGATATAGGCGGCGGCCATCTTGTCCACGACCGCGTCACGGCGTTTGCGTGAGGCGTCGGCATCGAGCAGCGTGCGCGTCACCGCTGCGGTGGAGAGCCGTTCGTCCTGCATCACGATAGGAAGTGCGGAGCGTGCGGCGAAGTTGCGGGCGAAGGCGCGGGCGGATTGCGCGGAAGGCCCGTCGCTGCCGTTCATGTTGAGCGGCAGGCCGATCACCAAACCGCCGATTGCGTGTTCGCCGATCAACTTGTCCAGAATCTGGGCATCGGCGGAGAACTTGCCGCGCTTCAACGTCTGGAGCGGCGTCGCGACCGTCAGCAGGATGTCGGACAGCGCCAGTCCGATGGTCTTCTCGCCGAGGTCGAAACCCAGCAGCCGGGCCCGCGGCGCAAGGGCGGTTTTGAGTGCCGAAATTTCGATAATCGCCATGCGTTTGCTTTGCTTGCCAGCCGGGGGAGGGGTTGGTAGCAAGACCCTTGGAATCCTTAGCATGAGCTTGCACCAATGTCCGTGGACAAGGACACCGTCCGGCGTATCGCAAGGCTCGCCCGCATCGCGCTGCCCGAGGAACGGGTCGCGCCGATGGAAGGCGAGCTGAACGGCATCTTGAAGTGGGTGGAGCAGCTCAACGAAGTGAATATCGAAGGCGTCGAGCCCATGACCAGCGTGGTGGCGCACAAGCTGCGCATGCGCGACGACGTGGTGACGGACGGCGACAAGGCCGACGCCATCACCGCCAACGCGCCGCTCTCCGAGGACCACTTCTTCCTGGTGCCGAAGGTGGTGGAATAATGGCGCTGCCTTCCACGCTTACCGATTTTACGCTTGCCGAGGCGCGCGAGGCCGTCGCCACGAAGAAAGTGTCATCGCGCGAACTGACGGGCGCTTTCGTCAAGGCTGTCGCGGGCGCCAAGTCGCTCAACGCTTTCGTCACCGAGACGCCCGAGAAAGCGATGGCGATGGCGGCGGAGTCCGATGCGCGCATTGCGAAGGGCGAGTCGCGCCCGCTGGAAGGGCTGCCGCTCGCGATCAAGGATCTGTTCTGCACCAAAGGCGTGCGCACCACCGCCGGCTCGCGCATCCTGGGCAACTTCATCCCGCCGTATGAATCCACCGTCTCGCAGAATTTGTGGGATGCCGGCGCGGTGATGCTCGGCAAGACAAACATGGATGAGTTCGCGATGGGCTCGTCCAACGAGACGAGCCACTACAAGCCGGTTGCCAATCCGTGGCGGGCGAACAACTCCAATCAGATCCTTGTGCCGGGCGGATCGTCAGGCGGATCGGCGGCTTCGGTTGCCGCGAATTTGTGTCTGGGCGCGACGGGCACCGACACTGGCGGCTCGATCCGCCAGCCTGCGGCCGTCACCGGCACCGTGGGCATCAAGCCGACTTATGGCCGCTGCTCGCGCTGGGGTACCGTGGCGTTTGCATCGTCGCTGGATCAGGCAGGCCCGATGACGCGCACGGTGCGCGATGCGGCGATCATGTTGCGCCATATGGCGAGCGTCGATCCGAAGGATTCCACCAGTGTCGATCTGCCGGTTCCCGATTATGAAGCCACGCTCGAAGGCGGGGTGAAGGGCCTGCGCGTCGGCATCCCGAAGGAGTACCGCATCGAAGGTGCGCCGCCGGAGATCGATGCGCTGTGGGCCAAGGGCGCGGAATGGCTGAAGGCGCAGGGCGCGGAAATCGTCGATGTCTCGCTGCCCCACACCAAATACGCGCTGCCGGCCTATTATATTGTCGCGCCAGCCGAAGCGTCCTCGAATCTGGCGCGCTACGACGGCGTGCGCTTCGGGCATCGCGCGAAGAACGCGCGTGATATCACTGATTTGTATGAGAAAAGCCGCGCCGAGGGTTTCGGCCCGGAGGTCAAGCGCCGCATCCTGATCGGCACCTATGTGCTCTCCGCCGGGTACTACGATGCTTATTACACGCGCGCCCAGAAGATCCGCGCCCTGATCCTGCGCGATTTCGAGCAGGCCTTCGAGAAATGCGATGTCCTGTTGACACCGGCAACACCGGGCCCCGCCTTTCCGGTCGGCGACAAGGCGAACGATCCCATCTCCATGTATCTCAATGACGTGTTCACCGTGACGGTCAACCTCGCGGGGCTACCCGGTCTGGCGGTCCCTGCCGGTCTGACGGCGGACGGCTTGCCACTCGGTCTTCAGATCATCGGCAAAGCCTTTGACGAAGCAACAGTTTTGCGCGCCGGCCGCTCCATCGAAACGGCGGCGAACTTCACCGCGAAGCCGAAGCATTGGTGGGCGGCATGAGTGGCTCCAAGACCATCAAGGGCGAGACCGGCGAGTGGGAGATCGTGATCGGCATGGAGGTTCATGCCCAGATCACTTCCAACGCCAAGCTGTTCAGCGGCGCTTCGACCGAATTCGGCGCGGAGCCGAACGCGCATGTCAGCTTTGTCGATGCGGCCATGCCCGGCATGCTGCCTGTCATCAACAAGAAGTGCGTCGAGCAGGCGGTGCGGACCGGGCTGGGCCTGAAGGCGCAGATCAATTTGCGCTCTGTCTTCGACCGCAAGAACTATTTCTATCCCGATCTGCCGCAGGGCTATCAGATCAGCCAGTTCAAATATCCCATCGTCGGCGAGGGCGAGGTGCTCATCGACCTGCCGGGCGGCGAAACCGCGCGCGTGGGCATTGAGCGCCTGCACATGGAGCAGGACGCGGGCAAGAGCCTGCATGACCAGCACGCCGACTATTCCTATGTGGACCTCAACCGCTCCGGCGTGGCGCTGATGGAGATCGTCTCCAAGCCGCACATGCGCTCATCCGAAGAGGCAGCCGCGTTCCTGCGCAAGCTGCGCGCCATCGTGCGCTATCTGGGCACCTGCGACGGCAACATGGACGAAGGCTCCATGCGCGCGGACGTGAACGTGTCGGTGTGCAGGCCGGGCGGCTATGAGAAATTCCGCGCGACGGGCGACTTCAAGAATTTGGGCACGCGTTGCGAGATCAAGAACGTGAACTCCATGCGCTTCGTGCAGATGGCGGTGGAATATGAGGCGCGCCGTCAGGTGGAGATCATCGAAGGCGGCGGCACCATCAAGCAGGAGACGCGGCTCTACGACAACAAGCTGAACGAGACGCGTTCCATGCGCTCCAAGGAAGAAGCGCACGATTATCGCTACTTCCCGGACCCCGATCTGCTGCCTTTGGTGCTGGAACAGGCCTGGGTGGATGCGATTGCCGCGACCTTGCCTGAGTTGCCCGACGAAAAGCGCAGCCGTTTCGTGAAGGATCACGGCATTTCGGCCTATGACGCCGGGGTGATCGTGGCCGAACGCGAGCTGGCCGACTATTACGAGGCGATGGCACGCGGCGTCGACGCGAAAGTGGCCGCGAACTGGCTGAACAACGAGATTCTCGGGCGCCTCAATCGCGACGGCAAGACGATTGCCGACGTTCCGGTGTCCGCTGAGGCCAACAACGCCATCATCCGCATGATGGGCGACGGCACCATCTCGGGAAAGATCGCCAAAGACCTGCTCGACATCGTGTGGAGCGAAGGCGGCGACCCCGAAGCTATCGTCGAAGCGCGCGGATTGCGTCAGGTGACCGATACATCGGCGATCGAGAAGGCCGTCGATGCGGTGATCGCGGCAAATCCGGCGAAGGTCGAAGAGGTCAAAGCGAAACCGAAACTCGCTGGCTGGTTTGTCGGTCAGGTGATGAAGCAGACGGGTGGAAAAGCGAATCCGCAGGCCGTCAACGCGGTGCTCAAGGCGCGACTCAATCTGCCCGATGAGGGGTGATTCGTACAAAACGCAACGCGACACGCAAGCAGCGGGTCCGATTGAGACAATTTCATCCGTGTAAGGACGAACACGCGAAACATAATAATTCATTGGGCTTCATGAATTCCGCTTGACACGCGTCTTGTGGCCGTCACAGCCCGGTATTGCATCGCGAACGCGGATTACTTCATATTCTCAACGTTTTGGGGCGTGCGAGTCGTACAGCCTCGAATACCAAGAGGAGTCGTTTGACATGCCAATGACTGGAAAACGCAAGAAGAAGCGCGCCGTGAAGAAGACGGCCGCGAAGGGCGCTGCGAAGAAGACCAAGAAGCGCAAAAAGAAGAAATAAGCCTGTTGCTCATGCAACAGGTGTCGTGAACGCCCTCTCATGAGGTGATGGACACGACGCCAGCTTTGGCCGCGGTATCCCGAACAGGGGCACCGCGGCCAAGTCTTTTTGGGGCTTAGAGGACGTCTCGCAGGGCACGGAGTGCGTCCTCGACGGAACGGTTTGCAGTGTCGATTACGGCATGCGGCTCGAGCCACCGCTCATAGCCGGATGAATGGATTTCGTCCCAACGCGGCAGCTTCAATCCCGCTACATCGACAGAGCGTGATTCAATCCTGTGACGATGTTCGGCGGGATCGGAACACACGACCTCTATCTCCACCACATTGGACGCCGCCTTTGCAGCCGTATCGCGCCAGGCCCTGCGCGTGATCCCAAGCGGATTGACGCAATCCGCGACCACATCGCGTCCCAGACGCAGATTGCTTTGCGCCAGCGCGTAGCCGACCAGATATCCCGCGGCGCCGACGTCGCCTTCGAGGACGGCTGCATCGCGCAGCGCCTGCTCGATGGTATCGATGCGCAGATAGACCGCACCGCGTTCCTGCGCGATTGCCTTCGCCAGCGTGGACTTGCCTGTTCCCGGCAATCCGCCGAATACGATCAGTATCGCCATGCTCCTAGCGCGGTTGACGCGCGCCATTCGCACGGGCGACGCTCGCGTTAGATTATGACAGGAGACGACGATGGCCAAAGCCCGCAAGAAAGCCCCAGCCAAAAAGGTGAGGAAGCCCGCGAAGAAGGCGGCCCGTCCCATCGAGCTCTATTACTGGCCGACGCCGAATGGCTGGAAAATTTCCATCATGCTGGAGGAGTGCCGCCTCCCGTATGAGCTGAAAGCCGTGAACATCGGCAAGGGCGAGCAGTTCGAGCCCGGTTTTCTGAAAATCTCTCCGAACAACCGCATGCCCGCCATCGTCGATCCCAACGGTCCTGGCGGAAGGCCGATCTCGGTCTTCGAGTCCGGCGCGATCCTGCAATATCTCGGCCGCAAGACAGGCAAGTTCTATCCAACTGACGAGCGCAAGCGCGTGGAGGTGGACGAATGGTTGATGTGGCAGATGGGCGGGCTTGGCCCGATGGCGGGGCAGGCCGGGCACTTCCGCAACTATGCCAAGGACAACGAATACGGCCTCAAACGCTACACCAACGAGGTGCATCGTCTGCTCGGGGTGATGAACAAGCGGCTCGCCACGCGCAAATTCCTCGCCGGCGCCTATTCCATCGCCGACATGGCGTGCTGGGGCTGGGTGATCGCCATCGGCCGCGTCGAAAACATGATCGACGAATTCCCCAACGTGAAGGACTGGCGCGACCGCATCGGCAAGCGGCCGGCGGTGGTGAAAGGCTTTGCACTTGGCAAAGCCCTGCGCGACCAACAGCAGAACGACCCCAAAGCGCAGGAAGAAGCCCGCAAAATCCTCTTCGGCCAGCGCGCCCGGCCGTGAAACCGGTTAGCGCGCGTTAACCGTTTTCGCGTTTCATCGTTAACCTCTCTTTAGGCTAACGCCCCCACCATCATCGGCGTGCAGGAGAAAGCCTGCACGTTCGAGGGAAGTACTCCTGGGGGATAGTCATGGCGTGTATCGATGTTGATGCGCTGTCGCAGTACGAAACCGATGCCAAGCAGGGGCGCGCCGATGCGCTCTACAATCTTGGGCTCGCATATTCGACGGGGCAGGGCGTGGGCGTGGACTTCGTGGCCGCGCACAAATGGTTCAATCTCGCGGCGCTGAAAGGCGTGGAACTGGCCAAGAGCTGGCGCGCGCAGATCTCCGCCGAGATGAACGCAAGCCAGATCGCCGAAGCGCAGAAACTCGCGCGCGAGTGGCTGACCATCAGCCGCTAGAGCGCGATCCGCCGAAGTGGACACGGTTCGGCGCGAGATCGCGCAACAATCTAGTGGCGATTGCTGTCGCGATTCGCCGCGCTGTTGCCTTGCGCGCCATCGTCAGACGAATTGGACGAATCCGCGTCGCCGGTTTGCGCGCCGGCGGGGGGTGAATAGTGCAGCGCCCCGGTCTGGGGCGCGTTGGGGCGGTAGATATCGGCCAGGATGCGCAACGGCACCGGATGTCCCGCCAGACGGGCGCGATAGACTTCCATGTTCTCGATGACCCGCATCACATAATTTCGCGTTTCTCCGAACGGGATGTGCTCGATCCAGTCGATGGGATCTACGCTGGAATTGCGCGGATCGCCAAATTGATCGACCCATTTGCGCGCGTTGCCCGGTCCGGCATTGTAAGCTGCGGCAGCCAAAATGTATGAGCCGGTCCAGTTGTTCAGATTTACCGACAGTTCCACCTGGCCCAGCTTCATATTGTAGTCGATGTCGCTGAGCAGATCGTTCGGGCGATATTCGAGCCCGGCCTTGGCCGCGTCCATGCGGGCGGAGGAGGGCATCAGCTGCATCAGCCCGCGTGCGCCCGGCCCGCTCACCGACGCGGGATCAAACTCCGTCTCCTGCCGGATGATGCCCAGCGTGTAGGCCTGGTCCGGCGCGGTATAAGGTCCAACATAGGCGGGAACGGCGATTATCGGATAGAGATACGGGATCTGGATGTCGTTGGTGTAGCTTTCGGCCTTGGCCACGCGCAGCGCAATTTCCTTAAATCCCATTCGGGTCAGGTTTTCGCATAGCGCCTTGGTTTCGCCGTTGGTGCGAATCTCTGCCTGGTGCACCGCAAATACCCGCAGCATCGTTTCCAGCCCCAGATCGGCCAAAACGCGCACGGCGCGAGTGAGTTCGTCCTTCTCGTAAACCGAAACGGCGGCTTCGACGGGCGTGGAACGAAGTTCCAGCATCGGATCGGGCGACATCTTGGCGAGCGCAAGCTGGCCGTAGAACGTCTCCGGATGCTCTGCCGCGCGGCGATAGGATGCATAGGCGCCCGTGATGTTGCCGGCGGCCTCATGCGCCCGCCCTTCCCAATAGCGCCCGCGCGCCTTGCTGATCGGACGCGAAACGTTGCGCGTGAGATTCTGGAAATGCGTCAGCGCAACGGCCGGCTCCTTCAGGTAGCGCAGCGCGATCCAGCCGGCGAGGAACTGCTCGTCGGAGTAATCCTCCGCGTCGGTCGGTATTCCCCCATTGGCCGCGAGCCGGTAAGCGGTGCGGTAATTGTTCTCGCTCAGTTGCTGGCGCGCATCGAGATTGATTTCGCTCCACACATGCGACGGCGCCAAGGGCCCGATCTCGTGCATCGGCGCCTGCGCCAGGACGTGCGGCACTTGATCCACGCTGCCGGTGATGCGCAACGCGCGCGCCTTGTCGAACAGCACGCCGGGGTCGTCGCGATCGTCGGCTGGCAGGCTTGCGATTTCTCTCAGGCCTGCGCTTGGGCTGCTGCGCAAGGCGATGCGGACTTGTGCCACCCGCTGCGCGCCGGCGGGCACACGCGAAAGCTCGCGCCGCGCCGAGGTGATGTTGTTGTCCCATAGCAGCGTGTCGAGGCGCTGGACGTCGGCATCGGATCCCAGATAGCTGCCGTCCTTCTGGATGATTGTGAACTCCTGGCTGGGATCGAAGTCGCCCTCGATCCAGCCCTTGCGGATCAGTTCGCGTCCGCGTGAGTCCGAGCCTGCGGCGATCAGGGCTTCGCCGAGGCGGATATTTCCGATTCCGGTCTGCGGCGCGCGATCGCCGAACCATGCGACGATGGCGTGGGGATCCATCGCCGCCGGATCGATGGCGGCTTCGGCGCGGGCCTCAAGCGCATCCCGATCCGGCCAGTCCGGGTTGTCGCGCAGAAAAGCCGCGATCTGGGCGAACGCGGCGCCGCTGTTGCGGTCGATCAGATAGCGCCACTGGACGAGCTTCTTTGCCGTCGGGTCGGCGCCGCCGGCCGCCAGGCCTTGCGCGCCCGTCCAGTCGCCGCGTTCCGAAGCGTCGAACGCCTGCTCGAAGATGGCGTGATCGGAGGCCGATAGCACATGCACCAGCCCCTCGCGCCGTTCGCCGCCGAAATTCGCCGCTGGGCCCTGGCCGGTGTCCTGGATGGGCTGCATCATGATGACGTTGCCCTGCCGAACCAGGCCCGGTGGAAGCTTGTCGCCCGGTTGCGCCCAGGCGGTGGCGACGATTCCTGCCGCGGACACCGCCAGCATTGCGGCGCGTATCGTGTTCATACGTTCGAATTCCTGTGTGGGCGGCGATGGACAATGATAACGGGAGCCGTTAGCCAAGGCCAGCGAGCGCCTTGCTGTTCCGGCGCGGCACTCGTATTTTTGTCGCCATCATTCGTTGGGATTCTACATGCGCGACGTGCGCGAACGCATAAAGGGATCGCTTCCTGCTCTCATCACGCCGTTGCGAGACGGAAAGCTGGACGAGGCGGCGTTCCGCAAACTGGTGTCCTGGCAGATCGCCGAAGGCTCGCACGGTCTTGTCCCCTGCGGCACGACGGGTGAGTCGCCGACGCTTTCGCATGCGGAGCATCGCCGCGTGGTGGAGTTGTGCGTCGAAGAAACCAATGGCCGCGTGCCGGTGATCGCCGGCGCGGGATCGAACGCCACCGAAGAGGCGCTGGAACTGACGCGCCACGCCAAAGCGGTGGGCGCGGACGCGGTGCTGTCCGTCACCGGCTATTACAACAAGCCGTCGCAGGAAGGCCTCTACCGCCATTATGCGACGATCGCAGAAGCGGTCGACATCCCGATCCTGCTCTACAACATTCCGGGCCGTGCGATCGTGGAGATCTCCGTGGAGACGATGGCGCGCCTGTCGAAGATCGCCAATATCATCGGCGTGAAGGATGCCACCGCCAATCTGGCGCGCCCGAGCCGCGAACGCCTGGCGTGCGGCAAGCAATGGCGCCTGATGTCCGGCGAGGATGCGACGGCGCTCGGCTACATGGCGCATGGCGGGCATGGCTGCATCTCGGTCACGGCCAACGTCGCGCCCAAGCTGGTGTCCCAGTTCCAGGAGGCTTGCATGCAGGGCGCCTATCAAACGGCGCTCGCCTTGCAGGACAAACTGATGCCGCTGCACGATGCGATGTTCTGCGAGCCCAGCCCCGGGCCGGTGAAATACGCCGTGTCGCAGCTCGGCCT
>DASXFK010000152.1:0-14908 GCA_036489635.1 Rhizomicrobium sp. | reverse complement strand
TGGCCGAGGCCCAAGACCGGCCTCCCGATCGACGACGCACACCTGCCACTTTCACCGCCTCGGTTCGCTTTGCGGGAAACATCGCCCGGCAGGGTCGCAAGTGCTTTACGTGTCCCTGCTTTCTTCTGCTCCCCGCGCGGGCACACGCGAGTGCATGCCCTTACCTGTATGGCCTCGCGGTCAGCATACGCGGCCTTTTCGTCGTGGAGGTAAGGCCTGCTAAGTGCTGATTTATACATGGCTTTTCCGCTCGCCCTCAAGACATGACCGAAATATCGCAAAACGCGCTTGCTGAGTCAAGCAAGCACGTTTATGATTTCTTCGACTCAATCGGGGACCGGATCCCATGGACGACGATACCAAGCAGAGCAAGGGCGGCAGGGCGCGCGCCGAGATTTTAAGCGACGCCGAGAAGCGCGAGATCGCCTCTCTCGGCGGCGCAGCCCGCAGCGAAAAGGTGCGCACTCTCGCGGCATCGGGCGATCTCCCAAAGGCCACCCATCAGGGCGCAATGCGCGTCGGAGATCTGGATCTCGATTGCTACGTTTTGGCAGATGGTCGCCGCGTCTTCCACAAGCGCGGAATGGCAAAGGCATTAGGCATGAAGTCGGGCGGCGGCAACGTATTCTTGCGCGCGGTTCAACGCAAAGGGCTTGGGTCCAAGATCAAGGCGAATCTCCTCAAAAAGATCGAAAGCCCTATTGTTTTCAAACCTCTGACCCAGGATCTGGCGCACGGCTATGAGGCCGAAGTTCTGGTGGAGATCTGTCGTGCCATCATCAAGGCGGAAGAAGATGGCGTTCTGCATTCAACTCAGAGCGATCTAGCGGCACAAGCCAAGATCCTATTGAACGCCTTTGCCAAAGTCGGTGTGACGGCGCTCATCGACGAAGCGACCGGATTCCAGCAAGTCCGATCACCCGATGCTTTGCGTGTCCTAGTCCAGCAATACGTGGAGGAAGAGCGCAGGGAGTGGGAAAAACAGTTCCCCAATGAATATTATGACGAGTTGAACCGCCTGTATGGCAGCAAGAAAATGACCACCACCGGATCCGGCGCGGTCATTCAGAACCGGCCGCAGCACTTCGCCAAGTTCACGAGATCCTATGTCTACCAGCCGCTCGCAAATGGCGCGGTGCTGGAAGAATTGGACCGCTTAAACCCGAAGATCGACAAGAAGGGAACCCGCAACGCCCGCTTCCACCAGCACTTAAAGGAAGGCTACGGCATCGAGAAGATGAAGCGCCAACTGGGCGAGGTTCTCACCCTTATCAAGGTCTCAGACAGCGTGTTGCAATTCAAACGGCTCTTTGTACGCCGCTTCGGTAGTGGTGAGCGTCAAATGAGTTTTTTGGATGAGACCTAAGAAAAACGGCTCTCGCGCAGGAGCCGTCTGCCGGGAGACATACCCGGTAAGAGCCTAGCACTGAGGGGAACAATCTCTGGCCGAGACCCCCAGCCTAGGTGCGGACGCCCCCACTCGTTCCGGGGGAGGTAACCAAAGCCCGTGATCCTTCTAGAGGGCGCGGGCTTTGGCGCGTTTATAGACCACCCGTCGAAAATCCCCAAATATCCCATGGTACGGGAACGATAACGTCGGGATACTATATGTAGCATCTGGCAACGCTTGGAAGGAGCAGCGCGAACTCTGCGGCTTTGCCGGGAAAACGGGATTCGCCCGCTCAGGGGCGATCCAAATTTCTTGCACACAAAATGGGTTGCCCGCGCCGGCGTGCTTTGCGCACCAATCGCACACAGGCGCGCCAGCGCGCGCGGGCCATGACGGATGTCAGTATGAAGCTGTGCAACTGCGCGCCTCTGTGGGAGTCCCTTTTTTCAGGCAAGGCCGCAGAGGTGAGCGCAAAGCGATTCTGCTCTACGACAAGCGGCCCAGGGCGTAGGCCACGGCGAGATAGATCTTGCCGGTGTCGGCGCCGAGCAGCGAGGAGGTGAGCAAGCCATCGCCGTCGCCGTCCTGGGCGCGCGCCATCAGGGATTCGAACTCCGCGAGATAAATATTCGCGGCGTCGTGGAAGGCGATGTTCTCGCGATAATAGGTGCAGACGCGCTCCACGGTGTCGGTGCTGATGGAATCGGCGAGCTTGCGCGCGAAGATCGAGCGATCGCCGGAAAGATATTGCTTCCACTCCTCCTCGCCGGAGATATCGCCGCCCACGATGGCGTCCAGATCGACCGCGATATCGGCGAGGGCGGTCTGCAGCGCGCCGAGCGCCGCGGCGGCGCCGGGCTTCAGATTCCTGTCGTTGTCTTCTTCGATTTCGACGGCCGCCAGCAGCGTGCGCATGTTCCAGTTCTTGCCGTCGGGAATATCCGCCGGCGGCTGCTTTTGCGGCAGAGATTTGAGCTTGGGCGCGCGCTGGGTGAGCCGCCGCGCCATGCCGATCAGGCCTTCATTGGGCTGCGGCTCGGGCTCCGGTTCGCCGGGCTGGGCGGCGCGCAGGCCGTTGCGCGCCGCATTGCGCGCATGCATCGTGGAGATCGTGCGCGCCGACAGATCGAGCATCTGTTCGGTTTCGCTGCGCACCGTGTCGCGCACGCGCGCGGCTTCCTGTTGGGCCAGGCTCGGCAGCGTCAGCAGATGCTTCTCGACTTCGGCCACCGCGCCGGACAGCGTCGAGCGGATGTCGATGGCTTGCGCCGAAAGCTCGCCTGCGGTGCGCAGCAGGCGCTCGCATTCGCCCATCGCTTCGCCGACCAGCGCCTTGGCGTTCTTCTTGGCTTCGTTCGCCGTCTCGCCGATCAAGGTCTGCGCCCCGACGCCGGCGTCACGCAGCGAATCCACCAGCCGCGAAAGCGTGGCGGTGGCGCTCTCGCTCACCTCTTTCATCTTCTCGGCTTCGCGATGGAAGCTCTGCGCCAGCTGCGTGGTCCGCGCGGACGCGTTGGCGATCGTCGAATCGAGCTGGCGATCGGTGTCGCCGACGGTGGTCTCGAATTTTTTGGCTTCGGCGTGAATGGCCCGCGCCGCCTCGTCGAGCGAACTGCGCTGTGCCGCCAATGCGGATTCGAAGGTGGCGGTTTCGTCGGCGAGACGCTGCAGCAACTCGTTCATCGAACCGCGGTGGCGTTCATGCCGCCCCAGAACGAATTCGGCGCGCGCGACGGTCGCATCCGCGACGGCTTCGATGGCTTTGGCCTGCTTGTCGAGTTCGACGGCGACCTTGAAGGGGGCTTCGGCGGCGGAATCGGCGGCGGCGCGGAAGCTTGCGGCTTGCGCATCGAGCTGCGTGCCGGCCTGCTTGAGCGAGCCTTCGGCGGTTTCGATCGTGGCTTTCAGCTGGGCGACGCGGCCGGCGACGATTTCGCTGGCGCGCGCGGCGGTGTCGGTGAGCGAGCAGGCGATCTGGTCGATGCGTTCGCGTTCCTGCGCCAGGCGCGCGGCCACGGAATCGGCGCGCACATCGGCGCGGGCGCCGGCTTCATCCAAAGCCGCGATGTTGTTCTCCAGCACCCCTTCCAGAGCGCGCAGCCGCGCGAAGGCGCCATCGAGGCCGGCGTTCAAGGCGTCGAGTTCACGGCGCACCGCGCGTCCCAGACGCGCCGCCGTGCGCGCGGCCGTCTCGTCCGCGGCGAACAGTTTTTCGGCTGCTTCGGCGAGCGCGGCCGCCGTGGCGGTCATCGCCATGCCGCGGGTCAGTGCCCAGGCGCAGGCCACGATGAGCATGGGCGGCACGAACGTCGCGAAGCCCAGCACGGCCATTTCCTGTACGTCCAGACCGGTCAGACCCCTTGGGCCAAAATAGCCCCACAGATAAGCGGCGGCCGCGCCCATCCAGAAAGCGCCCAAAATCAGGGCGAATATCAGCACGCCCGTGGCGGGGTGACGGCGGACCGGGACCTTGATGGCGGTCGCATCTTCGGGAAATGGCTCGGCTGTCGGCAGCAAAACCGGCTGGCTACGCTCGGAACCGATCATGGTACGCCCTCGCCCTTCAACCTGTTGATCTTAACTGTCTAAGGGGTTGAGAGCGAGGCCTTATATTCGCTCGGGCCTGCCCTCTGGGGGCTGGCGCGCGCGGCGCCCCGGACCCAAAATCCTGCGCTGAATCGTGCCAGGACCACCACATGCAAGCCAATACGCCAAGCCGCACTGCGCAAGGGGCCGCGATGCACCGCGCCGCCCATCAGCTGATCGACAAGCCGCCGGTGTTCCGCGACCCGCTGGCGCTGCAGATCATCGGCCGCGAAGCTGCCGCGGACCTGCGTGCCGGAGGTGAGCCCGGCGCCGCGCTCAACGCGGCGGTCAGGGGCGAGGGCCTTCGCCTCTTCGTCGCCACGCGTAGCCGCTTCACCGAAGACTGCCTCGCCGAAGCAATGGCGCGCGGCGTGCACCAATATGTGCTGCTCGGCGCCGGCCTCGACACCTTCGCCTATCGCGGCGCCCGCGAAGGCCTGCGCGTCTTCGAGGTGGATCATCCCGCGACGCAAGGCTGGAAACGTGCCCGGCTGGACGACATGGGAATCGCAAAGCCGGATTGGGTGATCTACACGCCGGTGGATTTCGAACGCGAGACGTTGCGCGAAGCGTTGGCGCGCGCCGGATTCGATTTCGCCAGGCCCGCGATGTTCGCCTGGCTCGGCGTAACGCCGTATCTGACGCGCGAAGCGGCGATGAACACGCTCGGCTTCATCGCCTCGCTGGCGGAGCAAAGCGAAGTCGTGTTCGATTACGCCGAGCCCACGAAAAACCACAGCGAGACGCAGCGCGCGCATTTCGAGGCGATGGCGGCGCGCGTGGCGGCGGCGGGCGAGCCGTTCAAGAGCTTCTACGAAGCCGAACCGCTGGCGCGCGAGCTGAAGGCGCTGGGCTTCTCGCTGGCGGAAGACTGGGACACCGATACGCTCAATGCGCGCTATTTTGCAGGACGCGCGGACGGATTGAAATTGCGCGGGCGGGCGCATCTGATGCGGGCACGCGTCTGACAATAGGCATTTCGGGCAACAAGCATTCGGGGGCAAATTCATGACGATGCTTTACGCGGCGGCGGCGGTGTTCCTGGCGATACATCTTTTGATTTCCGGAACGCGCATTCGCGACGGCATCGTCGCTGCGATCGGCGAAAACACCTATCTGGCGCTATTCTCGCTGGCTTCCATCGCCGTCATCGTGTGGCTTTGCATGGCCTACAACGCGGCGGATGCGAGCGCGCAGAACCGCTACTTCTACAATTTCGGCCACGCGGTCCACGATCTGGGGATCCCGGTGATCTTCGTCGCATTCTGGCTCGGCGTGCAGGGCTTGCTGATGCCCAATCCGACGGCGCTGAAGCAGGAAAGCTCCGCGGGCAAGCCGCTCAAAGGCGTGCTGCGCATCACCCGCCATCCGTTTTTGTGGGGCGTGATCGTGTGGTCGGGATTTCATTTGCTGGCAAACGGCGATCTGGCGTCCATCGTGCTGTTCGGCACGTTCTTCGCGACCGCGCTGCTGGGCACCTTTTCCATCGACGCCAGGCGACGGCGCAAAATGGGCGCGGCGTGGGACGCCTTCGCGGCCAGGACGTCCAACATTCCTTTCGGCGCCATCGTCACCGGCCGCACTCAGGCGCGCCTGGGCGAAAGCTTCGGCTGGCGCTTCTGGCTGGCGAGCCTGCTATTTCTGATCGTGCTGTTCGCCCATGCCCGCCTGTTCGGCGTGTCGCCTTTCCCCAATGGCTGGCGGCCTTTTTGAAGCATTAACGGAGCGTTGAGCGTTAGCGCGGGATAATGGCGGCGCCCAACGAAGCCAGGCTGCCATGAACGCTCGCCCCGTCGATCTCGCGCACCTCTCCCGCTACACCGGCGGCGATCTGGCGCTCAATGCCGAAGTGCTCCAGCTCTTCGTCAATCAAGCCGGCGAACTGGTCCAGCGCATGGACGGCGTGTTGCAATCGGGAGATGCGAAGACCTGGCGCGAAGTGGCGCATTCGCTCAAGGGAGCCGCGCGCGGCATCGGCGCGTTTGCAATGGCCGATGCGGCAGCGGCTTGCGAGCCGATCGATCCCGCCTCCGACAGCACGAGCGCCGCCGGAGCGCTGCGCCTGCTCAAGAGCGATTCCGAGGCAGTCAAAATCTTCATCGACGCCTATCTCAATCGCTGATCCGTTCTGCTACGGACGAAGAAGAGGAGCCGGTGCGCGACACTTTCGCGGCCGCCCGCTTGACCCAATTGCCGGGCGCACCATTTCTACATATAAGTTTGCAACTTTGCATTGAACCACAACTTATGCAGGTGGAATAGAGAAATGGGTGCCGCAGTCCAGACCGATGTCGCCATTGTGGGCGCGGGGCCTATCGGGCTTTTCGCGGTGTTCGAACTGGGGTTGCTCGACCTGAAGGCGCATCTGGTCGATATCCTCGACCGGCCCGGTGGGCAGCTCACCGAGCTCTATCCCGAGAAGCCCATCTACGACATTCCCGGATTGCCCATTGTCACGGGACAGCAATTGGCCGACCGGCTGATGGAGCAGATCAAGCCGTTCGGCGCGACGTTCCATCTTTCGCAACAAGCCAGCGCGCTCGAAAAGCTTGCCGACGGGCGCTGGAAGCTTTCCACCGATGCGGGCACCGAGATTGTAGCGCCGGTGATCGTGATCGCCGCCGGCGGCGGAAGTTTCGTGCCCAAGCGTCCGCCCATCGCCGGCATCGAAGCTTACGAAGGCAAGTCGGTGCATTACGCCGTGCGCAAGATGGACACGTTCCGCGGCAAGAACGTGCTGATCGCGGGCGGCGGCGACAGCGCGCTCGACTGGACGATCGCTCTGGCGCCCATCGCCAAATCGATCACCCTGGTGCATCACCGCGACGGATTCCGCGCGGCACAGCACAGCGTCAACCAGATGCGGGACCTGGAAGCGCAAGGCAAAGTGAAATTCCATGTCGCCAGCGTCAAGGCGCTGCATGGCGATGACGGACAACTCGAGAAAGTCACGCTATCCGCCACCGGCAAGGAAGAATGGCAGCACGACACCGATGCGTTCCTGCCGTTCTTCGGACTCACCATCAAGCTCGGTCCGATCGCGGAGTTCGGATTGAACCTCACCGAGAATCTGATTGCCGTGGATACCGCGCGGTTCGAAAGCGCCACGCCCGGCATCTTCGCCATCGGCGACATCAACACCTATCCCGGCAAGTTGAAGCTCATTCTCTCCGGCTTCCATGAAGCCGCGCTGATGGCGCAAGCCGCGTTCCACATCGTCAAGCCGAACGAGAAGCTGCGCTTTCAGTACACGACCTCCTCGTCCAGCTTGCAGAAGAAACTTGGCGTCGCATGATGCTTCGAGGCGCCGCCGGACATCGCGTTGGTTGTTGCACCTCCGTGGCGGCGCACCTCAGCATGACGGGTTCGTGCGGCATCCTGAGGTGCTCGCGCAGCGAGCCTCGAAGGAGACGCGCATGAAGATCGTCGCCACCGACCGCAAGGGCGAAACGCGCAGCATCGAAGGGCGCGACGGCTGGAGCGTGATGGAGATCCTGCGCGACGCGGGCCTTCCGATCGCGGCGGAATGCGGCGGCGCCTGCGCCTGCGCGACGTGTCATGTCTATGTCGAGGATGGCTGGTACGACAAACTTCCACCCCGTTCGGATGCGGAAGTCGATATGCTGGACATGGCGCTGGCGGTTGAGCCGAATTCGCGGCTGTCCTGCCAGATCGTTTGCTCGGACGAGCTTGACGGCATCAAGGTGACGATTGCTCCTGAATGATTGGCGCCCGGCGCTGCCGTCTTCGGGCTGATTGCGGCGCCGGATAAAATCCGGTTTCATGCGGCGAAGCACGCTGTCTTTGCGGGGGGGCCGCGTTGCTTTCGGGAAGGCGGCATGAATTTCGACATCCCCTGGCGGCGCATCGCGACAGGCGCGGGTGTTCTTGTTCTGCACGCGCTGTTTCTCTATATCCTCGCCATCTCCATGCATCTGCAGGTGCCGCGGGCGAATGTCTTGCGCGAGACCGTGCTCAATCTGATGCCGCCGCGTGGCTCGCACCGGATTCAGCAGGATCTGAACATTCCCACGCCGAGAATGATCCGGCCGGAATTCGAGCCCAGCGCGATCACCATCATGCCGGCGATCAACAAGGTGCTGCAGCCGCCCAATGCCAACGCGCCGGGCGACCTGGGCGGCGTGGGCCGCTATCTCTACAATTGCAGCGGCATGTATTACGAGCAGCTCAGCGCCCATGACCGCACCGGCTGCCTGCTGAACAAATGGGACAACAAGCCTTCGAACTCGCCGCTTCTGGGCGTGGCGCGTCCGTCGCCTTATGACGCCGTGATCGCCAAACGCAACGCGCCGGCACAACCGGTCGAGAAACCCTGCGACCAGACGGCGATCAACGCCAATCTCGGTCTGCCTTGCTTCGACTTCAATCAGCACTGAAATTATCGTTTGACAGAAACTATTAGCCGTATAACGATGCTTCCAACACAGGAGGCGTCAATGGCGGTTTCTTCCAGGCTGGGCAGCATCAGCCGCGTGATGGCGGTGCTTTCCGCGATCGGGGCGGCAATCCAGCCCGTGGCGCTCACCTACATCTTCCTCGATCCGGGCCACAGCAAATGGCTGATGTTCGATGTCGAGAATGTGGGCGATGCGCTCAACGCCGGAATCCCGCTCGCGAACCGCTTGATGGCGCTCGGCTGCGCGCTCTTTGCGGAGGCCTTCACCGTGTGGGCGCTGTGGTCGCTCTGCCGGCTGTTTCTTCTCTATGCACGCGGCGAAGTCTTCACGCGGGGCGCGCTCAGGCAGCTCAATCATGTGGCGCTCGCGCTGGTGGGCGGCGTGATCGCGGGCTTTGTCATGCGTGTGCCGATGACGGCGGCATTGAGTTGGCCGCTCGGACATGGGCATCGTTACATCTCGCTCAGCTTCGGCACCGGCGACGTGGCGACATTGTTCATGGCCGGCGTCGTGCTGGTGATCGTGCGCGTGATGGCACAGGCGAGCGCGCTGGCCGACGAGAACGCGAAATTCGTGTGATGCCGATCCTCGTCAATCTTGATGTCATGCTGGCGAAGCGCAAGATGCGCTCCAAGGAGTTGGCGGAGATCGTGGGGATCACCGAAGCCAATCTTTCGCTTCTGAAATCGGGGAAAGTTCGCGGCGTGCGCTTCTCGACGCTCGAGAAGATCTGCGCCGCTTTGCAATGCCAACCGGGGGATCTGCTGGAATTCAAACCGGACCCTTAGATGCTAGCAGCGGTTTTCAACGCACGCCTGGCGCGCCATATCACAGGTGCGTCGGCAGTTGCGCTGCTGCACCTGATCGTCATTGCCTTTCTGATGCGCGCGACGCTGGTCGCGGTGCATGTCGGCGAGCCGGCGCGCGAAGGCATTGTCTGGTTCGTGTTTCCCAAGCCGGTGAAGACCAAACCCGTGCGGGTCATTCCTTCGCCACCGCCGCAATCGCCTCGCCAGCGCGCGTACAGCTTTAGCGGGATCGCCTTGCCGCCGGCGTTTGCGCCTGCCCGCGCGCCTGCTCGTACGCCTGCTGGCGGATTGCACGCGCTGTTGTTCGATTGCGCGCCGGAAAATCTCGCCACGCTTTCGGCTGAGCAGCGCCTGCAATGCGCAAGCCGCATTCCCACGCCGAGCGATTCCGACCTCTATGCCGATCACACCAACCGCTCGCACGACGCGACGCTTTGGGCACGCGGCCGCTCGCGCAAGGACCAGCCGCTGCTGCTGCCTTGTGCGAGCCCGTATAGTGCGGGGATCAGCTTGGGCACGGTGATCTGCGTGGCGCATGGGCTCATCAACGGCTTCGACCTCGACAACCAGCCGGGTTACGGCGACGTGCCGCAGCAGGTGGGCGTCCCCAATGGCGGCGACCCACCCAGCGAACCGCGGCGATAGAAAGCCATCGAAACACTCTCCCATGCTTTCGCTTCGCACGACGAATGCTGATACTATGGTGTTCTGTGCGGGGTCTTCGCCATGAGCATCAAACTTGAGGTCGTCGAAATCGGTGATGAACTCGGCGTGATTTCCGCCGACGAGTTGGCGGCTAGTCTGGGAGCCAAGCAGGGCGATACAATCGTCGCCCGCGGCGAGAATGGCGTTTTCCATTTGGCTGTGCTGAGGAACACGGAACAAAAGCCGGAAAGTTGAAAGCTGCGATGGGTTTCTACGATCGCCATATCCTGCCGCCGCTGTTGTCGCTGGCGATGGGGACCAAGCCGATCCGCTATCAACGCAAGAAGGTGGTGCCGCGGGCGCAAGGGCGTGTGCTGGAGATCGGGTTCGGCGCGGGGCACAATCTGCCGTTCTACGACGCGAGCAAAGTCACGCATCTGTGGGCGCTGGAGCCGGCGAAGGAGATGCGTGCGCGTGCGGCGGAGCGCGTGGCCGCCTCGCCGCTCAAGATCGAGTTTCTCGATCTGCCCGGCGAGCAGATTCCGCTGGAAAACGAATCCGCCGATAGCGTGCTTGTCACCTACACGCTTTGCACCATTCCCGATGCGATGAAAGCGCTGGGCGAAATGCGCCGCGTGCTCAAACCGAACGGGCAGCTGATCTTCTGCGAGCACGGCGAGGCGCCGGATGCCGACGTAAAGCGTTGGCAGGATCGGCTGACGCCCATGTGGCGCGCCTGCTTCGGCGGCTGCCATCTGGCGCGGGCGATTCCCGATCTGCTCACCGAAAGCGGCTTTATGATCGACGACATCCAGACGATGTATCTGCCCGGCACGCCGCGCTTCGCCGGCTTCAATTACTGGGGCCAGGCCGTGAAAGCGTAGAGCGCTGCGCCGAAGTGGACGCCGGTTCGGCCTAAGATCGCGCGACGAATCTGGAGCGCGGTCAATTTCCGCCGGCTTCCGCGGGCGTCACATAAAGCGCCCGTTCCTTGTAGGCGATGTAGAGATGCAACTGGCGCAGCGTTTCGATGCCGAGAAGTATCTGCGCGCCGCCGAGATTGAAATCCGGACCGATGTCGATGTCGGGATGCGAAATTGTGACGCCTTCCAGCGCCAGCGTTTGGAACGGATAGCGATACAGCACGCTTGCGGCGGTTCCGTTGACGGAGCGCCGCTCGCTGGTCACGTTCGCCGCGCTTACATCGATTCCCAGCGCCCGCGCCGCCGATAGCGGCATCATGGTGCGCTCTGCGCCCGTATCGATCACCGCGGTGATCGTCTTGCCGTCGAGCACAACGGGTGCGGCGATATGCAGATGATCCAGAAGCCTGAACGGTATTTTCGCGTAAGAGCCCCCCTTCGCCCAATACACGACGTTGCCCTCGCAATGATCCTGAGAAAATATGTTGAACTTGGCGTGCGCGAAATCCAGGTCGATATCGTAGTTGGAAAGGATATCGGGCCCGAGAAGCCCATCGGCCTCGAAGCCCAACAGCGCCGATGTCGGGATCACCGCGAGCGCGAGGCTGCGCGCCGTCATCTTTCCGATCGTGAATGTGTCCGCGACCGCCAGGCTGCGCGTCTTCACGCCCCCCGGCATCATGAGTTCAATCGGCAATCGCTTGCGCTCGAGCTTCAGTTGATCGGCCACGCTGTCGCTCACCACAGAGAGCAGGGCGCCCGTATCGATGGTGAAACGGGCCGGCTGATTGTCGATGGCGACAGGAATGCTGACGACTCCACTGGGTTCCATTGTCAGGTCGAGCGAGGCAAGCTCATTCAAGGTGCAGGCGGGACGCGGCGGGCTTGGATCCGCGAAGGCTGTGCCGGCAAGCCCCAGCGCAAGCACGAACGCGACGGCCGCGCGGATCATTGCAACCTCTTCAATTGCGCAGTTGCTGCGTCGCGCTCGATGAAGACTTGCGGACATTGCGCCTGCGCGGCCTGCAGCATCGGCAGCGCCGCCGCCTTGTTTGCCGCCAGCACTTGCCATTCTCCCAAATAGAAGTTCGCCTCGCACATCTGATTGGCTTGCGTTTCGGGATCGCTGTTTTGCGCGGCCTTCAATGCTGTGTCGGGTTGGGTCCTGCCGATATAAACGCCGACCAGCGGACCGGGCCATTTCGTCAGATCGCGCGCAGAGGCCGAACGCCGTTGATCGTCGCCGACATGACCCTGTCCATTGAGCGTGGCGATCAGATGCCACAACACCGCGTAGAGATCGGCGGGATTGTCTTGCAAGGCCTGCGCGAAGGATTGCGCGGCGTCCGCATAATGCCCCGCCTCCCATTGCGCGACTCCGAGATCGCGGATCTCGCCGCTGTCCGGCTTCAACTTCATCGCGGTCTGCAAATCGCGCGCCGCTTCGGAATAATGGCCGCCATCGCGATTGGCGAGGGCGCGGCCGATATAAGCGCCCGCAAGATCGCTGTTGATATCGATGGCCGCGTTATAATCGGCTATTGCGGCATCGTCTTTGCCGGTCACGCGGTAGGCAAAGCCGCGCAGCATATAGGCGCCAGGGTCCGAGGAGGCGAGTTTGATCGCCGTGGAAAAGTCGGCGATGGCAAGATCGAATTTCTTCTGCCCTTCATAGGCGACGCCGCGCGCGTCATAAATGAACGCGTGCGCCGGGCGCCGGGCGATCAGCGCGGAAAAATCCGCGATGGCGGGATCGAACTTTCCCTGCCGTCCGTAAGCGACACCACGATCGATCAGCGCCTGAAGGTAGTCCGGGTCGGCGGCGAGACAGGCGTCGTAATCCGCGATGGCCTTGTCGAGCTGGCCTTTTTGGAAATACGCATCGCCGCGATCCAGATAGGCGACGGAGCGGTAAGCGGCGGGCAAATCGGGCGCACGCAATGCGGCAGTGAGATGCACGATCACCGCGTCCCACTGCCGTCGCACGTGATAGGTGATGCCCAAATTGAGTTCGGAATAGCCGCTGGCGAGCGCCTCGCCCGCATTGAGCGCGAGAATACAAAGCGCGATCATTCCCAGCCGCATCGCCACCCCCTGTCGGCAAGACTAAGCCAAACAAGCCGCGCGCACAGGGTAGAAAAAGACACAGGCGAATACTGCCGTCAATCAGCGGCTCATCAAAGCATAAGGGCCGCCTTTTTCGATGCCGCGCTGGTAGGCAGGACGGCTTTGCATGCGGGTGCGGTATTTGACGAGTTCGGGATAAGGCTCCAGCCGCGCGCCGGCCGCTTCCAGGGGAAACAGCAACTGGATATCGGCGCCTGTGAGGTCGTTGCCGACGAAAAACGCGCGCCCCTTTATGGCGCTCTCCATATAAGACAGGTTGTTCGCGATCTCGCTGTCCACGCGCGGCTTCAACAGCGCCGCCGCGTCGCCCAGCATCGATGTGTAGAGCGCGAGCAGGAGCGGCAGCATCGCGGAACCCTCGGCGTAGTGCATCCATTCGACATAGCGCCAGTAATCGTCGCTGCCGTGGGCGGGCTTCATGCGGCCTTTGCCGTAGGTGTCGATGAGATATTCGACCTCGGCACCGGACTCAGCGATGACGCGGCCGCCATCGTCCAGCACGGGTGATTTGCCGAGCGGATGCACGGCCTTCAACTCCGGCGGCGCGAACGGCACCGGCGACATGCGCTCGTATTTCACGATCTCATAAGGAACGCCGAGTTCTTCGAGCAGCCACAGAATACGCTGCGAGCGCGAGTTGTTGAGGTGATGGATTTTGATCATGGGCCTGCCTCAGTTGTGATAGCCGCTCAACGTGCAGTCGAGATTGTCCATCGTTCCTTCCGAGATGACGACACTGATAGTCGGGACATTGCCTTTAAGGACGATGACGTCCGTGTCCGTGTTGATGCCGAAGTTGTAGTCGGTGGTGACGAAGGTATTCTGATTGAAATAGAATACCTGTAATTGGTTGGCTCCTGTGACATTCTGCAAGTTATTCGAAAGTACCGCCTCTGACGGCGGATTCGAACTCCCGGATTTGACGATGAAGCACGCAACGTGCTGGATCAGCACCATGTGCTGCACCTTCGGGAAAAATATCTCGCAGTTGCCTGCGAGCGAGCACCTCGTCGACTTCTCCTGCTGGTAGGTATGGTTCAGTGGATCGTTCACGTTCAAGGTTTGCTGCACGCTGTTGGTCACGAACGGCGATTGCGCGGACGCGGCCAATGGCAGCGCGAAAGCGGCGCAGGCGAGTATCCCGAAATATCGCATTGTAACAGGCCCCCATGAGTTACGCAGAATACTGCCATCGAATGGCGCGATGCTCAAACGCCACTGGCAGGCTTCGCGCCGCGCCGGGCGCGGCGCGGATTCGTGGCCGATCACCTTGGCTTTCGCCACATCGGCCAGATCCTGGGGCCGTTCGGCACCCGCATCTCGCCAGTCAGCTCGAAGCCGAAGCTGCGATAGATGGGGATGTTGGTTTCCTTGCTCGACTCCAGATAGCACGGCATGTGCGCGGCATCGGCCGTGGCCAGCGTTTGGCGCATGATGACGCCGCCATAGCCTTTGCCCTGGAATTTGGGATCGGTGCCGATGGTCTGCAGATACCAATGCGGCTCGTGCGGATGGGCTTTCTCCATCATGTCCATGGTGGAGAGTACACGGAAGATGCCGCCGCCGAACGCGGAGAGCAGCGCGGGGCCGTTGGTGATGTACGCCCAGAACGGCACGTCCCATTCGTTCGGCGGCCGCCACAAGGTGATCGACTCGTAGTTGGTGGTGGTGAAGCAGGCGTTATGCGGCACGCCGAGCCTGAAAAGAATGCCCATCACGCTTTCGAGCTTTTTCAGCCGCGTCGCGTCATTGGGCAGGAAGAACGAGAATATCGGATCGTCATAAAACGCGCGCGCCAGCGATTGCGAGGCGGGCGCGGCATCGGCCTGCGTGGCGTGGCGAACGGATGTGTCGGGCATGATCTCTCCTCTGCCGCCCGATTATAGCCTAGCGCCTGCCGCCTGACAGCAGCTTGTCATCCGCGCACCGGGGGTGCGAGATTTCGGTGTTCTTATTCGCCATGCTCGTATTCAGGAGACACGATGATCAGGTTATGGGTTCGCGCCTTGG
>DASXFK010000125.1:0-3629 GCA_036489635.1 Rhizomicrobium sp. | reverse complement strand
TCCATTCTCGGCGAAGCGCTGAACGAAGTTTTCATTCCGCTGTTCCGTCAGGTGTTCCCGGAAATCGTCGATTTCTGGCTGCCTCCCGAAGGCTGTTCCTATCGCATCGCCGTGGTGTCGATGAAGAAGGCGTATCCCGGTCATGCCAAGCGCGTGATGATGGGCGTGTGGTCGTATCTTCGCCAGTTCATGTACACCAAATGGGTGATCGTGGTGGACGATGACATTAACGTCCGCGACTGGAAAGACGTGATGTGGGCGCTTTCCACGCGCATGGATCCCGCGCGCGACATCACGCTCATCGAAGGCACGCCGATCGATTATCTCGATTTCGCGTCGCCGGAGTCCGGGCTGGGCTCCAAAATTGGCCTCGATGCGACGAACAAGCTGCCGCCGGAAACGCATCGCGAGTGGGGCAAGAAGATCGCGATGGACGAAGACGTCATCCGCACCGTCACCGAGAAATGGAAAGCGCTCGGCCTGCCAGGCGATGGGAAGCCGATCTGGAAGTGATCTGGCGCCTCTTCCGCTAGCAGCGCGTCCACTTGCATGAACGGAAATTCATGTCCTTCGGTGCTCCGATATGCTCGGATGGTGGCGGAATCGGTATTGTGGGGGAACCAATGAAATACGCTGTCTCTCTGTCGCTCTTGCTGCTTGCCACGCCGGCGCTCGCCGCGCCCGCCGCCGTCGCTTACCCGCCGGCCAAACGCGACAAGACGGTCGATCACTATTTCGGCGTATCGGTGCCGGCGCCCTATCAGTGGATGGAGAACATGCAGAGCCCGGCGCTGCACAAATGGGTCGATGCCGAGAACACGCTGACCGAGCACTATCTCTCCGGCATACCGGTGCGCGCCTGGATGATGCAGCGGCTGAAGACGCTGTGGAATTACGCCAAGGAAACCGCGCCGACTCAGGTCGCGGGTCCGCGCCTGTTCTTCCGCCGCAACGAAGGGCTGCAGAACCAGTCCGTCGTCTATGTGCAGGATTCGCCCGGCGCCGAGCGGCGCGTCCTGCTCGATCCCAACAAGCTTTCGCCGGACGGATCCACTGCGCTGGCCGGCACCGCGCCTTCGCCCGACGGCAAATATCTGGCCTATGCGCTCTCCAGCGGCGGCTCGGACTGGCAGACGGTCCACGTCATGGATGTGGCGACGGGCCAGACGCGGTCCGACGAGGTGAAATGGGTGAAGTTCTCCGGCATCGCGTGGACGAATGACGATGGCGGTTTCTTCTACGCGCGTTATCCCGAGCCGGCGGCGAACAACAAGATCAATCAGGAGGTGGTGAACCAGAAGCTCTATTACCACAAGCTCGGCACGCCGCAGAGCGACGACAAGCTGATCTATGCGCGGCCCGATCTGCCGCACTGGATCGTCGGCGGTGACGTGAGCGAGGACGGGCGCACGCTCTTCATCTCGCTGGTGAATGGCACCTCGCCCGACAACGAACTGTTTTATGCCAATCTGGGCGATCCGCAGAAGCCCAGCATCGGCGGCAAGATCGTTCCGCTCTACACCACGAACGACGCCTCCTACGCGCCGGTCGGCATCGACAACGGCACGCTCTATCTGCAGACCGATCTCGATGCCCCACGCGGCCGCATCGTCGCCACCTCGCTCGAGGCGCCGTCGCCGGCGCATTGGCGCGTGGTCGTGCCCGAGGGCAGCGGCGTGATCCGCTCTGCCGGGCTTGCCGGCGGCAAGCTGATCGTCAATTCCGAGGATATCGCCAAAAGCCGTCTCGATCTTTATGGGCTGGACGGCAAGCCGATCGGACCATTGTCGACGCCGGGCATCGGCTCGGTTTCGGGACTGTCTGTGCGCAACGATTCCGACACCATCTATTACGGCTTCACCTCGTTCCTCGATCCGGCGAGCATCTACAGCCACGACGTCAAGACTGGAAAGACCGACACCTTCTTCAAACCGGACGTCAAGTTCGACTCCTCGCCCTACGAAACCAAGCAAGTGTTCTTCCGCTCCAAGGACGGCACCGAAGTGCCCATGTTCATCGTCGCCAAGAAGGGCGTGCCGCTGGACGGCAGCAATCCCACGATCCTTTACGGCTATGGCGGTTTCGACATCACCATCACGCCGAGCTTCAGCCCGACCGTGCCGATGTGGCTGGAACTGGGCGGCGTCTATGCCGTGGCGAACCTGCGCGGCGGCGGCACCTATGGCGAGGCCTGGCATCACGCCGGCATGATGGGCAACAAGCAGAACGTGTTCGACGATTTCGCGGCGGCGGGCAAATACCTGATCGCCCAGCACTACACGTCGAGCAAGCATCTGGGCATCCAGGGCTATTCCAATGGCGGCTTGCTCACCGGCGCCTCGATCACCCAGCATCCGGACCTGTTCGGCGGCGCCTATATCGGCCACGGCGTGCTCGATATGCTCCGCTACCAGGATTTTTCCGGCGGCGCGCTGTGGGGGCCCGAATACGGCACCTCGGCGGACGCCCAGGCATTCAAATGGCTCTACGCCTACTCGCCGCTGCACAACATCAAGCAGGGCACTTGTTATCCGCCGACGCTCATTGACACGTCATGGGATGACGACCGCGTGGTGCCGATGCACGAGTTCAAGTTCGCCGCGGCGATCCAGCACGCGCAGGGATGCGCCAATCCGATCCTGCTCCAGACTTCGGGTGCGACCAGCCATATCTACATGCCAACCGACAAACAGATTGCGCAGTCCGCGGATGTGTGGGCGTTCGAGGCGTACAACCTGGGAATCGTAAATCCGCCAAACGGACCATAGAGCGAGCCGGAAGGCCTCGAACGCTGCCGCCCGCCGCGCGAGGTCTTCCAGTTTCATCGCTACTTGCCCGCAGCAAAGTGCGACGAGCTTGGAATTTATGAGAAATTGCCAGTGGTCATGCATGCGCTAAGCGGCCGGTCAGGAACAGGCGCTAAAGCTGGCAATGCCATGCGCATTGCCGTGAAAACCGCCCTTCTTACGATCTGCGTTTGCCTTGCGGCGTGCAGCCAACAGGATTGGCGCGCGCAAGCCATCGCCAACGCAGAGCAGAACATAAAGGACGATGTCGGCGATCCGTCCGCGCAATTCTCACGCGTCCAGGTCACGGGCGACGATTCCACCGGCCAGACTTGCGGCTTCGTCACGGCGAAATCCAGCGGCAACGCGCCGGCACAAGCCACGCGCTTCATCGTCTATATCGACAACACCGCGGGACCTTATGTGGAGTCCGGCATCGGCACCCATCCGCTCACCTCCAGCGATTTCGAGAATGCCTGGCAGAGCGATTGCCTGCGCGAAGGCTACAAATCCTGATCGCGCTTTCGAAAGCGCGTGAAAACCCGCGTGAATCGCTCTAGCTTCGCGCGTATGCAGAATTGGACGACATTCTACGAGATGATCGGGGGCGCCGCGGCCACGCTGCTCGGCCTGCTGTTCGTCTCCGTATCGGTGAATCTGGAAAAGATCCTGGGCGACGCGCATGCCCATTCGCGGTTGCTCGCCGAACAGGCGTTCCAGAATTATTTCGCCGTCCTCACCATCTCGCTGATCGCCTTCATGCCCGGCATCTCGCAGATGAGCTTCGGCTATGTCGTGATCGGGATGACCACCGCGTGGGCGATCTGGGTCGTGCTTCGCGTG
>DASXFK010000107.1:0-7999 GCA_036489635.1 Rhizomicrobium sp. | reverse complement strand
TCGACAAGGAATACGGCACGTCCTTCATCGGCTTCACCGGCAAGCTGCATGACCAGAACGAACAGGCTGTGATGATTGGCCTGCGTTGGTATCCGTGGGCATCTCCCCCGCCGCCACCTCCGCCGCCACCTCCGCCGCCGCCGCCCCCGCCGCCTCCGCCTCCGCCGCCCACAAAGACGTTCATCGTCTTCTTCGACTTCAACAAGTCGAACCTCACGGCTGAAGCGCAGTCCGTCGTTGCCGAAGCCGTCAAGACGGCCAAGGAAAACGGCATGGTCCGCGTGCTCGTCACCGGCCATACCGACACCGTCGGTTCGGACAGCTACAACATGGGCCTCTCGGTCCGTCGCGCCCAGTCCGTCAAGGACGAAATGGTCCGCGAAGGCATCGACGGCTCGGGCATCTCGATCGAAGGCAAGGGCTTCCACGATCCGCTCGTGCCCACAGGTCCGGGCGTGCGCGAACCGCAGAACCGTCGTGCCGTCATCGATCTCGGCGGCTGATCGAACAACGCAATCCCTGCAAAAGGGCGGCCTTCGGGCCGCCCTTTTTTTTGCGCGCGATGGCGCGACCGTGAGCACAAAAAAAGAGCCCGCGCATGGCGGGCCCCTTCATTCAAACCGGTCCGTCGTCAATCTGCTCCGGCGCTTCAGTTGCCGAAGATGCCCGACAGAAGGCCGCCCGATTCTTTTTTCGGGGCCGGCTTCTCGGCCGCAGGCACATTGGTTGCGGCTACCGGTTGCGGCTGCGCCGGCGGCATCGTCACTGCAGAGACTGGCGCCAGCGGCCGATCCACCATTGCCATGCGCAAGGGATTGGGTGTCGGCACGATAACGCCCTCGCGGCGCGCCGCCATACTTGAAAGGCCGCCCGCCACGCGAATCTCGCAGGAATTCACCGGACTCTCGTCGATAACCGGAACGCTCGCGGCAAAGTCTGCCAGCGTCGGCTTGTTCGCAACCAGCGCTGCCGCGAACACCTGGCGCGCCTGCTGGCAGTAATCGACGTTGTCGTGAATGCTGCGCATCGAAGAATCGTTGGCCAGCCGCGTCTTGAAGGCATGGTATTGAGCCTCGCCTCGACCGCCGCCGAAAAGCCGCTTGAACATATGCTCCAGCGTCGCGTCCGAAGCCCGCAATTCCTTGCTGAAGCCGACCTGGAATGCATTGAAATGGCCGATTTCGTTGCAGGTAAGGGCGGCCACCATCAGCTCCTGCTGAATCGCCGCGGTTTGGATCGCGGAAACTTCGATCGGCTTGGCGCATTTGGGCGCGGCAGTGGCGGTGGTCGCCATCGCTGCGACCGTCAATCCAGCCGTCAACGCCATCGCGCCCGCGCGAATTTTTCCACCCATCCGGCACCTGACTGTTATGCTGCGTCGCGACAATACCATTGAGGCTAGGGACTTGCGACTCTTTCAAGCAATTGCGAAATGATGCGATGAGCACGCCCGAAAAGCCGGTTCATGCGGTCGATCTCAGCGGCGAGGCCGTCCATTGGGACATGCGCGAGCAGATGTCCTATGGCGACTATCTGCATCTCGACAGCTTGCTCGCCAGCCAGCACCCGCTCACCGCGCAGCACGATGAAACGCTGTTCATCATCATCCACCAGGCCTCGGAGTTGTGGATCAAGCTGTGCCTGCACGAAGTCAGCGGCGCAATCGCACAGATCCGCAAAGGCGAGCTCGGTCCCGCTTTCAAGATGATGTCGCGCGTAGCGCGCGTGCAGGTGAACCTGATCCAGTCATGGGAAATCCTCTCCACCATGACGCCGTTCGATTATTCAAGCTTTCGTTCTGCGCTCGGCAAATCGTCGGGCTTTCAATCGTATCAATATCGCATGCTCGAATTTCGCCTGGGCAACAAGAATCGGCAGACGGCGCGGGTTTACGATTCCAATCCGCAAATCGCGGCGCGCGTGAAAACGGCACTGGAGGAACCGAGTATCTACGACGAGTCGCTGGCGCTGCTGGCGCGGCGCGGACTACCCGTTCCGCAGGAAAAGCTGACCCGCGATTTTTCCGAGAGCTACGTCAGCGATCCGCGCGTCACCGAAGCCTGGCGCCAGGTCTATCGCGACGCGCAGACGCATTGGGAGCTCTATGAGCTGGCGGAGAAGCTCGTCGATCTCGAATACCGCTTCCATCTCTGGCGCTTCAGCCACATGAAGACGGTGGAGCGCATCATCGGCAACAAACCCGGCACTGGCGGCACATCGGGCGTCAATTATCTCAAGAAGGCGCTCGATCTGCGCTTCTATCCGGAATTGTGGGACGTCCGCACGGAGATTTAAGTCTTTGTTAGATTTGCGAAAGATTGAAACCTTAGCGCAGGATAGCCGTTTCCCCATCGCCGCAGACATTTCGGCGTAACGGGGGCGTGTCCCCCATGTATGGGGTACATGTTCATGCGTATCAGAACGTTTGTGCTTGCAAGTGCTGGCTTGCTCGCTTTGTCGTCTCCCGCTTTCGCAGGTCAGGGCTGGTATGCCGGATTGGGCGCCGGCTGGGACACGCTCGACAACACCAAGCTCAACGGAACATTCGTCAACGGAAGACTGAACTCGAACGACTCTGCGTTGGTGATCGGTTCGCTCGGTTACAAATGGCACAATTGGCGCTTTGAGGTCGAACCTGGTTGGGCCAGCCACAGCATCAAGTCCGTCGATCTGGCGGGCGGCGGTAGCAATACGTTGAACGGACATGCGCGGCTGCTCTCTGCCATGGCCAACGCGATTTACGATATTCCGCTCACGCCGCGCTGGAAGTTTTCGGTGGGAGGCGGTCTCGGTGTCGGCAACGACAGATATGACGCCCATTTCGTCAGCGGCGCGCCTTTGCTGCGCTCCAGCGACCGCGGCTTCATGTGGCAGGGCATTGGCGGCCTCACCTACGAAGTCTCGCCGATGGTCGATCTTTATGTCGATTATCGCTATCGTCATTCCGATGCGCGCCCAAGCCTGAATTTTGTGCCGGCGGGCTTCGAGAGCGTGCACAACTCGATCGACCAGGCCGTGCTCGTGGGCTTCCGCTGGTACCCGGGCCGTGCCGTCGAAGCGGCGCCACCGCCGCCTCCGCCGCCGCCGCCTCCCCCGCCGCCACCGGCTCCGCCGCCGGCAACCAAGACCTTCATCGTCTTCTTCGATTTCAACAAATCGAACCTGACGCAGGAAGCTCAATCGGTCGTGAGCGAAGCCGTGAAGCAGGCGAAGGCCAGCGGCTCGGTTCGCGTGGTGGTCACCGGACATACCGATACGGTGGGTTCGGACAGCTACAATATGGGCCTGTCGGTGCGCCGGGCGCAGAGTGTGAAGAGCGAGATGGTAAGCGAAGGCATGGACGGCAGCACCATCTCCATCGAAGGCAAGGGCTATCACGATCCGCTCGTGCCGACCGGGCCGGGTGTGCGCGAGCCGCAAAATCGCCGCGCCGTTATCGATCTGGGCGGCTGATCGCCAACGACATAGTAATGGATAGAAAGGGCGGGCCGCGAGGCTCGCCCTTTTGCTTGGCGGACTTTACTGTACGCCCAAACAGGGGGTTCGGTTGGGTGCGCTTTCACATATCAAGGTCTTGGATCTTTCCCGCGTGCTCGCCGGACCGTGGGCGACGCAGATCTTGGGCGACCTGGGCGCCGACGTGATCAAGATCGAGAAGCCCGGCGAAGGCGACGAGACGCGCCATTTCGGCCCGCCCTTTCTGCAGGATTCAAAAGGCAAACCGGGCGACGCGACATACTTCCTCTCCGCCAATCGCAACAAGAAATCCGTCGCCATCGATCTGGCAAAGCCGCAAGGCGCGGCGCTGGTGAAGCGCCTCGCACGCCGCGCCCATGTGGTGGTGGAGAACTTCAAGACCGGCGCGCTGGCGAAATACGGTCTGGATCATGCTTCGCTGGCGGCCGAAAATCCGGCGCTGATCTATTGCTCGCTCACCGGCTTCGGCCATGACGGGCCTTATAAAGACAAAGCGGGTTACGATTATCTGATCCAGGGCATGGGCGGGTTGATGAGCATCACCGGCCAGCCCGATGGCGCGCCTGGCGCGGAGCCGATGAAGGTAGGCGTGGCGGTGTCGGATCTTTTTTCCGGCCTCTACACGGCCATCGCGATCCTCGCCGCTGTCATCCACCAGTCGCGGACGGGCGAAGGCCAGCACATCGACATGGCGCTGTTCGATTGCCAGACCGCCGCGCTTGCCAATCAGGCGATGAACTATCTCGCCGGCGGAATGCAGCCGACGCGGCTGGGCAACGCGCATCCGAACATCGTGCCCTATCAGGTGTTCGAAACCCGCGACGGTCATCTCATATTGGCGATCGCCAACGACGCCCAATTCCGCCGCTTCTGCGCCGCCGCCAACCTGCCTCTGGACACGCGCTTTGCGACAAACGCGCAACGCGTAGCCCATCGCGAAGCCGTCGTCGCGCTGCTCGCACCCATCTTCGCAGCGCGCGGCACCAGGGATTGGATCGCGCTGCTGGAAGCCGCCAACGTGCCTTGTGGGCCGATCAACCGCATAGATCAGGTTTTCGCCGATCCGCAGGCCATCGCGCGCGGGCTGAAAATCGCGATGCCACATGCGACGGGCTCCATCGAGCTGGTCGCGAGCCCCTTGCGCCTCGCAAAAACGCCGCCGGAATACCGCAACGCGCCACCACTTCTGGGCGAGCACACGCAACAAGTCCTGGCGGATGTGCTCGATATCTCAGATGCCGAGTTCGCCAGGTTGAAAGAATCCGGCGCTATCGCCTGAAGCGTCGCCACCCGTCATGGTTAAGCGGCGTGCTTCTTTTTCTTACAATTCCGCAACGAACCCGCAGCAATTCGCGTTCATCTTCTCGAGACCGGGAGGGTGCGCGAAATGCGCGCGGTCGTGCTGACAGGGTTGCTGCTTTTGACTGCATCTGCAGTGCATGCAAATCCATTGTCTCTTTCCGAGTCTCAGCGCCTTACTTTGCCCTCTGCGGATGTGATGGCCGGGCGCTACGCCTTGGTCCGGGCGCGCGCCCAGTCGATGCTTCCGGATCGCGACGCCATTCATGTGCATTACACACCGTCGCAACGCGGGTTTGGTATCGGGCCGCTTCGCGCTGACGGCACGGACTCGGGCGGCCTCGGCCGACGGCACGGTCTTAAGCCGCATTATCGCCTCGAAGGCGTCAGACTGCTGGGCGGCTCGATCGGCGGCAGCATCGATGGCCGCGGCGCCATGCTGAGCTTGCACTGGGGCGGCAACAACTAGGCAGCTTTTCCGCCGCATCGTGTTATGATATGTGCGCGGCCCGCGATTGCGCGGAAGGCTCGAAACGCAAGGAAATCTCGTCATGTCGTATAAGGTCGCCGTGGTCGGCGCGACCGGCAATGTGGGCCGCGAAATGCTGAACGTGCTCTCGGAGCGCGCATTCCCAGCCAGCGAAGTCGTCGCCATCGCCTCTTCCAGCTCCATCGGCAAGGCGGTCTCCTTTGGCGACAAGACGCTCAAGGTCAAAGGGCTGGAGCATTACGACTTTACGGGCACCGACATTGTGCTGATGAGCGCGGGCGGCAAGGTTTCCAAAGAGTGGTCGCCGAAAATCGCCGCGAAAGGCGCTCTCGTCATTGACAACTCTTCTGCTTGGCGCATGGACCGCAACGTCCCGCTGGTCGTGCCCGAAGTGAACGCCGACGCCCTGCACGACATCAAGAAAGGCATCATCGCCAATCCGAACTGCTCGACCATCCAGCTCGTCGTGGCGCTCAAGCCGTTGCATGACGCCGCCACGATCAAGCGCGTGATCGTCTCCACCTATCAATCGGTGTCCGGCACCGGAAAAGACGCGATGGACGAACTGTTCACGCAGACGCGCGCGGTATTCGTCACCGATCCGGTCGAGCCGAAGATTTATCCCAAGCGCATCGCGTTCAACGTCATCCCGCAGGGCGGCGACTTCCTCGACAGCGGCTTCACGACAGAAGAATTGAAGATGATGAACGAGACGCAGAAGATTCTCGACCCCGATATCCAGCTCACCTGTACCGTTGTGCGCGTGCCGGTCTTCATCGGCCATTCCGAAGCCGTGAATATCGAGTTCGAGAAGCCGATCACGGCGGAAAAAGCGCGCAGCATCCTGCGCGCTGCGCCCGGTGTGCTGGTCGTCGACAAGCGCGAGGACGGAGGCTATGTGACGCCAGTGGAAGCTGCGGGCGAAGATGCCACCTTTGTATCCCGCATCCGCAAGGATCCCACAATCGACAACGGACTGGTGATGTGGGTGGTCTGCGACAATCTGCGCAAGGGCGCGGCGGTCAACGCGGTGCAGATCGCCGAGATCCTGATCAATCGCAAACTCCTGAAGAAAGCGGCGTGACGCAGGACGATTTCGTCGCCCTGGTCGCGCGCTTCGGCGAAGCCGCGACCGCCGGCGACGGCCAGGCGTTGTCGGCGCTGTTCACCCCGGACGGGGTCTATCACGACTATATCTACGGTCCGCATGCAGGCCGCGCGGCGATCGCCGATATGCTGGAAAACCTGTTTCACCGCGACGCGGCGAATTACCATTGGGAATTCCGCGATCCCGTCGTCAACGGCGACATCGGCTATGCACGATCCCTGTCGCGCTTCGTTTCCACAGTGCCCGAGTTCGAAGGCCGCAAGGTGGTCATCGATGGCATCAGCCGCTTCGTCCTCAAGGACGGGTTGGTCGCCGCTTACCATGAAAGCGTGAACGGCGGCGTGGCGCAGGCCCAACTCGGCGTCGCTCCGGAGCGCATGGCGAAAGTGATGGCGCGCTGGTCCGGCCGCTTCCTCGCCGACCCCGAAGTCGCCGCATACGCCAAAGGCTTCAAAGCGTAAGACGCCGCGATCCGGGAGGCACCGCGCGCGTGGCGCTTGGCGCGAGGCGTGGCTTGGTTTAGGTGTCGATGGCGTTGGGGGCATACATGATCAGGCCGCGCCGTTCCGTTCTTTATATGCCGGGCTCCAATGCGCGGGCGCTGGAGAAGGCGCAATCGCTGGCCGCCGATGCGTTGATCCTCGATCTCGAAGATGCCGTGGCGCCCGAGGCAAAGGAGATGGCGCGAGCGCAAGTCTGCGACGCCGTGAAGGCCAAAGGCTTCGGCAAGCGCGAAGTCGTCATCCGCATCAACGCGCTCTCCAGCCAGTGGGGCGCGGCGGACCTGACCGCGGCCGCGGCGGCAATGCCGGATGCGATCCTGATTCCGAAGGTCTCCCGACCGCAGGACCTTGGCGAAGTGGAAACCCACCTGACCGGCACCAAGGCTTCGGCCATCGCGCTGTGGGCGATGATGGAAACGCCACTGGCGATATTGAATGCAGGCGCGATCGCAGGCGCGGGCGGCAAGCTTGCCTGTTTCGTGATGGGCACCAACGATCTCATCAAGGAATTCCGCGGGCAGCACACGCAGGACCGGCAAAACCTGTCCGCGGCGCTTGGAATATGCGTGGCGGCGGCCCGCGCCTATGGACTCGCCGTCATCGACGGCGTGTACAACGACATCGCCGACGCGCAAGGGTTTCTGGCTTGCTGTCAACAGGCCCGCGCTTTCGGTTTCGACGGCAAGACCTTGATCCATCCCTCACAGCTGGCACCGTGCAACGAGGTGTTCGCGCCCTCGCCTGCCGACGTGGAATCTGCGCGCAAGATCATCGCGGCGTTCGATCTGCCGCAGAACAAGGGCAAGGGCGCGATCTCGCTCGATGGGCGCATGGTGGAATTGCTCCATGCCGAAATCGCGCGCCGGACCGTCGCCATGGCCGACGCCATCGCGGGACTCGCATGAAAACGTCAGCAGGAAATTTTTTCGAAGACTTCCGCCTCAAGCAGAGGTTCGTGCACGCCACGCCGCGCACCCTGACGGTGGGGGACGCGGCGCTGTACCAGGCGCTCTACGGTTCGCGCTTTGCGGTGCAATCCTCGGACAGGCTGGCGCGGGCGGTGGGCTTGCCCCGCGCGCCGCTGGACCGCCTGCTCGTCTTTCACACAGTGTTCGGAAAGAC
>DASXFK010000055.1:0-2434 GCA_036489635.1 Rhizomicrobium sp. | reverse complement strand
TTCCACCGACGGATTGGGCGCAGACGCATCCAGAAGATTGAGCCGCTGGAAATTGACCATGTCCTCGTCCGAAAGTTTCGGCAGCGCGCGCAACCGGCGCAACGGTTCCAGCCGCACAGCAGGCAAGCCCTGCGGCTCGATATTGCCCATGTCCCAGCCGCTGCCCTTGATGTGGATGACATCGATCTCATCGCCCAGTCGATCGCGCGTTTTCAGTTTGACGGACGTGTTGCCGCCGCCATGCAGCACCAGCTTCGGATCGCCGCCGAGCAGCCGCGTCGTATAGGTGCGCAGCGCGAGGTCTTCGTTCACGCCCTTTTCGGCATAACGCTTCACATAATCTTTGGCTTCAGCTTCGGACCAAAGGGATTTCATTGCGGCAAGCTCTTTTCAGTTTGGGAATTTGTCCTCGCCGCCCAAACAGGGCCTTCAGGCGGCAAGGAAAAGGTCCGTAGGCCCTGTTCCGCTGTCACGCAAGTCCTTCCGCCGCATCGGGCCGGAAAGTTCGCGCGGACGTGGGAAATGGTAACGCCGGCAACGTGTTCAAGTGGTTTGGCGAAATTTCCTGCGGACGTTCAGTCCGGGCCGTTATCGAAGCCTGCCACCTCAGCACGCCGTCGCTCCCGCGCTTCGTGACGCTCCGCCGCGTAAGGATCTTTGGAAGTTTCCGCAATCGCGTCGAGATGGCCGACACTGAACGACCGCTTGTCGAGTTGATCGATGGCGGCGTGACCGAGCGAGGTGTAGATGCCGCCGGGCACCGTCACGTATTCCAGCGGATCGAGGAAGATGTCCACGACCTTGCCCGCGAGATCGCGCGGATTTGAGGGGCCGACAATCGGAACGAGGATGTACGGCGCGTCGCCGGCGCCATAGCGCGCAAGTGTCTGGCCGAAATCGTTGTCGTGATACGAAATCCCGATATGCGTCGCGACATCGAGCAGGCCTGCGACCCCGACGCTGGAGTTCACCACGAAGCGCGTCGCCGTCCCCGCCGCGTAGCCGGCCTTCAACTGCAGCACGTCGTTGGCGAAGATCTTCGGGCTGTCGAGGTTGGTGAGGAAATTGTGCACCATCACGCGCAGGAATGTCGGCGTGACGCCTGTGTACACATGCTCGATCGGATCGATCACGTTGGTCTGCAGAAAAACGTGACCGCCGAAATGGCTGCGGTTGAAATCCTCCCACGGATCGTCGGCTTCGTCGCCGGCGTAGGGGTGGGCACTGACGACCGGCGTGGTTTCGATCTGACGGCCGGTGATGAGATCGACGAAATAGGTCTTCGTTCCCCGGCCGGAGGCAGGTGGAACGGAGGTTGCGTGCGCCACATCGACCTGCGCGAGCGAAGCCGGCATCGGCGTTTGCGGCCGTGCGACATAAGCCGATGCGGGGCCGGAAAGATCGACAAACGTCACGGATTGCGCGTGCGCCGCCGTGCAAAGCACACCGAAAAGCACCGCGGACAAAACCGCCGCCATACGTGGAAACAATTGCGCCTCACGCCCCGAAAGCGATCCCGCGATATCACGTTTGCGCCGCGTGAGGAACCTCCGCGCCGCTCGCGGATTCAACTTGTCATTGCGAGTCCGGAAAGAGCGATGCCAGCCGGTCGGGCGAACAAGTGCCGCGTTCGGTGATGAAGCCGGTGACGAGGCGGGCTGGCGTCACGTCGAAGCCGGGGTTGGCGGCGGCGCTGCCGGGGTTGGCGATCTCCACCGTCGCCAGCGCGCCCGATGCAGTGCGGCCGGTCATTTTCAGGACCTCATCCGCGCTGCGTTCCTCGATGGGAATATCGCGGCCAGATTTCATATCCCAGTCGATGGTCGATGACGGCAGTGCGACATGAAACGGCACGCCGTTATCCTTTGCGGCCAGCGCCTTGAGATACGTGCCGATCTTGTTGGCAACATCGCCGTTTGCGGTGACGCGGTCACAGCCGACGATGCACAGATCCACCTGCCCGGCCTGCATGTAATGGCCACCGGCATTGTCGGCGATGATGGTGTGCGGCACGCCGTGTCCGCCAAGCTCGAAGGCGGTGAGCGAGGCGCCCTGGTTGCGCGGGCGGGTTTCATCCACCCACACATGCAGCTTCATGCCTTCGTCATGCGCTAGATACAGCGGCGCCAGCGCCGTGCCCCAATCGACGCAGCCGAGCCAGCCGGCGTTGCAATGGGTGAGCACGTTCAGCGTTTCACCGGGCGCTTTCTTCGCCGCCGCATCGCGCAGAACTTTCAATCCCACCTCGCCAATGGAACGGCACACTTCCACATCCTCATCCGCAATCGCGCCGGCTTCCTTCCACGCGAGCGACGCGCGCGCTTCATGCGGATGATTGCGCAGTGCATCGCGCATGCGCTTCAGCGCCCAGCGCAGGTTCACCGCCGTGGGGCGCGTCTCCAGCAGCGCATCATGCGCGCGATCCAGCGCTTCG
>DASXFK010000044.1:0-11495 GCA_036489635.1 Rhizomicrobium sp. | reverse complement strand
CGGTGGGCGATGTCACGACGCCGATCACGTCCGGCAGGAATGGCAGCGGCTTCTTGCGCTCGGCGGCAAACAGGCCTTCGGCGGCGAGCTTCTTCTTGCGCTCCTCCAGCATCGCCATCAGCGCGCCGCGTCCGGCGAGCTCGAGCTGCTCGACGATGATCTGGTAGCGCGACGAGCCGGGATAGGTCGTGATGCGCCCGGTGCAGACGACCTCCAGCCCTGCTTGCGGCTTCAGCTTCAGAAGCCGCGCCGTCGGCTTCCAGATGATCGCGTTCAGGACCGCCTTGTCGTCCTTCAGGTCGAAATAGATGTGGCCGGAGGATGCGGCCTTCAGCCCGCTGATCTCGCCACGCACGCGCACGAAGGGGAACGAATCCTCGACCGTGCGCTTGAGCGCGGCGGCGATCTCGCTGACGCTGAATTCCGGCAGATTGGCTTTGGCTGGCGCTTCGGACATGATTCACAGATCATATAGGAAGCACGCTTGAATCAGCAGCCTCCTTCGCGGAAGTTCCGGGCATGAACGTCCTTCTCATCGGATCCGGCGGCCGGGAGCACGCGTTGGCGTGGGCGCTGTCGGCGAGTCCGCTGCTGACAAAGCTGTGGTGCGCGCCGGGTAACGCGGGCATCGCGGAGGTGGCGGAGTGCGTCCCCATTGGCGCGATGGATTTCGACAAGCTCATCGCGTTCGCCGAAGAGAAGAAGATCGATTTCGTCGTCATCGCGCCGGACAACCCCCTGGTTGGCGGGTTGTGGGACAAGATGGAAGCTGCGGGCATCAAAGCCAGCGGGCCGAGCATGGCGGGCGCGATCCTGGAAGGCTCCAAGGGCTTCGTGAAAGACCTGTGTCGCGAGGTCGGGATTCCGACGGCCGCGTATCAACGCTTCCGCGATGCGAGTTCTGCCAAAGCGTTTGCCGACACATTGGGGTTGCCTGTTGTCATCAAAGCGGATGGATTGGCGCTCGGCAAAGGCGTGATCATCGCGGAGACTAACGCCGATGCCGCGAAAGCCATCGACTTCATGTTTGAAGGCGGCTTCGGCGAAAGCGGCAGCGAAGTCGTCGTCGAGGAATTCATGCAGGGCGAAGAAGCCAGCTTCTTTGCGCTCAGCGATGGCGAACATGTCGTGCCGCTCGTGGGGGCGCAGGATCACAAGCGCGCATTCGATGGCGACAACGGGCCGAACACGGGCGGCATGGGCGCGTATTCGCCCGCGCCGGTGCTGACGCCCGCGCTGGAACAGATCGCGATGGAGACATTCATCAAGCCAACCGTTGCGGCGATGGCTTCTCGGGGACGACTCTATCAGGGCGTGCTGTATCTGGGGCTGATGATCACCAAGGATGGTCCCAAGCTCGTCGAATACAATTGCCGCTTCGGCGATCCGGAATGTCAGGTGCTGATGCCGCGTCTGAAATCCGACCTGCTCACCACCTTGATCGCGATGCGCGACGGTCAGCTCGCCAACATCGATCTGCGCTGGCGCGATGAGGTGGCGCTCACGGTTGTGATGGCGTCGAAGGGTTATCCCGGCGCGTATGAGAAAGGCACCGAGATTCGCAATCTTGACGCGGCGTCGGCTGTCGAAGGCGTGCAGATCTTCCACGCGGGCACCGAGCGGCGCGACGGCAAGCTGCTCGCGGTCGGCGGCCGCGTGCTCAACGTCACCGCGCTGGGCCGCGATGTCGCGCAGGCGCAAGCGCGCGCTTACAAGGCGGTCGATCTGATCGACTGGCCCGGCGGCTTCTGCCGCCGCGACATCGGCTGGCGGGCGCTTAAGCGCTGATCAATCCGCGATGCCGATCATGAGCGTCAACGATCGGCCAAGAGACGCGAGCGTTGTAGCGTCGATGCATCCGATGGGCTCCCCGCAGCGCGACCGACGCACGGCGACGATTTTGTCGATCATGATCTGCGATGGCGCGCGCAAGCCGGTTTCGGGCTGAATTGGGATATCCAATCTGTACAAAGGCGCAGCCCGCTTCGTGCTCGTCATCAGGCAGACCATTACGCTTTCACCGTCGGCGAGATGATCGGACTGGATGACGACCGCCGGGCGCGGCTTTCCGTAATCGCCCGGCGCCGCGACCGTGACGATGTCACCTCGCTTCATGCTGTCCAGCCGTCGCTGTCCAAATGCTTTTCAATGAAAGAAAGAGACTCGCCCTCTTCCGGGGCACCCCGCAGCAGCCCCGCTTGGCGCTTGGCCTTCCGGCGAAACGCGGGTGTCCTTGGGTCGGCAACCCATACGCGCAACAAGCGCAAACCCTGCTCCTTGCGGGACTGCCGGTAGCGGCGAAACTTCTCGAACTCGGACTTCTTCGGTGGGCGCGTCATGACGATCCTCTGCCGGTCAAGGTAGCGCGCTACCGGAGTTTCCGCAACGACACCATTGCGCCGGCCGCCCCGGCCGTTTCAAATGCGCCCATAAGGACAAGGGTGCTACATGGCAGACGCGGCGGACGATCGTCAGGAAAAATTCACCGGGACCAAAGAGGTGGTGGAATCCCATCGCTTCGACGAGAAGAAGCTGGAGCGTTATCTTGCCGAACGCATCGAAGGCTTCCAGACGCCGATGGAAGTACGCCAGTTCAAGGGCGGACAATCCAACCCCACCTACAAGCTGATCACGCCGAACCGCAATTATGTTCTGCGCCGCAAGCCGCCGGGAAAGCTGTTGCCCAGCGCGCATGCGGTGGACCGCGAATTCCGCATCATTTCGGCGCTGCACCCCACCGGCTTTCCGGTCGCGAAACCCTATCTGCTGTGCGAGGACGAGAGCGTCATCGGCACGATGTTCTACGTGATGGATTGCGTCGATGGCCGCATCTATTGGGGGCCTCTGCTGCCGGATCAGACGCCCAAACAGCGCGGCGAAATCTACGACGCGATGAACGAGACGTTCGCGCGGCTGCACAATCTGGATTGGGAAAAGCTCGGCCTTCAGGATTACGGCAAGCCCGGAAACTATGTCGCGCGCCAGGTTTCGCGCTGGACCAAGCAATACCAATTGTCCGAAACCGAGACGATTCCGGAGATGAACCGCCTTATCGAATGGCTGCCGCAGCATCTGCCTACCGATGCGCGCGACAGCATCGTTCATGGCGACTATCGACTCGACAACATGGTTTTGCATCCCACCGAGCCCAAGGTGATCGCGGTGCTGGATTGGGAACTGTGCACAATCGGCGACCCGATGGCGGATTTCACTTATCACCTGATGCAGTGGCAGATGCCGGGCGGTGTTTCGAGCGGCGGCAGCCTGCTGGACGCGGATTTCAAGGCATTGGGCATCCCCGACAAGGACACCTACACGGCGATGTACTGCCGCCGTACGCATCGCGATGCGGCCCCGAACATGGATTACTACGCGGCCTATAATTTCTTCCGTCTGGCGGGGATTCTGCAGGGCATCGTCGGGCGCGTGCGCGACGGCACGGCCAACAGCGCGCATGCTGCGCAGAACGCGTCGGGTGTGCGTCCGCTCGCCGAACGGGCCTGGCATTTTGCCCAGCGCGCCGGCGCGAAATAGGAGGCAAGCATGAGCACGCTCGTTCACGCCGGCACGTTGCTCGCCATCCCCGGCAGCGAGCCCGCGGCGAAGCAAACTGTTGTGGTCGAGAACGGGCGCGTGGCGGCGGTGCAGTCCGGCTTCGCGGCGCCAAAGGCCGGCGACGAGGTGATCGACCTCTCCGGCTATTTCGTCCTGCCCGGCCTGATCGATTGCCATGTGCATCTCACCGGTCAGTTCGGGCCGCAGCACAAGATGGACATCGTGGAGGAAGGCCCCGAAGCCATCGCGCTGCATGCAGCGCGCCACGCCCGCGTCACGCTGGAAGCCGGCTTCACCACAGTGCGCGATCTGGGCGAGATCGGCGGCGCGGGCAACGCGATCTTCGCGCTGAAGAACGCCATCGCCAGAGGCTATGTCGCAGGCCCGCGCATCTTCGCGGCGGGTTCCATCATTTCGCCCACCGGCGGCCATGGCATGACTTGCGGCTATCGCGACGACATCAACCTGTTGCTCGACGCCAGCGGCCGCGCCGACGGCGCCGAAGGCTGCCGCCATGCGGTTCGCCGCCAGGTATCGCGCGGCGCCGACTTCATCAAGTTCGTCGCCACCGGCGGCGTGCTGACCGACACAGACACCGGCACCGGCCAGCAATTCTTCGACGACGAATACGAGGCCATCGTCGCCACCGCGCATATGCTGGGGCGCAAGACCACCGCGCATGCGCACGGTGCGGACGGCATGAAGGCCGCGCTCAAGGCGGGTGTCGATGCCATCGAGCACGGCACCTTCATGGACGACGAGATCATGGACACGATGATCGAACGCGGCACCTTCTATGTGCCGACCGCGCTCGCCGGCATGACGGTCGCGGATTACGCCCGCAACGCCGATTTCATGCCCAAGGCCATTCGCGACAAGGCGCTGGCCGTTGGGCCGAACATCGTGGAGACGCTACGCCGTGCCCATCGCGAAGGCGTCAAGGTCGCGTTCGGAACCGACACCGCCGTGTCGCCACATGGCGAGAACGCGCGCGAGTTCGCCCTCATGGTGCAGGCGGGTATGACTCCGATGGAAGCGATCACGGCGGCGACCGTCACGGCGTCGGAACATATCGGCCATCCCGAACTCGGAACGCTGGAACCGGGCAACCCCGCCGATCTCATCGCTACCGCCGCCAGCCCGCTCGAAGACATCGCGGAACTCACCAAGGTCCGCTTCGTCATGCGCGACGGGCGAATATTCAAGACACCGGCGCACGGAACCGCTTAACCCGCCGCCGCATTGCGCGCCTTCTCCAAACGAACAGGGTTAATCGACATTTACCGTCCAAACAATGGCCGGTCTTCGCGGGCATTCGGCAAGTGTTGCTTAACGCAAGAGCCGTAACTTTGCCTATCTGGCGATGCGCGACTGAGGCGAGGAATCGATGGCATCGGACGGGGCGGACGCGCAAGACCGCGGCGCCGGGCAAACAGCCGAAACAGTGCTGGCGAACGAACGCGCCCAGTTTCTATTGGCCGAGCGCGCGGCGCGCTTCGGCTATTGGCGCCTGCGCCTGGCGGACAATCACGTCACCTGGTCGCCCGGCATGTATCGCCTGCTGAATATCGATCAGAATTTCGCGGCCAATAACGACTGGCTGCTCGACCAGATCGTAGCCGATGACGTCAAAAACATTCTTGAGAAGATCGGCGTCGCAATCCGCACGCGCTCCGGCTTCCGTTATGTGACACACGCCAAGATCACGTCTGCGACGGCGCAGATCGTGGAGACGCAGGGCGAAGTCGAGATCGGTCCCGACGGCCGCGTCGTCGCGCTGATCGGCGTCTGCCGCGATGTCACCACCGAGGTCGTCGCCGAGACTGCGCGGGCGAAAGCCGAACAGATGTACCGCGTGATGGCCGAGCAGGCCTCGGACATCATCATTCTTTATGGCGAACAGGGCAAAATCCTGTGCGCGTCCGACGCGCTGTGGCGCATCTTGAAGCGTACGGTCGCCGAGATCGATCGATCCGAATATCTCAGGCTTATCCACCCCGACGATCGGACGGCTGCAGTGCCGCTGGAAACCTGGCCGGAAGACGGCGCGACGACGATCACGGCCTATCGCGTTTTGCATGGCGACGGCCACTACGTCTGGCTGGAGACGACAACCCGCGCAATCTACGACGCCGACGGGAATTTCCGAAACGGCATCAGCGTCGGCCGCGACGTCAGCGAGCGCAAGAGCCAGGCGCTGGAGATGCAAGCGGCACGCGAACACGCCGAGGCCGCCAGCAAGGCGAAATCCGGCTTCCTCGCCAATATGAGCCATGAATTGCGCACCCCGCTCAACGCCATCATCGGCTTCTCCGACATCATGCGCGAGGAGCTGTTCGGCGCGCTGGGCGACGCGCGTTACAAGGAATATGCCGGGCTGATAGGCGAATCCGGAAAGCTCCTTCTCGATCTCATCACCGACATCCTGGACATGGCCAAGATCGAAGCCGGCAAGATGGAGCTCCACGTCGAGCGCGTCGATCTGGCGGGCGCGATCGAGGACTGCACCAAGTTGCTTCAGCCGCGGGCGTGCGACGCCGGCGTGGATATCAGCGCCCATGTTCATCACGGGGCCACCAATTTTTTCGCCGATCGCCGCGCCATCACGCAAATCCTGCTCAATTTGCTGTCTAATGCCGTGAAGTTCAGTTTGCCCGGCGGACACGTGCGCGTCGAAGCCCGCGCTGAGCGCGACAGCCTTGCGCTTTCCGTAGCCGACAACGGCGTCGGCATACCCGCCGATCAGCTACCGCGACTCGGCAAGCCATTCGAGCAGGTTTGCGTCGATCCCATGCTGGCCAAGGGCGGCACGGGCCTTGGCCTGGCGCTGGTGCAGGCGCTGGCACAGCGACATGGCGGAGCAATGCGCATCGAGAGCGAGGAAGGCGTCGGCACCACGGTCACGGTGGAATTGCCCCTCAAGCCGCAAGCAGCAAACGTCGCTGCATAATGCCAGACCGTCATGGCCGCCTCGTGGCGGCCATGACGATGATTGGTCAGTTCAAAAAGCTACTCTGCCGCCATGCGCGGCGCACGGTTGGAGTATTTGCCATATTCCAGCCGCGCGATCGTGCGGTTGTGGACTTCGTCGGGCCCGTCGGCCAGACGCAACGTGCGTTGGCTGGCGTACATGCGCGCAAGACCGGGATCGGTCGTGACGCCCGCGCCGCCCCATGCCTGGATGGCGTCGTCGATGATCTTCAGCGCCATGCGCGGTGCGGCCACTTTGATCTCGGCGATCTCGGTGCGCGCGACCTTGTTGCCGACCTTGTCCATCATGTCGGCCGCCTTCAGCGTGAGCAGGCGGCACATATCGATATTGGTGCGCGCTTCGGCCACGCGCTGTTCCCACACCGAATGCTCGACGATGCGCTTGCCGAAGGCTTCGCGCGCCAGCAGCCGTGTCACCATCTGCTTGAGAGCCCGTTCGGCAACGCCGATGGTGCGCATGCAATGATGGATGCGGCCAGGCCCGAGGCGCCCTTGCGCGATCTCGAAACCGCGGCCTTCGCCGAGCAGCAGGTTTTCAACCGGCACCTTCACATCTTTCAGGATGACTTCGGCATGGCCGTGGGGAGCGTCGTCGTAGCCGAACACCGGCAGCATCCGCACCACCTTGATGCCGTCCGTCTCCATCGGTACGAGGATCTGCGATTGCTGGCTGTGGCGATCGGTATCGGGATTGGTCTTGCCCATGACGATCGCAACCTTGCAGCGCGGATCGCCGACGCCCGACGACCACCATTTGCGGCCGTTGATCACATAATGATCGCCCTGACGCTCGATGCGCGTGGAGATGTTCGTGGCATCCGACGAGGCGACCGCCGGCTCCGTCATCAAAAAGGCGGAGCGGATTTCGCCGGCCAGCAGCGGCTTCAGCCATTTGTCCTGCTGATAGGGGCTGCCGTAGCGCTCCAGCACTTCCATGTTGCCGGTGTCGGGCGCGGAGCAGTTGAACGATTCCGACGCAAAGCCGACATGGCCCATCATCTCGCACAGTGGTGCGTATTCGAGATTGGTGAGCCCGGCGCCGTGTTCGCTCTCATTGAGGAACAGGTTCCACAGCCCTTGCGCTTTTGCTTTCTTCTTCAGTTCTTCAACGACAGGCACGACGATCCAGGGATTGCCCTTCTCACGCGCGTCGCTCATCTGCTTGTGGTAGGTCTCTTCGGCTGGAAAGATGTGCGCATCCATGAAGTCGCCGACGCGCTTCATCCATTCCTTCTGACGCGGCGAATAATCGAAATCCATAAGTTCCTCCGGTGTGATCGATAGCGTTTGTGCGACTGTAGCGGGGGCGGGGGGCGTTCCACCAGCCCTGTCTCATCGCAGCGGAAACTTGCCCGAATTCGGCTCTTCTGTGAGAGTTGCCGCCATGAGCGGACATCAACGACCTGTTCAAGCTCAGCATCGCCGAACGCCTCCAGTTGGTCGAATATCTGTGGGACAGCATCGTGGCTGCCTCCGCCGGGCTTCCCCCTAATATCGGACGAGCCCGCCATCGCCGATCTCGGACCCCTCGCGGAGCATAAAATATCCATCGACGGCGCCCCGTTGGGAGGATGTCCGCGAGGCGTTTTGGCCGCGCCCTTGATATCCATTTCCACCGGCTGCATCACAACAAGGTCGCCGTTCTAGCTTGCATCCCCCAGCATTGCGATCCTGCGATCTGGCCATCTCGCGTTTGACTCGCCCCTGCTCTCCGGGCAATCAGCGGGCATGCTGCTTTGGGCTGGCTTCTTCTTCCTCGTGCTTGGTGTCGTCTTGTTCGCTGTGGACCGGCGGGCGGCGCACTTCTTTCACGACGCCATTCCGCTCCGCCTGCATCGTTTCATTGCGCGGACCACGGATGGCGCGAAGGGTGGCCACTGGCTTGCCATCTCGATCACCCTGCTGGTGCTGACCTACGGCTTGCGCATCTTCGGCCACGATACGCCCGCGGTGCGCAGCGTATTCTTCGCGTCGCTGGCGTTTCTCATCTGTCTCGCCATCGGCACCGTCATCACGCACGTCTTCAAGATCCTGCTCGGGCGGCGGCGGCCGCGCGATGAACTGGAGCACAGCTTCTACGGCTTCATGCCGCTGCGCTTCGATCTGCAATACGATTCGTTTCCCTCCGGTCACGCGCTCACCATCGTTTGCGTGGCCGTGATATTGTCGGGCGTGTTTCCGGCGCTTGCGCCGCTGTGGTTCGCGATTGCGCTTTATCTGGCCCTGACGCGGGCGTTCGTCAGCGCGCATTTTCTCAGCGACGTTTCGGTAGGCATCGGCCTGGGCCTTCTCACCGCCCGCGAGGTGGTGTTGTATCTGTTCCCCACTCTCGCCCAGCCCTGGTTCTGATGCTCTCGCTCCTTACCGATCCGCGTACATGGGAAAGCCTTGCCGCGCTGACCGTGCTCGAGATCGTGCTCGGCGTGGACAACATGCTGTTCCTCTCCATCATCTCAGGAAAGCTACCAGCCGCGCAGCAACCGCGCGCGCGGCAACTGGGGCTCAGCATCGCACTGGTGATGCGCATCGCCCTGCTCACGGGCATCGCGTGGGTGATGTCGCTGCTGGTCCCCGTCATTCATGTGATGGGAGAAGGGTATTCCTGGCGCGACATCATCCTGGGCGTGGGCGGGTTGTTCCTGCTCTACAAAGGCTCGACGGAAATCCACGTTCTGATGAACCGCGAGGAGGAGTTCACGCAGAAGCCGCGCGGTAGTTTCTGGGCCGTGATTGTGCAGATCGGATTGTTCGACATCATCTTCTCGCTTGATTCCGTCATCACCGCCGTCGGCATGGCCGAACATTTGTCGGTGATGATCGCAGCCATCGTGATCGCCATGCTGGTGATGCTGGCCGCGTCCGGCCCCGTGGCGAAATTCATCGAGGAAAATCCCAGCGTGAAGATGCTGGGCCTGAGCTTCCTGCTCTTGATCGGCATGACCTTGATGGCGGACGCCGCGCATTTCCACGTGCCGCGCGGCTATCTCTATTTCGCGGTCGCGTTCGCCGGGCTGGTCGAGGCCTTCAACCAGTTCGCCTCGCGCCGGAAGAAGAAGCGGTTTTAGAGCGCGATCCGCCGAAGTGGGCACCGGTTCGGCGTGATCGCGCGACAATCGAAGAATCTAGCGCTGCACCATCGTGCGGGCGCTTTCGACCATCTTCTTGGCGCCCTCGCCGTCGCCCTTGCGCAGCGCCGCCAGATCGACCGGCACCTTTACGCCGCGCTGAGCGCCGGGCCGCTCCTGGATATTCTCGATCCAGCGCTGCAGCGCGTCGAGGCCTTCCATGTTGACGCCGGACCACGGATGGGTGCGCACCCAGCACCAGTTCGCCATATCGGCGATGGAATAATCGCCCGCGAGATATTCGTTATCCTTGAGCTGATTGTTGAGCACCTCGAACAGGCGGCGCGACTCGTTGCGGTAGCGGTCGATGGCGGGCTGATAGACCTCGTGCCAGTAGCGGCCGAAGACATTGGCCTGCCCCATCATCGGGCCGATGCCACCCATCTGGAACATCAGCCATTGGATGACGCGGCTACGGCCTTTCACGTCTTTCGGCAGGAACTTGCCGCTCTTCTCCGCCAGATAAATCATGATCGCGCCGGATTCGAACACGGCGAAGTCTCCCTCGTCGCGATCCACAATGGCGGGAATGCGACCGTTGGGATTGATCTTCAGGAACGCGGGCTCCTTCTGTTGCCCCTTCGACAGTTCTATCGAATGCACCTCGTAGGGGATTTCCATTTCCTCGAGGGCGACGGAGGCTTTCCAGCCGTTTGGCGTGGCGGAGGTGTAGAGATCGATCATTCTGCTGGTCCTTCTGCGAGAGCTTCGCCGGTGATGGCGGTGTCAGGTGTGGCGGGAACGGCGGCGGCGCGGCGCCGCTCGATGTCGGCGCGCAGCCTTTTCTGTTCGGTTTCGTCGAGCGGATAGCCCAGCATGATCACCAGGCTCACCGCGGCGAGCACCAGCGGCAGGCTGATATTGAACACCCGCAAATGCTCGATGGCCGCCGCGGTGTTATGGATCTTGGGATCGAAACCCAGCCACGCCAGCGTGCCGAAGGCAAGCGCCACCGAACAACCCAGACCGAATTTGCTGGTGAGCGAGAGAAACGAATACATGATGCCCGCGCGCTCGGCGCCGTTCTCATGCGTGTCGGCGTCGGCCACATCGGCCATCATGGCGCGCACGAGGAATGCGGGTGCGCCGTAACTCGCGCCCGACAGCATGATGACCGCGAACGCCACCGTGGCGTCGCCCGGCGGGATCAGGAACCACAGCAGCCCCATCGCTATTCCATATACGTAAGAGACGATCAGCGCGCGGTGCTTGCCCATGCGCTTCGAGAGCGCGATCCACGCCGGCATGAAGACGATGCCGCTCAGGAAATAGCACAGCAGCAGCGTGCCGCCGAATTTCGGTAGCGCCAGCGCCAGCGCCGCGAAGTAGAGAAACATCGCGCCCCGCGCGCCCTGATTGACGGACTCGATAAAGTCGATCGCCATGATCCGGCGCATGGCGCTGTTCTTCAGCAGAAACCGCAGCGTAGGGATGAGGGCTGCCTGCGTGCCGAGCTTCACTTCCGGCTCGGGAACGAAAAGCAGGCACAGCACCGTGCCGGGCACGAAAGTGACCAGTGCGAAGGCGGCCATCGCCATCACCTGCGTAGCAAGTGGATAGCCGCGCTGTTCCAGGATCGCGGGCAGCATCAGCACGCCCATCATGCCGGTGACGGTGAGCGCCTGATACCAGCCATAGATGCGCGAGCGTTCGTGATAATTCGGCGAGAGTTCCGCGCCCCACGACAGATGCGGCACCACCACGGCGGACCAGCCGAAATACATCACGAACAGCCAGAAGCAGACATGGGCGACGCTCACATGGCCGCCCGGCACGAACACCATCCAGATGCCGAGGCACAGGATCGGCGCACCGATGGCGATG
>DASXFK010000038.1:0-8015 GCA_036489635.1 Rhizomicrobium sp. | reverse complement strand
CCGCCACCACATGCTTCTGCGGCCCGGTCCAGCCTTTGAATGCGTCGAACACTGTTGCCCCTCCGCGCGCGCCCTACGAAACGAGTTTCGCTTCCGTCTTGGATTTTATTTCGTCCATCGTCACGCCAGGCGCGATCTCCGTTACCCTCAGGCCACCTTCCGTCACGTCGAACACGCCGAGGTTGGTGACGATGCGTTGCACGCAATGCACGCCGGTGAGCGGCAAGCTGCATTTGTGCAGCAGCTTGGAATTCCCCGCCTTGTCGGTGTGATCCATAATGACGACCACGCGCTTGACGCCGGCGACGAGGTCCATCGCGCCGCCCATGCCTTTCACCAGCTTGCCCGGCACCATCCAGTTGGCGAGGTCGCCACGCTCGCTCACTTCCATCGCGCCCAGGATGGCGAGATTGATGTGGCCGCCGCGGATCATCCCGAAGCTGTCGGCGGAGGAGAAGAACGAAGTCTGCGGCAGCTTCGTCACCGTCTGCTTGCCGGCATTGATGAGATCGGCATCGACTTCGGCATCGCGTGGAAACGGCCCCATGCCCAGCATGCCGTTCTCGCTCTGCAAGGTGACATGCATGCCGTCGGGAATGTAGTTCGACACCAGCGTGGGAATGCCAATACCGAGATTGACGTAAAAGCCGTCGCGCAATTCCTGCGCGGCGCGTTTGGCCATGTCGTCGCGTGTCCAGGGCATGCTTTTGCTCCCAAAAGAGCGAGTAGGGAGTGGCGAACGGAGTTCTGTTCTATTCGCTATTCGCCATTCGCTATACGCTATTCGCGTATTGTTCTCTTCTCGATCCGTTTCTCGAATTTTCCCGTAACGATGCGCTGCACGAAGATGCCCGGGGTGTGGATGCAATCGGGATCGAGCGCGCCCAGGGGCACGATCTCTTCCACTTCCGCCACCGTCACCTTGCCCGCCGTCGCCATCATCGGATTGAAATTCCGCGCCGTCATGCGATAGACGAGATTGCCTTCGGGATCGGCTTTCCACGCTTTGACGACGGAAAGATCGGCCACCAGCCCGCGCTCCATCACATATGTCTCGCCATTGAACTCTTTGAGCTCCTTGCCTTCCGCGATCACGGTGCCGACTCCGGTCCTGGTGTAGAACGCCGGAATCCCCGCGCCGCCGGCGCGGATGCGCTCGGCCAAGGTGCCTTGCGGATTGAACTCCAATTCCAGTTCGCCGGCGAGAAACTGCTTCTCGAACGTCGCGTTCTCGCCGACATAAGAGGAGATCATCTTCTTGATCTGGCGCGTCTGCAGCAAAAGCCCGAGCCCAAAATCGTCCACGCCCGCATTGTTGGAGATCGCCGTGATGTTCTTCACGCCGCTGTCGCGCAGCGCCACGATGAGGTTCTCGGGAATTCCGCACAGCCCGAAGCCGCCGGACATCACCGTCATGCCGTCGAACAGCAATCCCTCCAGGGCGGTGCGGGCGTCGGCGTAAATCTTATTCATCTTCATGGGCCTCGCTGGGCAAGCCGTCAGCGCGGCCGGCGCGCCTGAAACTCTTCGGTTGTGTTGGTCTTCGGAAACGGCATTGCCGGAATCGGCTTGTCCAGAAACCGGCAGATCGGCTCCCATCCCTGCGCGGCGTCGAAAACAAGGAGCCGGCCGGCGGGAATGGTGCGCTTGACCTCTTCATTGTGCCGGTTGAACACCTCGATCATGGAGTCCTCGTCAAAGCGGCCGCCAAACGTCTTTTGTCCGATCAGAAGCGGCGCGAACTCGCCGGGCGGTCCCACTCTCTTGCCGTCCGGAAGAACGAGCGGGCCTTTCATCGCCTGCATGATCGTATTGCTGACGCTTTTGTACCATGCCTTGGGATCGCGCAATGTGAGGATGACCTTTGCCTCGGGATAGCGCTCGGCGAGTTCCTTGTAGAAGGCGCAACTCGGCCAATCGCAGCTCGCACGATAAGCGGCGAACACCTCTTCCCAATCGACTGGCTCGCCGCGGGTGGCGCGTTCCCAAAAGTCCGCCTGCTCGGGATGCAGGATGACTTCGATCATGTGGTGGCACGGCCCGAAACCCAATTGCTCCAGCACCATTTTGAGGGTCGCGGTGCCCGTGCGACCGAAACCCGCGCCGATAACCTTCAATGCCATGTTTGCTCCCGCCCGTAATCGCGCTTAAATCTGTCTTGGAAACAGCCAAGCGGCAAGATGGCATGATGCGGACAGCGGCGATTATGTTGGCAGCAGCATTGGCAGCGGCATTGATGGGCACGCCGGTGCTGGCGATGGAGGTCAAGAGCGGCGAATTCACCGATGGCGCCACGCTTGGCAACGCGCAAGTCTATGTCAAATGCGGCGGCGGCGACGTGTCGCCCTCGCTCTCCTGGAGCGGCGCACCGGCGGCGACGAAAAGCTTCGCCGTCACCCTGTTCGATCCCGATGCGCGGGACATGGGCTGGTGGCATTGGATCGTGTTCGACATTCCGGGTTCGACGACGTCGCTGCCCAAGGGTGGACCGCTGCCCGCGGATGCCGTGCAGGGCACCAACGATTTCGGCAACAAAATCTACAGCGGCGCCTGCCCGCCGGCGGGCTCAGGCGTGCATCATTATCAATTCACGGTATGGGCGATGGACAGCACGAAGCTGCCTTTCGATTCCACCGTGGATGGCGGCGTGCTCGGCAGTTATCTCAAGCAGCATTCGCTCGCCCATGCCGCGATCACGCCCGTGCTTCAGCGTTAAAGCGCTTCGACATCCGTGAGCCGGTCGACCTTGCGCAGCGGCGGGAACAGCCACATCCAGATCGCCACCACCGCGAGCGTGCCGATGCCGCCGAGGATGACGGCGGGCACGGTACCCAGCCACGCCGCGGTGAGGCCGGATTCGAATTCGCCCAATTCGTTAGACGCGCCGATGAACAGCATGTTGACCGCGCTGACCCGCCCGCGCACCGGATCGGGCGTCGCGAACTGGATGAGCGTCGAGCGCACGAAGACGCTGATCATGTCGGTGGCGCCGGTGACGAACAGCGCCAGCCACGACAGATAGAAATTCCTGGAGAGTCCGAACACGACCGTGGCGACGCCGAAGATCGCCACCGCAGCGAACATCTTGGCGCCGGAATTGCGCGTCACCGGCCAGCGTGACAGCGAGAACGCGGTAAGCGCCGCGCCCACAGCCGGCGCGCTGCGCAGCAAGCCCAGCCCCACCGATCCGACATGCAGGATGTCGCGCGCGAACACCGGCAGCAGCGCCACCGCGCCGCCGAGCAGCACCGCGAACAGATCGAGCGACATCGCGCCAAGCACCACGGGCCGGTTGCGCACGAAGCGGATGCCTTCCTTGACGCGCTCCCAACGCGAAACTTCGGAGGCGCTGTGCACCACGCGCCGCCCGCCGAGCCTGCTGTACAGCACTCCGGAAAAGACAAACCCCGCAAGGCATATGCCGTAAGTGGCGCCCGGACCGAACACGAAGAGAAAGCCGCCAAGCGCGGGGCCGGCGATGACGGCGGTGGTGAAGGCCGACGAGCCCAGCGCAATCGCGCGCCCCAGTTTCTCCGGCGGCACGACAAAGGCGAGCAGCGACTGGCCGGACGGGCCGGAAAATCCACGTGCCGCGCCGAACAGCACCAGAACGCCGTAGAAAGGCAGCGCGTTGTGCGGCTGGGTGAGGCTGAACAACAGGAAGAGGCCGGCACACACCGCCTCGGCAATCTGCGTGAGGGCGAGCACGCGGCGCTGGTCGAAACGGTCTGCGATCTCGCCCGCGGGCAGCGTGAGCAGGAACATCGGCACGAATTCGCACAATCCCACCAGGCCCAGCGCCAGCGTGGAGCGCGTGATCGCGTAGATCTGCCAGCCGATGGCGACCGACTGCACCTGCATCGCCACCGTCGAAAGAAACCGGGCGGAGACGTAGAAGGAAAAATCGCGGCCGCGGTATATGGCGGGCGTGGAAGATTCAGCCACGTCGTTTGGTGTCCCAATCGCGTCGCACAATCGCCCAGAGGTCCGCCGGATAACCGTGCCCATCGATCTGCAGCACGATAGGCTCGCCCTTTGTCTCACCGACGCGGGCCGCGACTTTCTGCGAAGCAATATTTTGCGGATGAATGATCGAGATCACGCGGTCGAGGGGCAAGGCGATGAAGGCATAATCGATGGCAGCGCGCGCCGCCTCGGTGGCGTAGCCGTGTCCCCACGCCTCTTTGGCGAACGTCCAGCCGACTTCGATACCGGGCCAGCCTTCGGGATGAATGATGCCCGCCTTGCCGAGCAACACGCCATCGGATTTGCGCTCCACCGCCCAGGTGCCATAGCCGCGCAACGTCCACTGGCCGACCGAAGCCGCGAGGCTGCGCCACGCATCGGCGCGCGATAGCGGCGCGCCGGAAAGATAACGCTGCACATCCGCGTCGCCATTCATCGCGGCGAAAGCTTCAAAATCCTCTCCGCGCCAGGCGCGCAAATAAAGGCGTTCGGTCTCAAGGCGCGGAATCATGGCGGCCGGCTCCTCTTCGGCGCGCAAGATGAACAGCGGTTCAACTCTGTGTCCAGAGCGGGGAAAACGGCCGCGAACGGCGACATTCGGTGACAATAAACTCGGATTTCGCCGCGATTGCGCCGTTGGAAAGAACACATTGCGCACGATGTTACACATGCGGGCAACGACGACGCCCACAAACCAGAAAGCCCCCGCGGGATGTAACGCCCCTCCCATCCCGCGGGGTTTTTCTTTATCCGAGTCCTCGCGCAAGCGTGACACGCCTTCCCTTGATCCGCTGCTGGCGGGGGCGCAGGCTCGCCAAGATCGGGCGCAATACGCAAGGAGATGGCAGCATGGCCACGCGCCCGATGATCGTATTCGATGTCAACGAAACGCTTCTCGATCTTGACACCATGGAGCCCATCTTCGAGCGCATCTTCGGCGACAGAAGCGCCATGCGCCTGTGGTTCGCCGATCTGATCTTGTATTCCGCTGCGCTGACGGTGGCCGGTTGCTATGTGCCGTTCACCGACATCGGTTCGGCCGTGATGAAAATGCTGGCGGATACGCGCGGCATCGCGATCGGCGAAAAAGACAAGAAGGAACTCACCGAGAAATTCTCCACGATGCCGCCGCATCCGGAAGTCCCCGATGCTTTGCGCAAGCTGCGTGATGCGGGCTTTCGACTCTTCACGCTCACCGACAATCTGCTGGAGATTCAGACCCGCCAGCTCGAACATGGCGGCATTGCCGACCTTTTCGAGCGGCGATTCAGCGCCGATGGCGTGCGCCATCACAAGCCGTCGCGCCAGGCCTATGGCTATGTGGAGAAAGAGCTTGGGGTCGAGCCTCGGCAGCTCTGCCTGATCGCCTGCCACACCTGGGATACGCTGGGCGCCATCGCCGCCGGCTGGGACGCGGCGCTGATCAGGCGTAGCGGCAACGACGTGCTGGAAGTCGGGCCACAGCCGAGCATCGTGGGCAACGATCTGAACGACATCGCCGATCAGCTCATCGCCCGACACGGTGCCTGAGGTCCCATTTTGCGTTGCTGAATTCTTGCGCGCATACTCTGCGAAGACGCCGCACCAGCGGAACGCAAACATGTCCGACAAATATGTTGCCATGGCGCTGGGTTCAGGCGCCGCATTTTCGACCGAAGAACGCCTGGCTCTCATCTTGCTCGGCGATAGCGCGAACGATGACGGTCAGGTGCGCGCCGTGTCCGAGGATCGCATCGCGGGAGTCATGCAGATCAAGCCCGCCGATGTGCAGCGGATACTCCACGGCCTTCACGAGAAGGGCTTTCTGCAAACCTATGCCGAGGGAATTCAGATCGTGCTGGATTAGCGGACGTTTTCCAGCTTGACGATGCTGCCTTTGGCCCGCGGATCGAGTGGGTCTTTCACCACCGTCACATAAAGCGTCTTCTCATGGTCGGCGAACGCGACATTGGTGGTGCCGTCGCCGGCGGCGATGGCGAAGACGTGCAGCAATTTTCCTTGCGGCGAGAGCTTGAGAATTTTTCCACCGGAGAATTGCGCGACGTACAAATCGCCGTGCCTGTCGATCTTCATGCTGTCCGGCCCGATCCACCAGCTCTTGACCTTGTTCGGCACCAGCAGATTGAGCAGCGCGAAGTTCGAACGGCCCGAAAGCGTGCCGTCAGGGTTGATCGTGAATTTCAGAATGCAGTTGCCGACAGTTTCGGCGACATACAGCGTCTTCTGATCCGGCGAAACACCGACGCCGTTGGCGTAGTTGAGATCGGCTGCCACCGGCACCCATTTGTCGCTGCCCGGCGCGCGGTAAAGCACCTCGCCCATCACGGCCACCGGCGGATTGACGAACGGGCCGGAGAGCGTGGCGTAGGCGCCGCCATTGGCCGTCACCACGATGTCGTTGATGCCGCCGGTGAGTTTCTTGCCGTTGGCGTCGGCATCCCAGCGGCGAAGCTGTTTGCCCGCCATGTCGGTTTCGATGATGGCGCCATTGGGATCGTCGCACGCGATGAGAAATGTCTTCTGTTTTGTGAACGCCAGGCCGTTATGCGAGCAGCCCGGCGTGTGGTTCAGGACGGTCGAGGTCTTGCCGTCCCATTTGTTCAGCGTGTTCGACGTCCACGCGACATAATAGAGATTGCCGCCGATGAAGAGGGGGCCTTCGGGGCCGAGCACGTTGGGGACGACGACGGTTTCACCGGCAAGCGCCGCCGTCGCGGCCATCACCGCGCCAACAGCAAGGCCCAGCGCGCGCCATACGCTCATCCTGCCTTCGACCATTTTCCGTTCTTGATGTCGAACTTCACTTTGCCTTCGGTGCGCATGCGCATGAGCTGTTCCTGCAGCGCTTCCGTGCTTTTGTTGCTGGGATCGACGCGTTGTTGCAACCCATAGAGTGCGCGCGGCTTGTCCAGCGCGGCCAGGATTTCTTCTTCGCGTGTCATGCCTTCACCGCCTTCACGATCTTGCGCGCCGCATCGTCAAGGTCGGTGGCCGAGACAATCGGCAGGCCCGAATCGGCGAGGATTTTCTTGCCCTTCTCGACATTGGTGCCTTCGAGCCGCACCACCAGCGGAACCTTGAGCGACAATTCGTGCGCCGCGGCGACGATGCCATCCGCGATAATATCGCATTTCATGATGCCGCCGAAGATGTTGACCAGGATGCCTTTCACGTTCGGATCGGAGACGATGATCTTGAAGGCCGCGGTGACTTTCTCCTTCGTGGCGCCGCCGCCGACGTCGAGGAAGTTCGCGGGCTCCTCGCCATAGAGCTTGATGATGTCCATCGTCGCCATCGCCAAGCCAGCGCCGTTGACCATGCAGCCGATGGAGCCGTCGAGCTTCACATAGGAGAGATCGTATTTGCTGGCCTCGCGCTCCATCGGATCTTCTTCGTCCGGATCGCGCAGCGCAGACACGTCCTTGTGGCGCATCAGCGCGTTGTCGTCGAAATTGATCTTGGCATCGAGGCAGATGACCTTGCCCTCTTTCGTCACCACCAGCGGATTGATCTCGAGCAGGCTCATGTCCTTGGCGACGAAAGCGTCATAGAGCGTTTTGATCAGCGTGCCGCACTGCTTGGCCTGATCGCCTTTCAGTTTCAACGCCGTCGCGATGTCCAAGCCGACATAGGGCGAATAGCCGGCGGCGGGTTCGACGGTGAAGGTCTGGATCTTCTCCGGCGTGTTCTTCGCCACCGCTTCGATATCCATGCCGCCTTCGGTGGAGGCGATGAACGCGATGCGCGAGGACTCGCGGTCGACCAGCGCGGAGAGATAAAGCTCGCGCTCGATGGCCGAGCCGTCCTCGATATAGAGACGGCGCACGACGCGGCCATGCGGCCCCGTCTGGTGCGTGATGAGCGTCATGCCCAGCATCCGCTCGGCTTCCTTTTTCACATCGTCGAGCGATTTGACGACCTTCACGCCGCCGCCCTTGCCGCGTCCGCCGGCATGGATCTGCGCCTTGACCACCCACACCGGGCCGCCGAGTTCTTTCGCTGCGGCCACGGCTTCGTCCACCGTGAACGCCGCCTTGCCTTTCGGCACC
>DASXFK010000027.1:0-3565 GCA_036489635.1 Rhizomicrobium sp. | reverse complement strand
GCTGGAAGATTTGAAGGTGACGGTGGGGCCTTATGCAGAAATCGGAAAGGTCGATGCTTGTGCAGCCATGCATGATGCGGCGTGCGTTGACGAGACCAACGACCTCGATCCGATTCCTTCGTCATCACTTGTGCAGATTGAAGTCGTGCTGGGGCGATTCAAGCGGGCCACGAGTGAAGAGGATACGATTCACACGCAGCTCGCCCCGCTTTATAGATTTGGACAACTGCTCGCCCGCTACCGTGCCAACCCAAATCTGGCCGTTGCCAGGGCGGAACTTGGCGACCTCAAGGGCGCACATGCGCTGATCGATGGGACACCAGCCGATTGCGATCTGTGCCTTCGCTATCGCGGACGCATCGATGCGCTTGAGAAGAACTGGGGCGGCGCAGCCTATTGGTTTGCGATCGTCTCCGCGCGCTCGCCGTCCATTCCATTTGCCGATACCGATTGGGGCGCGATGCTGCTGGCGAAGGGCGATCTCGACGGCGCCGTCGCGAAATTCAAGACCGCGAACGCGAAGGGCCCGCACTTTGCCGATCCGTTGGAGATGTGGGGCGAGGCGTTGATCGCCAAGAACCGCTCCGATCTTGCGCTGGCGAAGTTCGCGGCGGCAGCGAAATACGCACCCAATTGGGGCCGGCTGCATCTAAAGTGGGGCGAGGCGTTGTTCTACGCCGGACAGAAACACGAAGCGAAGAAGCAGTTTGCGATTGCCGCAGCACTCGATCTCACGCCTGCCGAAAAATCCGAATTGTCCCGCGTGGCGCGCTGATCACACGTTCGCCGCGAGCGCGGCCGAAGCGGCTTGCGCACGCGGCCGTTCGGGCAATTCCGCGAGTGTCTGCGCACTCGCGCCCAGCAGACGGATGAGCTGCGTCGCATATAGCGTCGCGAGCATCCAGCGCATACGATCCGTCAGCGTCACCCCACCCTCGGGGTCGAGCATCAACAGTTTCTCGCGCACCGCTTCGTCGAGCATCCGGCGCACATGGATGCGCGAAACAGCGAAGCGCCTCGCGAGCGCGGCGATGGAGAACGGCAGCGCCTTGCGCGGTGGAAATTCGTCCGCATCTTCCAGCACCAGCACCCGCAGGATCTGCGCGCCGGCGTGGCGCTCGATGAACACGCGCACGAAGCCGCTTTCTTTCGAGGAACTGCGCGTCGAGGCGAGCATGCCTTCGCCCTGCACGCGCGAGATGCAATCCTGCACGGATGTTTCCTCCAGCCGGTCGAGCACCAGCCCGACCGCGGGCTCTATCACGCGCGCGGCCTCGAGCCCGGCGCGCAGATAATTGCGCCAGGCATCCTTGAAGCTGGCGGTCGGCACATAGCGCAGCGGTTCGCCGCGCACCCGCTTGGTGACCGGCTCCACATAGCCCAGATAGCGCATGTAGTTCAGCAGCGCGCGGGCGCGGCCCGGACTGAGGTAACCCGACGAAGCGCAAATCTCCTTCAGCCGAGGTAAGGTGAGCCCGCCGGTGACGTGCAGATAAATCGCGAACATGGCGGCGACGAAGCGGCCGGCGTCCTTGAAGATGCCGTCCAGCGCCTTGTCGCTTTGGCTTGCCGCCAGCATGTTCGCAGCCAGCGCGTGGGCCGCGTCGCGAAAGCGGGGATGGCTGGTTAGGCGCACAAAATAATCGTCCGGAATTCGGTCGCCCGCATTCCAGCTTTCCAGCCCCACCCGCACACCTATGTTAAGTTCGTCGCGATCAAAAATGTACATTGCTGGGGGTTGGGGCTCAACCTAGCGTTTTGACTGGGCATTTGGGGCTTTCGCGGGTGGAGGAGCAGCGGCACGGGGCGGGCGAGAGCGTCTCCGCAACCATGGCGGGCGCGACCATGATAGGCGCGGCATCCGCGAGCCGCGAGAAGGCCGACGCCTTTCTCGATGAGCAGATCGAACTTTCGCGCAAGCAATCCACCATCGCCGACCTGCAGATCGAAGACCTGAAGCGCGAGGACAAACTGCGCCACTGGTCGCTGATCGTTCACCACTTCAGCGATGTGCTGAAGCTGGCCTTCGAGTTCGCGGTGGCGGGAATCGTGCTCGGCATCCTCGCGCTGCTGACGGGTGCGGTATGGTCGGCGGCGCATGAGAACGGGCTCGTCATCGAAGCGTTTTCCGTTCCGCCCGACATGGCGAACCGCGGGCTCACCGGGCAGGCCGTCGCCGCGCAATTGCAGGACAAGCTGACCGCGATGCAGGCGGCCACGGTGTCGGCGCGGCCGGCGGCGTCGTACTCCAACAACTGGGGCAACGACATCAAGGTGGAGATTCCGAACACCGGCGTCTCCATCGGCGAGTTCTACCGTTATCTCGTCTCCGCCTTCGGGCATCAGACGCACATCACCGGCGAAGTCTTCCGCACCGTGAAAGGCATTTCAATCACTGCGCGCGCCAGCGGCGACGGCGGCGCGACTGTCTCCGGCGCTGAGGCGAATCTGGACACGCTGCTGCAACAGGCGGCGCAGAACATCTACGAGCGCACGCAGCCCTACCGTTACGCGGTCTATCTCGCCAATGTGCTCAACGACAAGGCAAACGCGCGCGTGCTTTACGAGAAGCTCGTCGCAACCGGCGATGCCCGCGAGCAGGCATGGGCTCATATCGGCCTCGGCGTCATCGACATCATGGCATCCGACGCGCATGGCGCGCGCCACGAGCATGCGTTGGCCGCAGCAATCGAGCCCGATTTCGCGCTCGCCCATATGGACCTCGATTTCGACGAAGGCTTGCTCGGACATGACGAAGCGGCCCTTGCCGCTGAGCGCGCGGCCATCCGATTGATGCAGAACGGTTCCGAAATCGACATGAGCGACCAAGCGAAGCCAACGAGCCTGCTTATCGAGCAGGCCAACGAAGCGTTTTCGCTGAGCGACTTCAACACCGCAATCGCGTACACGCGCAAGTCACTGGCGATTCCCGACTACAACGACAGTCAGGAGACCGCGCGCGAAACAGCGATCAGCTCCTATGCGCTGCTTCACGATGGCCGCGCCTGGCGAACGAACCTGCGCAGCCTGCCGCCCACGAACAACGCTTTTTATCTGATGACACGAGCCTCCGCCGCGGCCGTCGCGGATTACTGGTCGCAGGATTGGTCGGGCGTCCTTGCGATGAACGCGGTGTACGAGGCCGACCAGCGCAAATTGGGCGGCGCCCCGTCAGGCATGTTGGATCTCATCTCGCGCCAGGCATGGCCCTACGATGCCACAGCGCTGGCGATGATGGGCAGGTTGGGCGCCGCGAACGCGCTGATCGATAAGACGCCGCTGGATTGCTACACCTGCCTGCGCAACCGCGCCGACATCGACGCGGTGCAGAAGAATTGGGCCGGCGCGGATTACTGGTTCGCGCGGGCGACGAAGGCCGCGCCCTCGATCCCAATGGCGTTCTGGGATTGGGGTCGCGTGCTCCTCGAACGCGGCGACACCAACGGGGCCATCGCGAAGTTCACCCTCGCCCACGCGAAAGGGCCCCACTTCGCCGATCCGCTGGAAGGCTGGGGCGAGGCGTTGATGGCGAAGAACCGCTCCGATCTCGCGCTCGCGAAATTCG
>DASXFK010000153.1:0-19499 GCA_036489635.1 Rhizomicrobium sp. | reverse complement strand
AGCTTGCGGCCGACGAGGTCCATCGCCTGCACGCCGTTGGCGCCTTCATAGGTCTGGTTGATGCGGCCGTCGCGCACGAACTGCTCCACGCCATTGTCGCGCACATAGCCGTGGCCGCCGTAACATTGCATGCCGAAATTCGCGGCCTCGAATCCCATGTCGGTGAAGAACGCCTTGATCACGGGCGTCATCAGATCGGAGAGCAGGCCCGCGGTCGCGGCTTCCGGGCGCGCGGATTCCGAGATGCTCATGTTGAGCGTCGTCCACATCGCCACCGCGCGCGCGCCTTCCACGAACGAGCGGCAATGCAGCAGCATGCGGCGCACATCGGGATGCACGATTTCCAGATCGGCGGGTTGATCGGGTTCTTTCGGTCCCGTCAGCGCATGACCAACGCGGCGGGTCAAAGCGTAAGACAGGCCGTTCTGATACGCGACTTCGCCGATGCTGATGCCCTGAATGCCCACGCCAAGCCGCGCGGCATTCATCATGCCGAACATGCCCGCCATGCCGGCCGAACCAGAGCGCTTCTCGCCGGGCTTGAGCGGCACAGGCTTCGGGCCGAGCCGCCAGGCCTGTGCGTCGTCGAAATTCAGCACGCAGGTCGCGTTCGCCTTGATGCCCATTTTCTTTTCGATGTTGCCGGTGGTGACGCCGTTGCGCGCCCCCATCTTGCCGTCTTCCGACACCAGAAATTTCGGCACCATGAAGAAATTCACTTCCGACAGATCGTTGTGGATCTGCCCGTTCTCATCCGGAATCTTCGCGATCACCATGTGGATGATGTTGTCGGCCAGATCGTGATCGCCGCCGGAAATGAAAATCTTCGTGCCGTTCATGCGATAGGTGCCGTCCGGCTGCTCCACCGCGCGTGTTTTCATCAGCCGCAGATCGGTGCCGCAGCCGGGCTCGGTCAGGCACATCGTGCCCGTCCATTCGCCGGCGACCATCTTGGGAACGATGTTCTGTTTCATCCACGGCTGGCCGGTGCCGATCAGCGCGGCATACGCGGCGGTCGAAAGCCCCGGATACATCGCGAACGCCTGGTTTGCCGATTGCGCCATCTCGGCCACGGCCATGGTGATGAACATCGGCAGGTTCGAGCCGCCGAATTTTTCCGGCGCGCCCAATCCGCTCCAGCCGCCTTCGCGATAGGCGTTGTAGGCTTCCTTGAATCCTTTCGGCGTGCGCACCACGCCGTTCTCGAAGTGGCAGCCTTCCTCGTCGCCCGATTGATTGATCGGCTGCAGTACGCCTTCGCAGAATTTTCCCGCGCTGGCGAGCACGTCGTCGATGGTGTCTGCATCCACGCCGGCGAATTGCGGCAGGTCCTGCTGTTTCTCCACTTCGAGAAGTTCGTGGAGCACGAATTTGTAATCTTCCAGCGGCGCGCGATAGATCGGCATGGGGCAGCCCTATGAGATTCCGCGCCGTTTGTAAGGTGCTTCGGCCACCCTCTCAACTGTCATGGCCCGGCTTGACCGGGCCACCCAGCGGGGACGCGTCTGCGTCACCTATGACTCCTTACTCGCGCGCGGACGCGCGCTCACTGGGTGGCCCGATTAAATTGGGCCATGACAAGAGTTGGTATGGCGCGTTACGTCGCCCTGATCCGCAGCCGCAGGCCTTTCCATTCGCCGCGGCGCAAGGTGATGACGGCGAAGACGATCGTCAGCACCGTGCACACGCCCACCGCCACGACCGAAGCTTCCGGGCCGAAAGGGCCGCCGGTGACGAGATCCGGCCCCTTCATGGCGGTGACGAAAACGCCGTGCACGACTTTGTCGCCGGACACGGAGGTCGAGTAGATGCCGCCTTCCGTCAGGTTCCATCCCGCATGCAGTCCGATGGGCAGCCACAGCGAGCGCGTCGCGGTGTAGGCGAAGCCCAGCAACAGCCCCGCTTCAATCGCGATGGCCGTGCTGCTGACAAGCGTGGCGTGGGGATTGCCGAGGTGCGCGCCGCCGAAAAATACCGCCGAGATGAGCAACGCCACCAAGGTGCCGAACATCTCCTCGGCGATGCGGAACAGCGCGCCGCGGAAGATCAGCTCTTCGCAGACGCCGGAGATGGCGGCCATCAGGATGATCGCGAACGGCAGCGCCGGCGGCGTGTCGAGCGCGACCGTCGCGTCCCCGATCAGCATGACCAGCCCGATCACGGCGCTGATGATGCCGATTCCGATGATGAAGCCGACGACCAAAGCCGGCAGCGCCGCGCGCGGGCGAAGCTCCGCGATCGGCCGGCGCCGTTCGAGCCGGTGCACGAGGCCGGCATACGCCCACAGGCTCAAGAACACCGTGAGCGCGACGCCGAGCGTGGCGATCGCGGTTTTGTCGGCGGGGATTTTCTTGCTCCCCAGCGAAATGGCGAACATGCCGCCGACATAGATCAGCATCAGGGTCGCGAACATGATGAGCACGCGCGCGATGCGGTTCTGCTTCCAGTTTCGCCGTGGCGGCGCGGCGCTTGTTGAGTCCGTCATGGTTGCGTCGGTCATGTTGTCTCCGTCAGATGAGATTGCGCAGCGTCACATTCACGGTGCGCCCGTTCTTCAGCGTGAAATGCACGATGGTTCCCGGCTTGTCGTTGCGCAACCGATAGCGCAGGGCGGGCAAAGTGATGCTGCGCGCGGGCTTGCCGTCCACCGCCACGATCACGTCGTTCGCTTTCAGCCCGGCTGTTTCTGCCGGCGCGCCCTTATCGACATAGACGATTCTGAAGCCATCAGCGTCGAGATTCACCCGCATCCCGGCGCGGTCATAGGTGCCCACATCATCGATACGGCGCGGCGAAGGTTTCAGGTACATGACCTTGTGGCCATAATCGAACGTCACGATGAAGCGCTTTAGCGCATTGTTGCCGACATTTCCGGAGTTGGTCGGATCTGCCATCGAGCCTTTGGTGTCGGTGGATAGTCCCACCACCGGATCGGGAATGGCCACATCGCCGAGCTTCAACTCATGCCCGCGCGCGACATATTCATAGGATGGCCCGCCCACGCCGAAGCCGCCGATGGCGTAAATCGCTTTTGAATACTTTGCGCGGAAGTTGTTCTTCTCCACGAAGCCGGTATTGAGATCGATAAACGCGCCCGATCCGGTGTCGATCACGAAGGTGCCGGCCACGCCGTCCACGCTTCCCGGCACCATGATGTCGTTCTCGCGAAAGGTGAACTTCACGGGCGTGCCCGCGTTCTTCGGATCGAAATATTTCGGATCGATCAGCGTGAGCTTGCGCCCTGCGTAGTCGATGCGCGTCACGAAGCGGCGGAAGGTTTCGTAACCCGCCATGCCCAGCATCTCGAGGCCGCCCGCGGGCTTCAGCGTTTCCAGCGGAAACACCACGAACACCTTGTCCTTGATCGACGCCTTGCCGATGGTGAGGTCGCGCACTTTCGTCAGGCCGCTGGTCACCGTGGCCGCGCCCAAACCCGAGCCTTCGATCGCGCCTTCGCTGGTGAGGCCGAGTTGCTTGGTGACGGTGGGGGTCAGGATATTCACGCCGCCGGTGTCGAACAAGAAATCATACGGCCCTTTGCCGTCCACCATCGCGTCGCCATAGATGTGGTTGCCGATGAAGCGGATCGGGATCGTCGTTTGGTGCGCACCACCCGCGATGAAGCTGTCCACCACCTCCGGCGGCAGCGCGAAGGCGCTATCCGGCGGCGCGGGCACGAACGCCGCATGCGTCAGCACTTGCGTGGAGTCGTATTGCGCGTCGCCATTGCCGGAGACGATTCTGTGCGCCAGCACCACGCCCGCTTCGGGGCGATAGTCGGAATAGTTCGTGGTGACGGTGCTGGTCTGCTGCTTCTCCACCACGCGCGCGAGCAGATGCGTCTTGCTGTCGAACCACGCGTCGAACGGCGCGCCATCTTTCGGCGTGACGGTCAGCACATCGTAGCTGTTGCCGCCATCGCTCTTGCTACCCGCATCGACAACCGCAGCGCCGCCGAAATCGGGACGCCACCACAAATTCGCATCGCAATAGCCTGCGTTGATCGCCAGCGCGCGCTCATCGCCGCCTTCCTGATAGGCCGACGTGCCGGATTGCTCCGTCGCCCAGGCGCGCGATCCGTCATAGCCCTGTCCGCCGCCGATGGGGCCGAGCGTGAAATCGATCTCGAAGCGGCCGTTCGCCAGATCGATCAGCTCATGCTGCTTGCCGGTGAGGCCTTGCCCGGTCGAGGCGCTTTCCAGCGACAGTGCGGCTTTACCGTCCCACGCGGCGCCGCCGCTGGCGGCCTTGTCGGCGGCCAGGATATCGGCAGGCGAGGCGAGCGCGGTGCACGGCATGATGGCCAGCGCGGCGGCAACGAAAATCCTGTACACGGTCCCTCCAAGGATGACTCACACATGTGGCAGGAGCACTAGTTGGTCAATATGCGCGGGACGAAGGCAAGGCATGCGATGGCGTTCGCGGCGGCGCTGCTTTGCGCGCCGGCTGCTTCCCTGAACGCATTTGCCGCGCCGCAGCATGTCGTCTCGGTCAACATCTGCACGGATGAATATGTGTACCGCCTGCTGCCGCGCCAGCGCATCGCGGCGCTGAGTTTCCTCGCGGCGGATCGCCACCCTGTGATCTCCACCATCGTGGACAAGGTGAAAGGCATCGCGCTTATTCACCCCAGCGCCGAGACGGTGATCGCGCTGCACCCCGATCTCGTGGTGGCTTATCAGGGCGTGAACCCGAATCTGCACGCGCTGCTCGCCCGCGCCGGCGTGAAAGTTCTCGACGTGCCGTATGCGAATTCGCTCGACGACATCCGCCAGACCACGCGCATGTTGGGCGACGCGCTCGGCGAGCCGGCGCGCGCGAACGCATTGCTCGCGCGCATGCACCGCGAGCTCGCCGCCGCGCACGCCGCCACGAACATCCCGACGGTGATCTACGAACCCAATGGCTACGCCACGTCCAACGCTGTGGGCGATGCGATCATGGCCGATGCGGGCTTGCGCGATGTCGCGCCGCGTTTGCACCGCACGCGCCTCGGCGACATTCCGCTGGAGACTCTCATCGCCTCGCCTCCGGCATTGCTTATCCTGAACGACGCCAACGAAGCCTCGCCCGCCCGCGCGGAGATGCTGCTCAAAAGCCCCGTGCTCGCCGCGATCGAGGGCCACACGACGGTGGCGCATCTGTCGCTGGTGCCGCTTCTCTGCCCCGGCCCGTGGTCGGCAGATGCGGCAGCGCCACTGGCAAGGCTTGGAAAAGAAATATCGAGCAAACTTGCGCGCCCCCATCACCAGTCCTAAAAGTTGAGCTGACGCGACGGTCAAGGGAACGCGGTGCAAATCCGCGGCTGTCCCCGCAACTGTAAGCGGCGAGTGCATCTCGAATGCCACTGGAAACGGGAAGGCGAGATGCACGTTCGAGCCGCGAGCCAGGAGACCTGCCGGCGCACGTCGTCCAACTTCGGCCGGGTGAGCTGAAGCGCGCGGGAAATCCGCCAGCGGCGACGCGAAAGCGGAGCTGCGCGTGGACTCGGTGCAATTAAAAAAAGATTCTCCCTCGCCCCCTTTGAGGGGGAGAGGGGCAGGGGTGAGGGGGCCTCTCCACCAACACGATTCCGCAAGCTCGAGCCAGGCTGCACCACCCCCTCGCCCTAACCCTCTCCCCCTGAGGGAGAGAGGGAATATGACGTGGGTGTTGCTCGCGCTCGCCTTGTCGTTCGCGGCGCTTTCTTTCTTCATCGGCCCATCGAACATCGCACCGCACGAATTGCTCGCGGGATTGTTCTCGTCGCACGGCAGCGCAAGCGTGATCGCGCGCGAGATACGGCTGCCGCGTGCGTTGCTGGCGCTCGTGGTCGGCGGCGCGTTGGGCGCGAGCGGGGCGGCGTTGCAGGGCTTGTTCCGCAATCCTCTGGCCGAGCCCGGCGTCACTGGGGTGACAAGCTGCGCCGGCTTCGGCGCCATCCTGGCGCTCTATTTCGGATTCACCGCGATCAGCCCGGCGCTGTTGCCCGCCTTTGCCGTCGCCGGCGCGCTCGCCTCGGCGTTCATTCTTTATATGTTGTCGCGCGCAGGCGCGGGCGTGATGGCGCTTGTGCTGGCCGGAGTCGCGATCGCCAGCCTCGCCACCGCGCTCACCGCGCTGGCGCTGTCGCTCGCGCCCAATCCCTATGCCATGACCGAAATGGTGATGTGGATGCTGGGCTCGCTGAAGGACCGCAGCATGAGCGATCTGTATTTCGCGTTGCCGCTGGTGGCGCTCGGCGTCGCCATATTGCTCACCGCCGGGCGCGGATTGGATGCGCTGGTACTGGGCGAGGACGCCGCGCAATCGCTCGGCATCGACATCCATGCCATGCGCCGCCGCGTGGTGGTGGGCGTGGCGCTGGCGACAGGCGCGGCCACCGCCGCCGCCGGCGCAGTGAGTTTCGTGGGCCTCGTCGTGCCGCATCTGCTGCGCCCGTTCTACGGTTACGAACCCGCGCGCCTGATCTGGCCGTCGGCGCTCGGCGGCGCGGCGCTGGTCTGCGCCGCCGACATCGCCGTGCGCCTGATCGCGCCGGATGGACAGCTTCTGCTCGGCGTGCTGACGGCGATGATCGGCGCGCCGTTCTTCATCTGGCTGATCGTCCGTATGCGGAGAGAGCCATGAGCGCGCTCGAACTCGCGAATGTCTGCGTCGCGTATGGCGCGCGCAAAGCGCTTCAGGATGTCACCGCCTCGTTCGATACAGGCGAGGTCACGGGCCTGATCGGCCCCAACGGCGCGGGCAAGACCACGCTGCTGCGCGCCGCGCTCGGCTTCCTCAAAGCGCAAGGCGACGTGCGCGTGCTGGACAAGCCGCTGGCGGATTGGTCGCGCGACGGCCTGGCGCGTGCCATCGCGTATCTGCCGCAAACCGGCGACGCGCATTGGCCGATCCTGGCGCGGCGGCTGGTGTCGCTGGGCCGCATGCCGCATCGCGCGGCGCTGAAGCCTCTGTCCGCCGAAGATGAAATCGCCATCGACGCGGCGCTCGATCGCTGCGATGCGCGTCCGTTCGCGGCGCGCCGCATGGATGAGCTCTCCGCCGGCGAGCGCGCGCGTGTGTTGCTGGCGCGGGCGCTGGCGACGAATGCGCCGATCCTGCTGGTCGACGAGCCGGCGGCGCATCTGGATCCCGCGCACCAGTTGCAGCTCATGGAATTGCTGCGCGAGGAAGCGCGGCGCGGCGCGGCGGTGATCGTCACCTTGCACGATCTGGCGCTCGCTTCGCGCTTCTGCGACCGGCTGGTGGTATTGAAAGCCGGCCGCGTCATCGCGCAAGGCCCGCCGGATGCGGCGCTCTGCGATGCCACATTGGCGGAAGGCTTCGGCATTGCGCCGTTGCGCGAGGCGCCCGCCGTTCTGGCGTGGCGGCGCCTCTAAAATCTCTTCGCGAAAGAAGAACGCAATCGCGGCGCCGGACAATGTCGGTGCCGCCAGCGGCGCGGACAATTACAAAGGCTGAATTTATCCCGCACCTCCAAAGCCTTGTCAGGGGCTTGACTTTTGACTATATAGTTCTTAGTTCGTTCCATGTCGAAGGAAGAAAAGGACAAGGAACATATGTCAGAAACATCCCCGGAAGAGCCGACAAAGGCCTCGGAAATCCTGCTCGAGCGCATCGCGAAACTGCGGGCCGACCATGCGTTTTATGAGTCGAATCTGGCGCCGCTGGACGATGCGAATGCCCAGGCCCGGCAAAAACTCGAAGAGCAGAAGGAACTTTACAAACACATCAACCACACGGTGCCGCTGGGTGCGGAGCCAACCGATCCGCTGCCGGACGAAACGCTCGCGCCGCATATGACGTTCGCGGCTCCGCGCGCCGACGCTCCCGATCCCGCCGCGACAACCGAATCGCTGATCAACGGCATGATCGCCGAACTGCACATGGTGATGCGCGCGGTCGCGCTGCCCAGCGCTGCGCGCGCCATCGATTACGGCGCGCGCCAGGCCTTCCTCGGCACGGCAATGAACCTGGCGGATATGGGCGGCAAGCTCGGCCGCGTCGTGGCGAAGATCCGCAAGTCCGGCAATCCGGCGGAACTTCGCGAGCGGCAAACCTACGAGCGGGTGATTTCTCACGAAAATGGTTGAGAACGCGATATCAAAGATCAAGATGTTGCGCCGCGAGGATGCCTGGCACCCACGCCTGGGCGCGCCGCGCGGCAACCGCAATGCCTTGAAGAATGGGCGTTTCACGCGGCAAGCGCGGACCTTGCGCGTGCGCATCCGCGATACGCAGCGCCGCGCGCGGCTGATGATCCGCGCCGCGGACATGCAACTCGCCTGCGCGCTACCAATATGTCCGCATGATCTGCTGCGCCCATTGCGGCTCGCGGATTTCGCCGCGCGGCGGAAAGCCTTTCATCGCCGGCTTTATGTCGATCGCCGGCGTGCCTTCGATGGCGTCGAGGCCCTGCACGGTGAGCGTGAGGCGTGTCGGCATCGGGTCCCAGCCATCGTCGTGCGGCACATTGCGCGCGCTGCGCCCGGTTCCTATGGCGGCGATCGTGATGGGATTCGTTTCAAATCCCGAGGCCGCGAATTTTTCCTCCGTCTTTTAACCCACTGTTTACCAACGTTGCGCGATGCTTACGATGTTTCCCGTTCGTTCGACGCGCTACAACCTCTGGAGTCCTCGCCCACCAGCCTTAGTGGTCCAAATCCCTTGAATGATTGGGAAATTCCCATTGCAAAATGGCGGTTTCCCATGCTATCCCATGATTTCCCGTTAGCCGGATTTACGGCCCGGGCGGGCACCGAACCATCGGTGCCGGGGATCAGGGGGCGCGCGGCACGCCGTGCAAAGTTTCGTCGGCACCTTCACGAACAAGCTGGACGCCAAGGGCCGCGTCAGCATTCCCGCGCCGTTCCGGGGTGCATTGCAGGCCCAGGGCACCGAAGGCGTGTTCTGCATCCCCGCGCTGGGCCTGCATGCGGTGAAGGGATTCGGCCAGATTTTCTATGCGGAGACGCGCGAGATCGTGAAGCCGCATCATCCGCTCTACGACCAGAAGCACGCGATGCTTGCTGCGGCGGTGTTCTCCCAGTCGCAGCATCTGTCGTTCGACGACGACGGGCGCGTGCGCCTCCCCGACGATCTGATCGCCCACGCGGGCATCAAGGATCGCGTCTGCTTCGCGGGGCTCGATTCGATTTTCGAGATGTGGAATCCGGAAACCTACGCCCCGGTGCGCGACGCGCGCATGCAGCAAGCGCTGGCCGCTTATGAAGCCAGCGGAAAGTCGCTGCCATGAGCGGCCACATCCCCGTGATGCTTTCCGAAGTCATCGAGGCGATGAGCCCGCGGGACGGCGCGCACTATATCGACGGCACCTTCGGTGGCGGCGGCTATGCCAGGGCGCTGCTCGACGCCGCGAACTGCAAAGTGCTCGGCATCGATCGCGATCCCGATGCGATCGCGCGCGGCGAAGCGATGGCGGCGCATTATCCCGGCCGTCTGTCGCTCGGCCTGGGCGCGTTCTCCCAGATGCAGATGCTGCTCGGCGAAGCCGGCGAGAGCGCGACCGACGGCGTGATGCTCGATCTGGGTGTCTCGTCGTTCCAGATCGACCAGGCGGAGCGCGGGTTCTCGTTCCGCGCCGACGGCCCGCTCGACATGCGCATGAGCCGCGACGGGATGAGCGCCGCCGATGTCGTCAACACCGCCGATGAAGCGACGCTGACGCGCATCATCGCCGATCTCGGCGAAGAGCGTTTCGCCCGCAAGGTGGCGCGCGCCATCGTCGCCGCGCGCCCGTTGTCGCGCACCGGCGAGCTTGCGGAAGTTGTCGCCAAGGCGCTCGGCCCCGCGGCGCTGCGCCATCCGATCCATCCGGCGACGCGCACCTTCCAGGCGCTGCGCCTGCATGTGAACGACGAGCTCGGCGAACTCACGCGCGGCCTCGAAGCCGCGGAACGGTGCCTGCGCGACAAGGGCCGCCTCGCGGTGGTGTCGTTTCATTCGCTCGAGGATCGCATCGTGAAGCGGTTCCTCAGCGAGCGTGCCAAGCAAGCCAGTGTCTCGCGCCACGCGCCGGCGCGCGCGCAAACCAGCACACAGACCTTCCGCCTTCTCGGCAAGGCGAAGACCCCAAGCGATGCCGAGATCCAACGCAATCCGCGTGCCCGCTCCGCCCGTCTGCGCGTCGCGGAACGGATTGCAGCGTAAAGGAGAGATGCGATGCTTCGCGTGATCAATTTCTTCTGCGTAGCGCTGGCGGGTCTGACCTGCCTGGCGCTCTACCACATCTCCGAACAAACCCGCGTGGCGGAACTTCGGCTCAAGCACACCGAAGCCAGCATCGTCAGCACCAGGGTCGAGATGAAGGTGCTGCAGGCCGATTGGGAGCGCGTCGCCAACCCCGCGCGCATCCAGCGTCTGGCGCAGGGACGCGTGGGGATGATCGATGCGCCGGTGAAGGAGTTCGCCTCGCTGCAGGACGTGCCGCGTCTGGGCCAGCCGACGCCGGGCAACGAAAACCCGCTCAACAACGCCAGCGCGGTCGTTCCCGTGCCGTCGCCGCATGCCGATCTTCATCTCATCGCGGTGCAGACCGGTAACTGATGAGCGCGACCGCGACCCAGCGCCGGATCTCCATCGCAGGATTCTTCTGCGTCATGGCGTTCGCCCTGATCGGCGCGCGGCTCACGGACCTGACATTGCTGAAGGCCAAACTCGCCAAGCCTGTGGCGTCCGCGCCTGTGGCATCGCTTGGCCGCGCCGATATCGTGGATCGCAACGGCCAGCTTCTGGCGCGCGATCTTCCGGTCAGCGATTTCTATCTCGCGCCGGCGGCGTTCAAGAACAAGCCTTCCGCAGCAACGGAACTTGCCGCGGCCAGCGGCATCGACAAGGCGCGCATCGAACGCCTGCTGGCGAGCAGGTTCCGTCACGTGCTGGTCGCGCGCCAATTGCCGCCGGAGACGGTGGCGCGGCTTGACGCGCTGAAGCTGGCAGGGCTTCAATTCGTTCCGGCGATGAAGCGCTATTATCCGCTCGGCAACGAAGCGGCGCAGGTCATCGGCTCGACCGACATGGACGACAATGGCGTCGATGGTCTCGAGAAGGGATTGGATAGGCGCCTGCGCTCCATGCCGGCGAACCAGCCGGTGACGCTGTCGCTCGATATGCGTGTGCAATACGCGCTGGCGCAGGAAGTGGAAGCCGCGCGCGAGCAGTTCAGCGCCAAGGTCGCCGGCGGCATCGTGATGAACGTGAACACCGGCGAGATCCTCGCCATGGCCTCGCTGCCCAACACCGGCGACGGCACCGGCTTGCAGGACCCGCGCCGCAATCACATGGCAACGGACGATTACGAGCTGGGCTCGGTGTTCAAGATCTTCACCTTCACGATGGCGATGCAGGATCACACCACGCGACTGGATGAGATGTTCCCCATCGGCGCGGGCTACAGAATCGGCAAGTACACCATTCACGATGCCGAGCACATGCCGGCAATGCTGGCGGCGCGCGATATCCTGGCGCTGTCGTCCAATCCCGGCGCGGCGCAGATCGGCTTGCGCTCCGGGCCGGTGCGCCAGCATCAGTTCCTCGGCGAACTCGGCCTGCTTGCGCCGGTCCACACCGAGCTTGCGGAAGCGCGCGGGCCGATGGTGCCGCACGATTGGGGCCAGATTCAAACCGCGACCATCAGCTTCGGCCACGGCATTTCGGTGACGCCGCTGTCCTTCGTGACGGCCGCCTCGATCGTGGTGAATGGCGGGCGGCGCATCGTGCCCACATTCCTCAAGCACGACGCCGACGCGCGCGGCGCGCAGGTGATCTCGCCCGAAACCAGCGCCACGATGCGCGGCCTGCTGCGCTACGTCGTGACCAACGGCACGGGCAAGTCGGCCGACGTTCCAGGCTACGATGTCGGCGGCAAGACCGGTTCGGCTGAAGTGGTCGAGCACGGCCGCTATGTCGCGCACAAGCTTCTGACTTCGTTCTGCGCCGTGTTTCCCATCGACAACCCGCGTTATCTCGTGTTTGTCATGCTCGACGAGCCGGGTGGCGCGCACGCCAGTGGCGTGATGGCGCTGGCAGGCCATACGGCGGCCCCGCTGGCAGGCCGCGTGATTGCGCGCGTCGCGCCGATCCTGGAATTGCCGGCGAATATCCTCGCGCAAGACAAGGCCGCTCCATAATGGAACCACAATCGCGCGCGACGATGGTGGCGGGCAAGGTGGGCAAGAGCCCAATGGATTTTGTTGCGGAATTTTCCGGTCTCGCAAGCGACAGCCGCGACGTGAAACCGGGCTATCTCTTCGCCGCGCTTTCAGGCGGCCGGGCGAACGGCGCCGCGTTCATTTGCGACGCCGTGAAGCGCGGCGCGGTCGCGGTGCTGGCGACGCCCGAAGCCCGCGCCGATGTCGAAAAGCTGGGCGTGCGCTTCATCGCCGATGAGAACCCGCGGCTCCGGCTGGCGCGTTTTGCGGCGGCCTATTTCGGCGCGCAGCCGGATGTCGTCGCCGCCGTCACCGGAACCAACGGCAAAACCTCCGTCGCGGTTTTCCTGCGCCAGATCTGGGAACAGCTTGGCCGCAAGGCGGCGAGCATGGGCACCATCGGCGTGGTGACGCCGGCCGGGGAGATCGCGCTCAAGCACACGACGCCCGACCCCATCGAAGTGCAACGCCTGCTGGCGACATTGAAGCACGATGGCGTGGATCGTCTGGCGCTCGAAGCCTCCAGTCACGGGCTCGATCAGTTCCGCCTCGATGGCGTCGCGGTCGCCGCGGCCGGCTTCACCAACATCACGCGCGATCATCTGGACTATCATCCGACGTTCGAGGATTACCTCGCCGCAAAGCTGCGCCTGTTCTCCCAATTGGTGAAGGACGGCGGCGTCGCGGTGGTGAATGTGGATGCGGATCGCGCCGAAGAATTCGTCGCCGCCGCCAAGGCGCGCCGCTTGAGCTTGCTCACGGTCGGGGAGAATGGCGGCACGCTGAAGCTGGTCGCCCGCGAACCTCATGGCGACGGCCAGACGCTCCGCATCGCTTACAACGGCACTCTATATAATGTGATGCTGCCCTTGGCCGGGAGCTTCCAGGCGTCCAACGCGCTGGTGGCCGCGGGGCTGGCACTCGGTCTGGGCGAAGATGCCGCCAAGGTTTTCGCGAGCCTCGAAAAACTGAAAGGCGCGCCTGGCCGACTGGAGAAAGTCGCCTTCGCGAAGTCCGGCGCGGCGATCTATGTCGATTACGCGCACACGCCTGACGCGCTGCAAACCGTGCTCACCGCCATCCGCCCACATGTGAAGGGGCGGCTGCATGTCGTGTTCGGCTGCGGCGGCGATCGCGACAAGGGCAAGCGCCCGCTGATGGGCAAGGCAGCTGCGCAATTCGCCGACGCCGTCATCGTCACCGACGACAACCCGCGCAGCGAAGATCCCGCGACGATCCGCAAAGACGCGCTGGCCGGTGCACCCGATGCGCGCGAGATCGGCGATCGCGCGCAAGCCATTGGCGCGGCCATCGCGGCGCTGGGCGAAGGCGACGTACTGGTGATCGCGGGCAAGGGACACGAATCGGGGCAGACCATCGGCGATGTGGTGCGTCCATTCCTGGATAAGGACGAGGCGATCAAGGCCGCGGTATCGCTTGGCGGAAAGGCGGCCGCGGCATGAGTGCGTTGTGGACGTCCGCCGAAGCTGCCGCCGCCACCCTCGGCCATGCGAGCAAGCCGTTCGACGCGACGGGCATGTCCATCGACACGCGCACCTTGAAGCCCGGCGATCTCTTCGTCGCGGTGAAGGGCGAGCGCGACGGCCATGAGTTCGTGCGTGCCGCGTTCGAAGCCAAGGCAGGCGCCGCCCTGGTGTCGCGTGCGCTGGACGACATCAGCGCGCCGCTGCTCACCGTCGCCAGCACGCAGCGCGGCCTGGAAGATCTGGCCCGCGCCTCACGCGCCCGCACCAACGCCAAGATCGTCGCCGTCACCGGAAGCGCTGGAAAGACGACGACCAAAGAGATGCTGCGCCTCGTGTTCGGCGCGCTCGGCCGCACCCACGCGTCGGCTGCGTCGCACAACAATCATTTGGGCGTGCCGCTGACCCTCGCATCCATGCCGCGCGAAAGCGAATATGGCGTGTTCGAAGTCGGCATGAACCACTTTGGCGAGTTGCGCAATCTGGTCAGCTTCGTGCGCCCGCATGTGGCGCTGATCACCACCATCGCGCCGGCGCATCTGGAGTTCTTCGGAAGCTGCGAAGCCATCGCCGATGCGAAATCGGAGATCTTCGAGGGACTGGTGCCGGGTGGCGCTGCGCTGCTTCCCTCCGACAGCCCTTACTATGCGCGCCTCGCTGCGCGCGCCAAACAGGTTGGCGTCAGCACGGTGCGCACGTTCGGCGCGAAGGGCGACGCGAAACTTCTCGCCATGCACGAATCCGAAGACGGCATGAAGGTCGAAGCGAACATCATGGGCCGGGCGGTGCACTTCCATATTGGTGCGCCCGGCAAACACATCGCAATGAATGCGATCGCCGCGCTGCTCGCCGTGGCATCGCTCGACGGCGATGTGCTGAACGCGGCGGCGGCGCTCGCGCAATTCACGGCGCTCAAGGGTCGCGGTGCGCGCTTCCGGGTGCCGGTCAGCGGCGGCGACATCGAAGTGATCGACGAAAGCTACAACGCCAACCCGGCCTCGATGGGCATGACCATCGCGATGCTGGGCGCTGCGCCGACAAAAGGCCGCCGCATCGCCGTGCTGGGCGACATGCTGGAGATGGGTAGCGACGGCGCAAAGCACCACGCCGCGCTCGCAAGGGATATCGAGAACGCCCGCGTCGATCTTGTGTTCGCCAACGGCCCGCAAATGCGCGCGCTGTGGGACAAACTCCCCGCTTCGCGCCGCGGCGCGCATGGCGCGACTTCGGCGGACATCGCGCCGAAATTCATGAACTCGATCCGGGCCGGAGATGTGGTTCTGGTGAAAGGCTCTCTCGGCAGCAAGATGGCCGTGATCATCGACGCGCTCAAAGCGCGCGCCACGGTTTAGGAGGAAATATGTTTCCGTATTTTCTCGTACCGCTCGCCGATCGCATCAGCATCTTCAACGTCTTCCGCTATATCACTTTCCGCGCGGGCGGCGCGCTGTTGACCGCGTTGCTCATCGCGTTCATCATCGGCGGCCCGATGATCGACTGGCTGCGCCGCACGCAAGGCAAGGGCCAGCCGATCCGCGAAGACGGCCCGGCGCGTCACGTTCTGGAGAAGCAGGGCACGCCGACGATGGGCGGCTTCATCATCCTGATCTCCGCCGTGCTGTCGACGCTGCTGTGGGCGGACTGGACGAATTTGTATGTCTGGATCGTGCTGCTGGTCACGTTGAGTTTCGGTCTGCTCGGCTTCACCGACGATTACGAGAAGGTGACCAAGCGTTCCAGTGCCGGCATCAACGCCTGGATGAAGCTCGTCGTGCAGTTTCTCGTCGCGCTCGTGGCGACCTATCTCATCATGCGGCTGGAAGAACCGGATGTTTCCGGCATGCTGGCGTTTCCGTTCATCAAGACCGCGGTTGTCGATCTCGGCTGGTTCTTCCTGATCTTCGGCGGATTGGTGATCGTGGGCGCATCGAATGCGGTGAACCTGACCGACGGCCTCGATGGCCTCGCCATCGTGCCGGTGATGATCGCGGCGCTGGCGTTCGCCATCATCGCCTATCTCGTCGGCAACGTGAAATTTTCGGACTATCTGCAGCTTCATTACGTCGTCGGCACCGGCGAGTTGGCGGTCTTCCTCGCCACGCTGGTCGGCGCGGGGCTCGGCTTCCTCTGGTACAACGCGCCTCCTGCGATGGTCTTCATGGGCGACACGGGCTCGCTCGCGCTCGGCGGCGCGCTGGGCGCTGTTGCCGTTGCCACCAAGCACGAGGTCGTCCTGGCCATCGTCGGCGGATTGTTCGTGATGGAAGCGCTTTCCGTCATCGTGCAGGTGGCGTCGTTCAAGCTCACCGGCAAGCGCGTGTTCCGCATGGCGCCGATCCATCATCACTTCGAGCAGCTCGGTTGGAAGGAGCCCACGGTCGTGATCCGCTTCTGGATCATTGCAGTGGTGCTCGCGCTGATCGGCCTCTCGACCCTGAAGCTGCGGTGACGCCATGATCGTGAGCCACGCCTTCGCAAGACAGACAGTCGGCGTTTTCGGGCTGGCGCGTTCCGGCGTCTCGTCGGTGCGTTCCCTGGTGAGCGGCGACGCGAAGGTCTATGCCTGGGACGACAACGAGACCTTGCGTACCGAGGCCCAGAGGCAGGGCGCGATCGTCGCACCCATCGGCGAATGGCCATGGAGCGCAATCAAGGCGCTGATCCTGAGCCCGGGCGTGCCGCTGACGCATCCCAGGCCGCACGAGGTGGTGACGATGGCGCGCGCCGCGGGCGCCGAAGTCATCGGCGACCTCGAACTGTTCGCCCGCGAAATCCGCGCGGATCGCAACGCCAAGGGCCTCGCGCCGGTGATCGCGATCACGGGCACCAACGGCAAATCCACCACCACGGCGCTGATCGGGCATATTCTCTCCGCCTGTGGTTTCGCGGCGGAAGTGGGCGGCAATATCGGCAAGCCCGTGCTCGATCTCGCGCGGCCGGGCGCCCGCACGGTCTATGTGCTGGAGGTGTCGTCCTATCAGATCGATCTCGCGCCCGGGCTTGTGCCGGATGTCGCGGTGCTGACCAACATCTCGCCCGATCACATCGACCGTCACGGCACGCTGGAGCATTACGCCGCGGTGAAGGCGCGATTGCTCGAAAACACGGCGAAGGACGGCCGCGTCGCCATTGGGGTTGACGATCCGCATTCCGCCTCCATCTTCACCAATCTCATGGCGAGCCACGCGGGCGAAGCCGTGCCGGTGTCCATCGGCAAAGTTCTCGGCCGTGGCGTGTTCGCGGTGGATGGCGCGCTCTACGACGCGCAGGGCCAGCGCGCGGCGAAGATCATGGACCTCTCGGCCGTGACGCATTTGCCCGGCGCGCACAATTGGCAAAACGCGGCGCTGGCTTATGCGGCCGTGAAGCGCTTCGTCAACGATTGGCGCGCCATCGCCTCGGCGATTTCGGATTTTCCGGGACTGGCGCATCGCATGGAAGATGTCGGCCGCATCGGCAAAGTGCGCTTCGTCAACGATTCCAAGGCGACGAATGCCGACGCCGCCGAGCGCGCGCTCGTTTGTTATCCGGATATCTACTGGATCGCGGGCGGCCTTGCGAAGGAAGGCGGCATTGAAAGCTTGCGTCCGTTGTTCGGCCGCATCCGCAAAGCCTATCTTATCGGCGAGGCGGCGAGCGCGTTTTCCAAATCGCTGGCCGACGTACCGCACGAAATCTCCGGCACGTTGGATGTCGCCATCGCGCACGCCTTCATCGATGCCTGCAATGCGCCCGCGCCGGTCGTGCTGTTGTCGCCGGCCTGCGCCTCGTTCGATCAGTTCCGCGATTACGAAGCGCGCGGCGATGCTTTCCGCGCCGCCGTCGCCGCGCTCGCTGCGCCGCAAAGGCAGGCATCATGACCCGCGCCGACAAAAGCGTGCTTGCCGAATGGTGGTGGACCATCGACCGCGTCGCGCTGATCGCGATGTTCGCACTGATCGCCATCGGCCTGATGCTGGCCGTCGCGGCAAGCACCGCCGCCACCGGCAAGGGCATGGTGCTGGGCAATTTCCACTATGCCGCCAAGCAGATCGTCTTCGCGCTGGTCGCCGCCGTTTTGCTCGGGTTCACCTCGATGCTGTCGCCGCGTGCCATCAAGATTTTGGGGCTCGTGGTGTTCGTGGGTGCCACGCTCGGCTGCTTGCTGGTGCTGTTCACCGGCAGCGAAGTGCTGGGCGCGCGACGCTGGCTCGATCTGGGATGGATTTCGATCCAGCCGTCCGAATTCCTCAAGCCCGGTTTCGCCATCGTCGGCGCCGCGATCCTGGCCGACAAGAACCGGATGGTTCTGCCACGGGAGTTGATCTCCTTCCTGATTCTGTTGCCGGCGCTGCTGGTCCTCATTCTGCAACCCGACGACGGCCAGACCGGATTGATGCTGGCGCTGTGGGGCGTGCTTCTGTTCTTCGCGGGAATTTCGCTGAACTGGGTCGGCATCCTGGCAGCAGCCAGCATGGGCCTGGCGTATCTCGCTTATGTGCTGGTGCCGCATGTGCATCATCGCGTCGAGCAATTCTTCAGCCTCAAGCAGGGCGCGACGCAGACGGCGATTTCGATCAAAGCGTTCGCGCATGGCGGCTTGCTGGGCGTCGGGCCCGGTGCGGGCACGGTGAAATATCATCTGCCGCTGGCGCATTCGGACTTCATCTTTGCCGTGGCGGGCGAGGAATTCGGCCTGGCACTTTGCGGCTTGATCGCTCTGCTGTTCTGCGTGCTGAGCGTGCGGCTTCTGCTGCGCGCCGCCAAGCAGAGCGATGCGTTCGGCCAACTCGCGGGCGCGGCGCTGGGCATCGTCGTTGCTTTGCAGGCGCTCATCAACATGGCCGTGGCGACCGACCTGATGCCCGCCAAGGGCATGACGTTGCCGTTCATCTCATATGGCGGGTCGTCCCTGTTCGCGGTGGCGTTGACGATGGGCTTCGCGCTTTCGGTCACACGCCAGCGCCCCAAGATCGCGGAGCGCGACATCGAACTGTTCGCCTTCCTGAAGGAGGCGCACGCATGACGACCATCGTGCTCTCCACCGGGGGAACCGGCGGTCATCTCTTTCCGGCGCAGGCGTTGGCAAGCGAGCTCACGCGGCGCGGCAACACTATTGTCGTGATGACGGACGCGCGCGGAACCCAATATCCGACTTACTTTCCCGGCGCCGCCATCGAAGTGGTGCCCGCTGCGGCGTTCTCCGACCGCTCTGTGCTGCGCCTGATGACGGCCCCGTTCGAGATTGTGGCCGGCATCGCCGTGGCGTTCCACAAACTCACGCGCATCAAACCCGGCGCCGTTGTCGGCTTCGGCGGCTATCCCAGCGTCCCGGTGATGCTGGCCGCCTGCATGGCGCGCTTGCCGACCGCGATCCTCGCACCCGACGCCGTACTCGGGCGCGCCAATCGGCTGCTCGCCAATTATGTACGAGTGATCGCCGGCGGCCTGACGTTCAAGCGGTTCGCGCCGAAGGATATGTCCAAGGTCGTTTACACCGGCAATCCGGTGCGGCCCGAAGTCGTGGCGTTCAACGGTGCGCCATATCATGCGCCTTCGGCGAACGACGCCCTGCATCTGCTGGTGTTTGGTGGAAGCCAGGGCGCGCGTGCGTTGAGCGAGATCGTTCCCGCCGCTGTGTTGATGCTGCCTACCGAAATTCGCGTGCGGCTCGACGTTGTGCAGCAATGCCGTCCCGAAGATATAGAAGCCGTCCGCAAGATTTACGCCGACGCGAACGTCCGCGCCGAGCTGGCGCCGTTCTTCGCCGACATGCCGGCGCGCATGGCGAAAGCGCATCTGGTGATCGGTCGTTCCGGCGCCGGCACGGTGAGCGAGCTGATGGTGATCGGCCGTCCCGCGATTCTCATTCCGTTGCCGC
>DASXFK010000135.1:0-7041 GCA_036489635.1 Rhizomicrobium sp. | reverse complement strand
CGATGTGACCGTGGCCGACATGGCGCTCGCCGTGCGCGAGAACTATCGCGCGCCGGAGCATGTGAAGCGCTACACCGTCTGGGGCATGGGCAGCGATCAGGGCAAGCTCAGCGCCGTCAACGGCGCGAACCTGCTCGCGCGCATGCAGGGCGCCGAACCGGGCGCGCTCGGCACGACGAAGTTCCGCCCGCCCTTCGCACCGGTCGCGTTCTCCACTCTCGCCGCATCGCGCGGCCCGCTCTTTCGGGGCTGGAAACGGCTGCCGGCGCATGACTGGCATGTGCGCCGCGGCGCGGTGTTTGAGGATTTCGGTTATTTCCGTCCGTCGCATTATCCGCAAGGCGGCGAAACGATGGAAGCAGCGGCGGCGCGCGAGGCGCTGGCTGTGCGCAGCGGCGTCGGCATCATGGAAAGCTCGAGCTTCGGCAAGATCGAACTGAAAGGTCCGGACGCCGCGACGTTCCTCGATCGGGTCTGCGCCTTCCGGCATAGCCGATTGGCTGTTGGCACCGCGGGCTACAACATGATGCTGAACGAGTTCGGCACGATCATCGACGACGGCGTGGTCAGCCGTCTCGCCGACGATCATTTCCTCATCACGGCCTCTAGCGCCCATGCCGAGCGCATCGTGCGTTGGCTGGAAGACTGGCTGCAGAACGAATGGCCGCTCGATCTGGTGCTGCGTGACGTCACCACACGTTGGGCCGTGCTGACGCTCGCGGGACCGAAAGCACGCGAGGTTCTTGCCGCATCCGGCTGCAACATCGCGCTGGCGGCGGCGCAGTTTCCGCATCATGCCGTGCGGACAGGCGAGATCGCCGGCGTGACGGTGCGCATCCAACGTGTAAGTTTCACCGGCGAGCTGAGTTACGAGATCAACGTGGCGCCCGCTTATGCCGAGGCGATGGCCGACCTGCTGTGGAATGCAGGACAGGTCTTCGGCCTTGTACCGTTCGGGCTCGACGCGCTGGAAATTCTGCGCATCGAGAAAGGCTACATTCATCCAGGCTCTGACACCGACAGCCGGACATTGCCCGCCGATGCCGGATGGACAAGCCCGGCGCGGCGCGACGACGATTTCCTCGGCCGCCAGTCGCTGCGGCATGAAAGCGCGACCGCGCCCGGCCGCCACCATGTCGTCGGCTTCAGGCCGCTCGATGCGAAGGCCGCGATACCCGTCGGCGCACACGTCATCGGCGGCAAACCGCATCCCAGCCAAGGCCTCGTCACCAGCTCCTGCTTCAGTCCGACGCTGAACGCGGCGTTGGCGCTGGGTCTTCTCGACGAAGGACAATCGCGCCATGGCGAGATCGTGACGTTGTGGTCCGAAGGGCGAAGCTGGAAAGCAACGGTGACTTCGCCGCGCTTTTTCGATCCGCGTGGGGACCGGTTGCATGTCTGAGCTTCGGGCCACATCCGCGCTGGCACATCGGCGCAGCGGACCCGATGCCGCGAGCGTCCTCACACCGGCGCTGGCAATTCGCGAGGTCGAAAGCTTGGCGCTTTTTCATCTCACGGCCGATCTTGTTCGTCATCGCGATTTGGAAGCGGCGCTCGGCTTTGCCCTGCCCTCGCCGGGAGCGCCGGGTGGCAGCGATGTTGTGGCGATCTGGCAAACGCCCACGGACATCCTTCTCGCCGGACCGCGCGATGCGCTGGCGCCGAAGATCGCAGCCTTGCGCGCAAAGCTCGCGAACGCCGCTGCGCTTCTCGATGACGTCACGCACGCGATGACGGTGATCGATCTCGAAGGAGCAGCAGTACAAATCGTCTGTACGCCGCGCAATGGCACGTCGAATGTCGGACGCTTCGCCGATTTGCGGCTGACGCAGCTCTTCCTCAAGCGCGACCACGTGCGCCTCTTCGTCGATTATCCGGATGCGGACTATCTGTGGTCGTGGCTGGAAGCGCGGCTGCCGCCGCTCAATGCGCCTTGAAGGCTTCGAGCAGCGTCTTGGTATAAGCATGGGCCGGCTGCGAGAACACCGCTTGCGTTGCACCCGTCTCCACGACGCGGCCGCGATAAAGCACCGCGAGCGAGTCGCTGAAATGTCGCACGATGCCCAGATCGTGCGTGATGATGAGATAGGTGAGGCCAAAATCCTTCTGGAGATCGGCGAGCAGGTTGAGGATTTCGGCCTGCACCGAAACGTCGAAGCCGGCCGTCGGCTCGTCGGCGACAATCAGTTCCGGCCGCATCGCCAGCGCCCGCGCCACGCAAACGCGCCCCGCCTGGCCGCCGCTCAACTCGTGTGGATAGCGCGTGGCGAAGCGCGACGGCAATCCCACCGCCTCCAGGAGCCGCGCCACCTCGCCTTGCGGATCGCGACGATGCGGCTCGTGGATGCGGATCGGTTCGGCGACAAGCTCACCCAACTGCATGCGCGGATTGAGCGAGCCGCGCGGATTCTGGAACAGGAAACGCACATGGCGCCGCAGATTCTCCAGCACCGGCCCCGGCGCGAGCTCGCGCCCGCGGAAGCGCACGCTTCCCGCGCTGGGCTTCATCAAGCCCATCAGCGTGCGCGCCAGCGTGGATTTTCCGGCGCCGCTTTCACCGACCACAGCCACCGTCGTGCCCTTCTGCACCGCCAGATCGACATCGGTGAGGATGTTGGCGCGTGGCCGGCGCCACATGGTGTCCCACAATCCGCTGCCCGGAACGGCGACGCACAAACCACGCGCTTCGATCACCGCGCTCATGCGAGTGACTGCAGCGCGTAACAGCGGGCGCGGCGCGCTTCGGCAACGGGCAGAAGCTGAGGCTCGACGATTGTACAGCCATCGACTTTCTGAAGACAGCGTTCGGCGAAGGCGCAGCCGGCTTGCAGCAGCGACAGATCGGGCGGGCGTCCGGGAATCGTCGGCAGATGCCGCGTCACGGTTTCGATATGCGCCGGTTCGCAGGCGAGCAGACGCCGCGTGTAAGGATGGCGCGGATCCTTCAGCACCTGCGCCGTCGGCCCCTCTTCGACGATCACCCCGCCATACATCACCATTACCCGATCGCAGAGCGCGGCGATGAGGTTGGGCTGATGCGAAACGATGAGCACTGCGCCTGAATAGCGCTGCCTCAGATCGCGCAGCAGCGCGATGATTTGCGCCTCCGTGGTGGCGTCGAGCGCCGTGGTGGGCTCATCGGCGATCAGCAGATCGGGCGATGACATCAGCGCCAGCGCGATAGCCGCGCGCTGGAGCATGCCGCCGCTGAAGGCGTGCGGATAATCGCGGATTCGACGCTCCGGCTCGGCGATCCCAACGCCGCGCAACGCCTCGACGGCAAGCCTCAGTTTCGCGTCGCGACTTTCGGCGCGCCGATGCAGGGCCGCGAGAAACTGCGTCGAAAGCGGAAACACCGGACTGAAACTCGTCTGCGGGTCCTGGAACACCATCGTCAGGCGGTCGCCGCGCAACGCGCGCAGGCATTCCTCGGACGCGGCAACCAGATCGTCGCCGTTGAAATGCGCGCTTCCCCCGACCGCCGCATCGCCGAGAAGCCGCATCAACGCCAGCAGAACGCTGGACTTGCCGCTGCCGCTTTCGCCGATGATGCCGACCGCCTCGCCGCGCGCGATCGCGAACGACACGCCGCGCACCGCCGGCTGCGCGCCGGGATAGGTGACGCGAAGGTCTTGGACATTCAGCACGGCGCTCATGTCACCTCTTTGCGCAGCTTCGGATCGAGCCTATCGCGCAGCATCTCGCCCAGAAAGGTGAAGGCAAGCGTGGTGAGCACGAGCGGCACGCCCCCGGCGATGGCGATCCACGGCGTATCGCGAATGAAGATGTAGCCATCCTGCAGGATATTGCCCCAAGTCGCGGTCGGGGCGCGCACACCCAGTCCCAGAAAGCTCAAACCCGCTTCCAGGCTGATGACCGAGGGCATCTCCATGCTGGCGATGATCGCCATGGGACCGAGCAGATTGGGCATCAGATGATCGCGCAGGATGCGCCAGGTGGAGGCGCCCAGCATGCGTTCGGCCTCGATGAACGGCGCTTCGACCAGCACGCGCGTTTGCCCGCGCGCGATACGTCCGAAATACGGAACATAAAAGAGAACGATCAGCCCCATCAGCGTTGGCAGGCTGGAGCCGATCAAGGTCATGATGGCAAGCGCCAGCAGCACGGTCGGCAGCGAATTGATCGTATCGAAAAGCAGCATCAGCGCCGCATCGAGAACGCGCGGACCGACGCCGGCCAGCGCACCGAACGCGACGCCGAGGATCAGCGACACACTGGTGCATCCCACCGAGATCGCCAACGCAACCCGCGCGCCATAGAGTACGCGCGTCAGCATATCGCGGCCGATCTGGTCGGTGCCAAGCCAATGCTGCCAAGATGGCGAGGCCAGCCTTTCGTAGACGCTGATGTGATTTGGATCGTAAGGCGTGAGCCACGGCGCCAGAAGCGCGCTGGCTGCGAAGATCACGAGCACGATGGCGCTGAAGCGCCCGGCCGGTGTCGACAAGCACCACGCGACCCAGCGGCGCGGCGCGGCAAGCGCTGGCATCGCGGCGCTCATAGCGAGCGCCTCGCGCGCGGATCGAGCAGCATCACCGCAATATCCGCCGCCAGCGTGCAGACGAGATAAAGAAAGCAGGTGAAGAACACCGTGCCCATGATGACGGGATAGTTGCGTGTCTCAACCGCATCGTACGCCAGCCGGCCAAGGCCCGGGCGGTTGAACACGATCTCCGCGAACACCGAGCTTGCGATCAGCGAACTCAGCGCCAAACCGAGCACAGTCACCGCGGGGATGACGGCGAGGCGCAACGCGTAGCGCCACACGATCACCCGCTCGGGCACGCCGTAAGCGCGCGCGGCCCGGATATGGTCCTCGCGCAGCACCTCCATCATCGCGCTGCGCACCAGCCGCGCCAGATAGCCCATCCACCCCAGTCCCACAGCCAGCGATGGCAGAAACAGATGCCACAGTACATCGCCAAAACCCTCGCCCGCACCCATCGCCGGAAACCAGTGCAGCTGCACGGCGAAGATCAACAGCGAATAGACGCTGACCACGAAAGCGGGAATGGCGATGAAGGCGACAGAAATCGCGCCCAGGATTCGGTCGGCGGTGCTTCCCGGCCTGAGCGCCGTCCAGCAGCCCAACGGTACGCCGATGCCGATCGCCCATAGCAATGCCGCTGTTGCCAGCGCGGCCGTGTAGGGCAGCACATCGCCGATCAGCGCGGTGACGCTGCGGCCCGTCCACACGTCGTAACCCAGATCGCCGTGCAGCACGCCCCACAGAAATTTGCCCACCTGCACTGGGAACGAGCGGTCCAGCCCCATGCGATGCGCGAATTCGGCGCGTATTTGCGCCGTCGCGCGCGGGCCCAGCGCGGCCGACACCGGATCGCCCGGAATGACGTGCAACATGGCGATGAGGATAATGCTGGCGACGATGAGGATAATGGCGGCAAGTCCCAGACGCTTGAGGATATAGACCGCCATCGCCCGCTCACATGTTGTCGCGCGGGAAGCTCTTGCGCCATGTGAGTTGTCGGAACGGCTTGCCGCCCTCGAAAGCATCGAGCGAGGCTTCGTAATGGAAGTTTTCCGCGTCGCACCGGAGCGAAAGGCGCGCTTTGGTCTCTATGTGCCAGTCGCCGCGTGAGAGCGAAGCGGTCCATTCCGCCGTGGTGCGCGCGCTGGCAGGGTCCTCGCCGGTGATTTCGGTTGATTCGCTGCTGTAGAGGCCGGCCGTGAGATCGTAGGAATCGACGCGTTGCAGACCATAGTCGCCGACCATCGTGAGCTTGCGATGTTCAGTCATCTCGTCGATCTCCAACGTCCGTGTCGTAAGGTCCGGCGCGAGCACCGTGATCGCCTCCGGCCGCGCGGCTTCCGGTGGGCCGTATTCGTGGAGTTTTGCATCCGCATCGCGCGGCACGCGCACAGGCAGAGCGAGTTTCGCATCCGAAAGATCGAGGGCGAGCGACGGCGTTTGCGGCGACGGCCATACGATCGGCCAATAGGAAGTCGAGATGGCGACTCTCAACCGATTGCCGCGCGCGAAGCCGTGCGCCACTGGCTTCATCGCGACGCGCAGGCGGTAAGGCTTGCCGGGCTCGAGCGGCTTGGGCGCCTCGGAGCCGTCGCGATGGGCGAGATTGCGCACGCCGAAGCTGACGCGCATGGCCGTGCCGTCGGGCCGCACCTCGTTTAGCCGCACCGCGATCATCGCCTGCGGCTTGTCGGAGGTAAGGGTGAGCGCGATCTCGGCAGCGCCGAGGATTTCTAAATCCTCGCCCAGAGGCGCGCTTTCGAACACCAGCGAGCGGCCGTCATCGGCGCGCTGGTCGGACGGCATGTCGGGACCGCCGCCATAGCCGGCGAGACGGCCTGCGCATTCGCCCGTGGCGAGTGGCGAACGCACGATCGCGCTGCCGCTGCCCGCGGTGTCGCGCAAACCTGTGCTCGTCAAATATAACGTGCGGACTTGGCTGGAACCTGGCCAGGCGTCTTCCGCGACCCATCGGCCCGGGCGCTCTTCATACGTGCGTTGCGGGCGAACTGAGTCCTGCATCCACAGACGCATGCGCGGCTCGTCCATGATTCCGGTGTCGCGGCCTTTCAGCCACTGATCCCACCAGCGCACGCACTCCTGCAGAAAGCCGATTGCGGGCAGCGGTTGTCCGCTTTGCGGGAAAGTATGTGCCCACGGACCGATGAGCGCCTTGCGCGGCACGGTGAGATTTTCCATCAGGCGGAATACCGGTTCGACATAACCGTCTTCCCAACCGGTGACGGCGAACACCGGACAGGCGATCGCCGAATAGTCTTCGCACACCGAACCGTGCTTCCAATAGGCGTCGCGGCGCTGATGCGAGGCCCAAGGCTCCATCCACGGCGGCGATGCGTCCAGCCGCTTCGCCCAGGCATCGCGCCAACCGTCTCCATACAGCACGGGATCGGGCGGCAGCGACATTGTGGACAGCATGGCAGCCGCCCAGAACGGATTTTCCGCCAGCATCAAGCCACCGAGATAATGCACGTCCGTGGCGAAACGGTCATCGGTGAAGCCGAGCGCCATGA
>DASXFK010000090.1:0-17621 GCA_036489635.1 Rhizomicrobium sp. | reverse complement strand
GATCGGCCACATCGTGCAGGCCACAGGAAGTGCTGGCACGCAGGCGGGATTTGTCGCGGGGCTGGTAGCGCTCAACGCGAACATTCCGGTTCTGGGAATTTCCGTGCGCGCGCCGAAAGAGAAACAGGAAGCCAGTGTATTCGATCTCGCGCAGCGCACGGCGGAGTATTTCGGCGCGCCCGGCGTGGTGAAGCGCGAACACATCGTGGCGAACAGCGATTATGTCGGCCCGGGCTACGGCATCCCCACGGACGGCATGCGCGAAGCGGTCAAGCTGGCGGCGCGCTTCGAAGGCATCCTGCTCGATCCGGTCTATACCGGCAAAGGCTTCGACGGGCTGCTCGATCATGTGCGCCGCGGCGTCTTCCCAAAGGACAGCGATGTCGTCTTCCTGCACACCGGCGGCTCGGCGGGATTGTTCGGCTATGCCGACGCGCTCGATTTGCCCGGCTATGGTTGAGAAGGTCGTCGGCATTATCGGCGGTATGGGCCCCGACGCGACGGTGGATTTCCTGGCGCGCGTTCTTCGCGCTACGCCGGCGCATGACGATGCCGATCATATCCGCGTGCTGGTGGACAACAACCCGAAGATCCCGTCGCGGATTGCGGCGCTGATCGAAGGCGACGGCGAAGACCCGTTGCCGACGCTCATCGGCATGGCGCGCGGGCTGCAGACGCAGGGGGCGGATTTTCTCGTCATCCCCTGCAACACGGCGCATTATTATCTGCCCGCCATCGCGCGCGCCGTTTCGATTCCGGTGCTCGACATGGTGGACCTCGCCATCGCGTGGCTCCGCGCGCTCGCACCCAAGCCGCGCGCGATCGGGATGCTTGCATCGCCCGCCGTGCAGAAAGTCGGGCTGTATGCGTCGCGCCTGAAGGACGCAGGATTCATCGCGGTGTTTCCCGACGCGGCGGGCGAAGAGAAGATGCTGGGCGTTATTCGTGCAGTAAAGGCGAATGCCGTCACAGATCGGCATCGCGCGGATTATGCGGCCGTCGCCAAATCCCTCACGGGCGCGGATGCGTTCCTCATTGCCTGCACGGAGCTTTCGGTTCTGGGGCCGCCGGCGGACATTTCGCGTCCCGCCGTCGATGCCCTGGATGCGCTGGTCGCGGAGACGGTGCGATGCGCGCGCAATCAGCCCCAGAAGGCGGAGTCGAAAGCGTAGAGCTGACCGCCGCGCGTGGCCATGCCGCCGGCACGGTCCTCGAACAGCAGTTCCTGGCTGTCGATGTCGCGATAATCGCACAAGCTGCCGACGACATAAGCCGGCGCGTTGCCGAGCGAGGTGGCGCCGTTGCATCCCATCATCAAGCCCAGCCCGTGCTCGCGCGCCGCGCGCGCCAGCGCCAGCGCCTCGGTCAATCCGCCGGTCTTGTCGAGCTTGATGTTCACGGCGTCGTAGCGCTGTGCGAGCAGGGGAATCTGCGAAGCGGTGGCGCAGCTCTCGTCGGCGCAGAGCGGGATGGGGCTGTCGTAGTCGGCCAGCGGCGCATCGTTATCGTGATGCAGCGGCTGTTCGATCAGAACGACATTCAACGCTTTCAGGCGCGGCGCCAACTCTTTCAACTGCTCCAGCGACCAGGCTTCGTTCGCGTCCACGATGAAGCGCACGCCGGGCAGGGCAGCGGCGATGGTCGACACGGTTTCGAGCGCATCCTGCGCGTGTGCCTTGAGCTTCAGCAGCCGATAGCCGCGCGCCACCGCGGCCTTGGCGTCGGCGCGCATCTTGTCGGGGCTGTTGATGCCGATAGTGATATCCACCTCGATCTGCGCCACGCGCGCAACGCCCGCGATCTCCCAGATGGATTTGCCCGCGCGCTTGCATTCGAGATCCCACAAAGCGCAATCCACCGCATTGCGCGCGGATTGCGCCGGGATCGTGCGGTTCAGCGCCTCGCGCGAGGAAAGCCCCGCGAAACCATTCTGCATGGCGCGCAATTGCTCGGCCACGCTTTGCGGCGTCTCGTGCTTCAACGACTGGAGGCCGCATTCGCCGCGCCCGATATGGGTGCCGTCGCTGACATGCACCACGAACAGCGGCGCCGCCTCGCGCGTCTCGCGCGCGAATTTGAAGGTCTGGCGATAGGGCCACTCCTGATAGGCGAACATCATCTCAAGGCTCATGGCGGCTCCGCTGCGCATCCCGCGCGAATATATACGTCGTTCATATCGGAAGGGAAGCGCGGCCGGCTTGGGACAGCCGCTGCGTTGGAAGTCGCCCCGGCGGCGGTATAGTGTCCGGCTTCAGCGTTGGAGGCTGCATGACCGACATTTTTCTTTCGCCCGGCGTTCGCACACCCTTTACGAAGGCGGGCACGTTCTTCGCGCGCAACACCGCGCTCGAATTGTCGGTTCCCGTCGTACAGGCGATGAAGGCCAGGGCCGCGCCCGATTTCCTCATTTGGGGGCAGGTCATTCCGGATGCCGGCGTGTCGAACATCGCGCGCGAGCTTGTGTTCGAAGGCGGCCTCGATCCTCAGACGCCCGCCTTCACCACGGTCATGGCGTGCTCCACCAGTTTCGTCGGCACCATCGAGGCGGCGGGCATGGTCGGCAAAAGCGACATGCATCTGGCGCTGGTGGGCGGCGCGGAAACCATGAGCCACATCCCCATCGCACTGAAGGGCGAGGTGGCGGACAAGATTTTCGCGAATTTCCCGAAGAATATTCCCGAGGCGCTGAACATCCTGTCGCATGTAACGCCGCAGGATTTCGCGCTGCCCACGCATGGCTGGGCGAACCGGCAAAGCGGCAAGTCGATGGGCGACCACACCGAGGATACCGCGAAGTATTTCCACATTTCGCGCGAGGCGCAGGATGCCCGCGCCCTGTTCAGCCATCAGCGCGCCATCGCAGGCCAGGACAGCGGCTTCTTCAAGGATCTCGTGATTCCGTTCGCCGGCGTCGATCGCGACACGATTCCACGGCGCGACACCTCGCTGGAGAAGCTCGCGGCGCTGAAACCCGCCTTCGATCATTCGGGCTTCGGCACGCTCACGGCCGGAAATTCCTCGCCGAACACGGACGGGGCGTCGTCCATCTGGGTCGGCGATGCGCAAGGCATGAAGAAGCTTGGCATCGCGCCGACGGTGCGGCTGGTCGACTGGGAAATCGCGGCGATGGATTTCCGCAACAGCGAAGAAGGCATCCTGATGGCGCCGGGCCGCGCCATCCCGCGCCTGCTGGCGCGCAACACGCTCAAATTCATGGACATCGCGCTGTGGGAAATCCACGAAGCGTTCGCGGCGCAAGTGGAAGCGCATATCAAGGCGATCACCGATCCGGTCTATGTGCGCGACAAAGCCAAGGTGGATTTCGATTTCGGTCCGTTCCCGCGCGAGCGCGTCAATCCTCATGGTGGATCGGTGGCGCTCGGTCATCCCTTCGCGGCGACGGGTGCGCGCATTCTCAGTCAGGCAACGAAGGAATTGAGCGCGATGGCCTCCGGTTCGCGCGCGGTGGTCTCGATCTGCGCCGACGGCGGGCAGGGCACCGTGGCGATCCTGGAGCGCGTCTAGCGGACAGATGGCCAAAGGCGATACCACCTTCTCGCTCGAGCGTTTCGAATATCTTTGCTATGCGCGCGACCGCGAGCTTGCGGCGCGCGAGATGCGCAAGCTGCTGACGAATCTGGATGCACGCTATGGGGCGCTGGATACCATCACTGCGCGGCTTTCGGGTACCAGCGCGACGTCGGCGAATACGCATCTGCTGACCCGCATCACCTCCGCACTGTCGTCGCTGTTCTCCGATCCGCAATTCCACCTGTCGCCGTCGGGTTTCGACCAGCTCATCTTGTGGCATCGCTGGCTGGCGGCGCTGTTCGCGGCGAGCCCGTTCGGCAATGCCGATCATATCCTGCGCGCGATGAATATCCGCGGCAGCAGCGCCGAGCTGGAGCTCAACGATGCGAGCTTCGTGAAATTCTGCCTGCTCTATTCGCCGGAATCCGAGATCGCCGCCGATGTCGAGGTGCTGTGGCGCTTCAACCGCAATCTCGCCGCCGCCTTGTTCTTCGCGCTGATGTCGCCGCGCTTTCTGGGAACCCCCGATGCGCACAGCAAGCGCGAGGCACTGCTCGGCTGGCTGCCGCAGCGGCTGGACGAAGTGGACGACATCGAGCGCTTGCCGCTCGGCGTGCTGCACGATGTGTTCATGAACTGCAGCTACGCCGACCGTCCCGACAAGCACGAGATCAAGCGCGCCATTCACCGCATGGTGCGCCGGAAAGTCGTCGAGCAAGGCCTGCACGATCTGGATGTCGCGGCGCCGCGCGGCGTCAAGAACGGCAAGCCCGTGATGATGGTCGTGCTCGAATGGTTTTCGCAGACGCATTCGATCTATCGCACCCATTCGCGCGCCGTTGCCGGACTGCGCGAGCGCTTTCACGTCGTGGGAATGGGCGCCGATGCGCAAGTGGACGCGGCGGGGCGCGCGGTGTTCGACGAATTTCTGCCGCTCGCAGGCGGATTGGCCGCCACGCTCAAGGCGGTGCGCGCACAAGCGGCGCGGCGCCAGCCCATTATCGTCTTCTATCCTTCGATCGGGATGTTTCCGTCCACGATCTATCTGGCCAACATGCGCCTTGCGCCCATCCAGGTGACGGCGCTTGGGCATGGCGCCAGCAGCATGTCGCCCTTCATCGACTATTACGCGGTGGACGAGGACTTCGCCGGCGATCCGGATACGTTCAGCGAGAAGCTGATCCTGCTGCCCAAGGACGGCATGCCGCATGTGCGCTCCGGCGCCGCTACGGCGATGACGCCACAACCGCGCGAGGCGCCGCCTACGGTGCGCATCGCGGTGGCCTCGACCACCATGAAGCTTAACCCGCGTTTCATGGAGGCCTTGCGCAGGATCGGGCAGACCGCGCGGACGCCGGTTCAGTTCGAGTTTCTCATCGGCTTTGCCAATGGGCTGGTGCGCGAGCAGGTGCGCAGCTTCGTGCATCGCTATTTGCCCGAGGCGCGCGTCTATCCGCATCAGGCCTACCGCGCCTATATGGATTGCATCGTCGCCTGCGACCTTTTCCTCAACCCGTTCCCCTATGGCAACATGAACGGTATCGCGGACATGGCGATGGCGGGGCTGGTGGGCGTGTGCCGAACGGGTCCGCAGATTCACGAGCGCATCGACGGGGCCATGTTCCGGCGATTGGATCTGCCGGACTGGCTGATAGCGAAGAGCGACGACGAATATGTCGCCGCTGCCGTGCGCCTGATCGACAATCCCGCAGAGCGTTTGGAGCTCAGGCGCGGTATGATCGCGCGCGGCGGCGACCAAGTGTTCCTGGAAGGACGCGACGGCGCGCTGGGCGAGGCGCTTGCCGCTATAGCGGCCCGGCCAGCGCCGCCGGCACCAGCGCGGCCATGATGATCAGCCCGGGCAGCGCATAGGCATATTGCTTGCGGCTGAGGAGCAGCACTTCGGCAAAGAACATCACCAGCGCCGCGACGGTGACGCCCCACAGCCGCGTGATCGGCATGGCAAGGAACACTGCGGCCACCAAATTGAAGACGGCCGCCAGCAGGTTGATATTCGGACGCAGGCCCCATTGGGCATAAGCGCGCTTGAGGAACGCCGGATCGACGAAATTCAGCACGGCTGCGGCGGCAAAGAACCCTGCCAGCAGTTCTGCGATCAGCGCCGGTACTTCGGAATGCAACATCTTCGACCTCTACCCATGTTGAGCGGCACAGGCGGCGGTGAGCCGGGAGGGGGCAATGCTGCCGCCGCCTGTGCCAGCGACCGCCGAAGAACAGGTCGAGGCTGGGGGGGAGCTGCCTGTACTGAACGGTACGGTCACTTTACTTAACCCCAGATAGGAATTAGGGTTCTGCAAGTCAATATGACCGAACCGTACGGTACCTATGCCGGCGATGCAGATCTCCCGCCCCCCGCGCGATAAAAAGCGCGAAGCCATCTTGCGGATCGCCTATCAGGCGTTCCTCACGGACGGCTATGCCGCGACCTCCATGTCGGAGATCGCTCGCCAGGTCGGGGGCTCGAAGGCCACCCTCTACAACTACTTCAAGTCGAAGGAAGAGTTGTTCACGGCGGTGGTGGACGAGAAATGCCAGGACATCCAGGACATGGTGTTCGATGCCGCGCTCGCCGCGGACGATCTACCCAAGGCGCTGATACAACTCGGCGACAGGTTCCTGCATGTGGTGCTGCGCGAAGACAGCATCGCCACGTTCCGGCTGATCACCGCCGAAGCCGCGCGCTTTCCCGAACTTGGACGCGCGTTCTATTCTTCCGGTCCGCGCCGCAGCAAGGAAGTGCTGTCCGACTTTTTCCAGCGCGCCATCGCCGACGGCCACCTGGACGCGCACGATCCCAAAACAATGGCGGCGCGTTTCTTCGAGCTGTGCAAAGGCGAGCTTCATCAGCGCAAGCTGTGGAACGCGGCGCCGGAGCCGAGCGAGGCGGAAATCCGCGCCAATGTGGCCGAGGCGGTTCGCGTCTTTCTCGCCGCTTACGCCCGCGCGAAATGATTACTTCGCCCGCGCCACGCGCCAGACGATGTTGCCGACGTCGTCCGCCACCAGCAGCGCGCCGTCTTTTGCGACCGCCACGCCTACTGGCCGTCCATACGCGACGCCAGCCTTGATGTCGGGCAGAAAGCCGGTGAGAAAATCTTCGGGCAATCCGCTGGGCTTTCCGTCCTTGAACGGCACATAGACGACTTTGTAACCGGTCATCTGCGCGCGGTTCCACGAGCCATGCTCGCCGACGAACGCGCCACCCCGGTAATGCGCCGGGAAGGCGCGGCCCTCATAGAATGTGAAACCCAGCGCCGCCACGTGCGAGCCCAGCGCATAATCGGGCGCAATGGCCTTCGCCACCATGGCCGGGTTCTGCGGCTGCACGCGCGGATCCACATGTCCGCCCCAATAAGACCACGGCCAGCCATAAAACGCGCCTGCTTTCACGCCGGTGATGTAGTCGGGAACGAGATCGTCGCCCAGCATGTCGCGCCCGTTCACCGCAACCCACAGCACATGCGTGGTCGGCTCCCAACCTGCGCCGTTCGGGTTGCGCAGGCCGCTGGCATAGATGCGCTCGCCCGAGCCGTCCGGATTGATCTGCAGGATATCGGCGCGGCGTTTCTCGTTTGCCATGCCGTCTTCGCCGATATTGCTGCCCGAGCCGACGGTGACATAGATCTTCTTGCCGTCCTCGCTGGCGATCAGGTTGCGTGTCCAGTGATGGCCGACGGGCAGATTGAGAATTTTTTGGCCCTTCGCGGTGATCCGCGTCTCGCCGTCTTTATAAGGATAGCGCCACACCCCGTTGGTATTCGCCACATAGAACCAGCCGTGCAGCAGCAGCATGCCGAAATTCTGGTTCAGGTGCTTGAGGAAGACGCGGCGCAAATCCGGCTTGCCGTCGCCATCGGTATCGCGCAGCAGGGTGATCTGGCTGGCGCTGGGCGGCGTGGAGCCGTTGCGGATGTCGAGCCAGTGCTCGACGGCGCCGGATATGGAGCGGATCGGTGTCGGCGGCGGCGCCGCTTCCGCCACCAGCACGTCGCCATTGGGCAACACATAAAGCCAGCGCGGATGTTTCAGGTTCGCGGCAAAGCGCGTCACGGTGAATCCGGCGGCCGCCTTGGGCGCGCCGTTGTCCGGCCACAGCCGGGTGGTGTTCACGCTCAAGGTCGGAAAGGTCTGCGGCACGGGCGCCGGCAAAACCGGATGCGCGCCCATATTCGATTTGGGCAGCGGATGGCCGGCACCGCAGGACGCGAGAAAAAGCGCCGCGACGACGACAAGCGGAGACGAAATTCGCATCATGAGTTCCTTTATTTACGCGCCGGTACGCTGCTGGAAAAAGGCGATCACGCGTTCTTCCGCGCGCTTGGTCGGCTCGCCCGGCGTGTCTTTCAGATTGAGCGTCAAAACCGAATGCGCCTGTCCGGGGCCGGGCTTAGCGTCCTTGGCGGCGAGTTCGATGGCTTCGAAGCGCGGGCCGAACTCCCGCTTCAACATCTCGAAGCGTCCATCGGGCACAAAGCTGTCGCCGAAGAAGCGCAGGCCGATCATCGAGAGGTCTTCCTTCTCGAAGCGATCCTTTGCGCAGCGGATTTCTTCCGGCGAACAATCGATCTTGCCGGCTTTTGCCTTGCCCAGAATGGGATTGGAGGGTTGCGACAGCACGGGCGCCACCATCGCCGGCTCGGTCATCATGGCGAGCGCATAACCGCCGGTGAAGCACATGCCCACCGCGCCGACGCCCTTGCCGCCGCAATCGGCGTGAACTTTTCGCGCCAGCACGCGCAGCCAATCGACGATGGGGCTGGATTTGTCGTTCGCCCAGACATTGAATTCGCGCGCGATGCAGATGTTCTTAACCATCTGCCCCAGCGCATAAGGAATGCTCACGGGTTTTCCCGGCGTGCCGAACAGGCTGGGCAAATAGACCGTCATGCCGGCCGCGGCGACACGATCGGCGAAGCGCACGACTTGCGGATGCAGCCCGGGTATCTCGTGGATGACGATGACGCCCGGCCCGCTGCCGCGCCGGAACACGGTCCGGGTCCAGCGTCCGTCGTTGAAATCGAACGACGTGTAGTCCTTGAAAACGTCCGTGCGATCCATTGCCCCCTCCACGCGCGCAACTTAAGCCGATCCTGTGGGCGCTGGCCACTTGTCCGTATTGGTCGCGGTCCGCGCGCTTTCTTCGGCGTCTTTCGTCCGCGAACCATTCCGTGCGGCCAGCACGCGCAGCGTCCGCTTCTGCATTGCCTCGACCGAGGTCGTATCGGGGGCTTTTGGATCGAGTTGGGGCAAGGTGGGCAACCGGGATGACATTTGCAAAAACGCGCAAGGCGGGCTTTCGTGTCATTTGCAATGGAGAGGTGAAATGGCCGACCCGGACCTGACGCGGCTCGAACTCGCGAGATTGCGCGACAGCATCGACAATATCGACGCCGCGCTGGTGCATCTGCTGGCCGAGCGCTTCAAATGTACAAAGACCGTTGGTGAATATAAGGCGACGCACGGCTTGCCGCCGGCCGATCCCGCGCGGGAGGCGCAGCAGATCGCCCGGCTGCGCAGTTTGGCGCACGATGCCAAGCTCGATCCCGATTTTGCGGAGAAATTCCTCAATTTCATCGTGACGGAAGTGATCCGCCATCATGAAGCCATCCGCGGCGCAAAGGGCTAAGCGCATCGGCTTTGCAGCGCCGCAACATATCCCCATATAACGGGTGAGGCCGCGCAAGGCGCAAACCACATCCCAGAAACGGAGAATCGTGATGTCACTCAGGATCAACGACACCGCCCCGGATTTCGAGGCGAACACCACCGAAGGCAAGATTCGCTTCCACGACTGGATTGGCGATCACTGGGCGGTGCTGTTCTCGCATCCGAAGGATTTCACACCGGTGTGCACCACCGAACTCGGCTACATGGCCAAGCTCAAGCCGGAGTTCGACAAGCGCAATACCAAGATCATCGGGCTATCGGTCGATCCGATCGACAAGCATTCCGGCTGGGCGAAGGACATCGAAGAGACGCAAGGCACCGCCGTCAATTTTCCGATGATCGGCGATGACGATTATAAAGTCTCCAAGCTCTACAACATGCTCCCCGCCGAAGCCGGCGGCGATGTCTCCAAACGCACCGCCAACGACAACCAAACCGTGCGCAACGTCTTCATCATCGGGCCGGACAAGAAGATCAAATTGATCCTCGTCTATCCGATGAGCGTGGGCCGCAACTTCGACGAAGTTCTGCGCGTGCTGGATTCCTTGCAGCTCGGCGCCAAGCATAAGGTCTCTACGCCGGTGAACTGGAAGCCGGGTGAGGATGTCATCATCTCTGGCGCCGTCTCGAATGAAGACGCCAGGAAAATCTATCCCGGCGGCTGGAAGGAGCCCAAGCCCTATATCCGGATCGTGCCGCAGCCGCGCTGAACATATGTTTAGCGGAACTGGCGCGCGCCATCATTCGTTTTATCCTCGCAATTCCAAACGAGGATTTTGAAAATGGATAAGGATCGCATTGCAGGTTCCGCCAATCAGGCCAAGGGCTCCGTGAAGGAAGCCGCCGGCAAGGTGACGGGCGACACGAAGCTCCAGGCCGAAGGCGCTGCTGACAAGGCCAAAGGGAAAGTTCAGAACACAGTTGGCGGCGCCAAAGACGCCGTGCGGGACGCGCTGGACAAGTCATAACAGTTTGCCTCGCGAATGATTTGTGAGGCGGCGCGGAGCGATAATCTCGCTCCGCGCTTTTACTTTGCGCAAGAAGTGCAATGCGGTCGCGGCCTCCCGCGCTTTCCTGTCCGCTGCCTCCACGCATCGCGAAGTTGCGCACCGCGCTCTATCGTGCGCTCGCTGCAAGCCGCAGTCCTGCTGTCGCGGCCGGGGTGCAAAGCCGCGCCGAAGTGGTGCCGCTGCGTCAAGGCGATGGCGTGATCTTCGCCGTGAATGCGCGTCCGCTTCATGGCAGCAAAGGCCGCGTCAAAATGCGCCACGGCGTGAGCCGCCTCACCCGCGGCCACCGCCACACGCTGGGTGTCATCTGTGGTCTTGAAGGCTCGGTCCCGCTGGTTATCATGCCCCTGGGAATGACAAATTGTCGGGGCCGGTGATGGACGTCACTTTCACGCCAGAAGAAGAGAAATTCCGCAAGGAAGTTCGCGCGTTCATTGCCGAGAATCTGCCCAAGCTGGGCAAAACCTCGCGCCGGGAATTCGAGACGCGCGAGGACTTCCTCGGCTGGCATCGCATCCTCGCCAGGAAGGGCTGGGCCGCGCCGCATTGGCCGGTCGAGTATGGCGGCACAGGCTGGAATACGACGCAGCGTTTTATCTACAACGAGGAATCCGCGCGCGCCGAGGCGCCGGTGCTGTTGCCGTTCGGGCTCACCATGGTGGCGCCCGTCATCTACACCTTCGGCGACGAGGCGCAGAAAAATAAATTCCTGCCGGGCATCCTGTCTGGCGACGATTGGTGGTGTCAGGGCTATTCCGAGCCCGGCGCCGGCAGCGATCTGGCCAGTCTGAAAACCAAAGCCATTCGTGAGGGCGATCATTACATCGTCAACGGTCAAAAGACATGGACCACGCTGGCGCAATTCGCGGACTGGATTTTCTGCCTCGTGCGCACCGATGCGAACGCCAAGCAGCAGGAGGGCATCACCTTCCTGCTCATCGACATGAAGACGCCCGGCATCACCGTGAAGCCGATCATCGTACTCGATGGCGCGCATGAGGTGAACGAGGTGTTCTTCGACAATGTGAAAGTGCCGGTCGAGAACCGCGTCGGCGAAGAGAACAAGGGCTGGACTTACGCCAAGTTCCTGCTGGTCAACGAACGCTCCGGCATCGCGGGCGTGGCGCGCTCCAAGAAAGCCATCGAGCGGCTGAAGGAAATCGGCCGCGCGGAGCTGATCGACGGCAAGCCGCTGATCGAGACCGAAGAGTTCACGCGCAAGATAGCGGAAACGGAAATCGATCTGGCGGCGCTGGAATACACCGAGCTGCGCACCTTGGCGCAGGAGAGCAAGGGCCACAACGCGGGCCCCGAAAGCTCCATCCTCAAGATCAAGGGAACGGAGATCCAGCAGCGCCTCACCGAACTCACGCTCGAAGCGGTCGGCTATTACGGCTATCCCAACGACCGCGCGTTCGGCGACAACGAATTCCTGCCGGGGCCGGATTACGCATCGGGCATCGCCGGGCACTATTTCAACATGCGCAAGGTCTCGATCTTCGGCGGCTCGAACGAGATCCAGCGCAACATCATCGCCAAGGCGGTGCTGGGGCTGTAAATCACGTCGCCCTTGTGGAGAGGTCGGCGAGGCAAAGCCGAGCCGAGCGGGGGTGTGCGGGGATTTTCCCCGCCCGATTTGCCTCGCTCCGCTCGACAAATCGACCTCCCCACACGGGGAGGTAAACAGGAAAGACGCTTATGGATTTCGCTTTCACCGAAGAACAAACGCTGCTGCGCAACTCGGTCTCGAAGTTTCTCGCGGACAATTACAAGTTCGAGGACTTCAAAAAGATCTCGCGCAGCGAGAAGGGCTGGAAGCCGCAGAACTGGAAGACGTTCGCGGAGCTTGGCCTGCTGGCGGCGCCGTTGCCGGAGGAGCATGGCGGCCTCGGCGGCGGTCCCGTCGATACCATGGTCATCATGGAGGAATTCGGCAAAGCGCTGGTGGTCGAGCCGTTTGTGCAGACGGTGGTGGTCGGCGGCGGATTTTTGATGCATGGCGGCAGCGACGCGCAAAAATCCGAATGGCTGGGAAAGATCGCCGGCGGCGAAACCGTGATGGCGCTCGCCTTCGCCGAACCGCAAGGCCGCTACAATCTGGCGGACCTGAAGACCAGCGCGAAAAAGAACGGCATGAATTATGTGCTGAACGGCCAGAAAGCCGTGGTGCTGGGCGGCCCCTGGGCCGATACGCTCATCGTCACCGCGCGCACGGCCGGCGGCCAGCGCGATCAAAACGGCGTCAGCGTTTTCCTTGTCGACAAGAAGTCCAAAGGGGTCGCCACCCGCGACTATCCGACTGTTGACGGTTTGCAGGCCTCGGAAATCACCTTCGAGAACGTGGAAGTGCCCGCGTCAAATCTCATCGGTCAGGCCGACAACGGCCTTTTGCTCATCGAGCGCGTGACGGACGAGGCGATCGCCGCGCATGCCTCCGAAGCCGTTGGCTGCATGAAGGTGCTGCTCGACGCCACGGTGGAATACAGCAAGACGCGCAAGCAGTTCGGCGTGCCTATCGGCAAGTTCCAGGTGCTGCAGCACCGCATGGTGGACATGTTCATCAATTACGAGCAATCCGCGTCGATCACTTACATGGTGACGCTGAAGCTCGGTGAGAGCGATGCCGAGCGCAAGAAGGCGGCGTCGGCGGCGAAGGTGCAGATCGGCAAGGCGGGGCGCTTCATCGGCCAGCAGGCGGTGCAGCTTCACGGCGGCATGGGCATGACCGACGAACTCAACGTCGGCCATTATTTCAAGCGCCTTACCATGCTCGACACGCTCTACGGCAACGTCGATCATCACTTGAAGCGTTACGCTTCGCTGGGCTAGAGCACGATCCGATTCGATTGAATCGGCGGACCATGCTCCGGATTCCTCGATTGTCGCGCGATCTCGAACCGAACCGGTGTTCACTTCGCCGGATCGCGCTTTAACCGGCGACGCGCAGCGCCGGGGCTGCGACGATGCGCTCGCGCGGCAGATGGATCGTTACGCGCGTGCCGCGGCCGGGGTTGCTCTCCAGCCTCACGTCGCCGTCATGCGCGTGCGCAAAGCCTTTGACGACCGCGAGCCCCAGTCCGACGCCGCGATCTTCCGCCGCCACGTCATGGCGCCCCTTTCCGAAGCGTTCGAAGGCTTCCGCCTGATCTTCCGGCGCGATGCCGATGCCGGTGTCTTCCACCCCGAAGGCAACGCGTCCGTCCGGTTCGGTGCGCGCGAACACGGTGACGCAGCCGCCGGGGGGCGTGTATTTCAGCGCGTTGGACAGCAGATTGGCGACGATCTGGCGCACGCCGCGCTCGTCGGCGCGCACACGCGGCAGGCCGCGCCCCAGCGACTTGACGAAGGAAAGCTGTCGCGCCTCGGCCAGCGGCGCATTGGCCTCGTATTCCTCTTCGATCAGATGGGCGAGATAAAATTCGCTTTCGCGCAGATAGAGCTTGCCGCCTTCGATCTTGGCCAGATCGAGCATGGCGTCGATCAAGCCCAGAAGCTGTTGCCCTGAATCGTGGATGATGCCGGCATATTCGGTGTATTTGTCGAGGTCGCCGTCGAAGGCTTTGCTCCGGATCAATTCCGAAAATCCCAGGATGGCGTTCATCGGCGTGCGCAATTCGTGATTCATGTGGGAGAGGAATTGCGACTTGGCACGGCCGGCCGTCGCCGCGCGCAGGCTCTCGCGATCGGATTGCTGTTTGGCGCGCTGCAAATCGGCGACGATGCTGGCGCGCTCGTGCTCAAGCCGCAGCAGCTTGGTCATGTGCGCGTAAGTCGCGTGCGCCTGAAACGCCATCGTACAAATGAACAGCGTCGAAAGCGCCGCGAGGATGTGATCGATCCGATCCGGCGCCAGCAGCGGCGGCAGGATCATGAAGATCGCATGCACCACGAACACGCTCGCCGCCGTGGCCGGATGGATCGGCGTGCTCGAAACCGAGGCCGCCAGCGAACAGGCGAGAATCGCGATGATCAAAGTGTGGTCGACCGTCTGGCCCGACATCCACAGCGCCACCGACATCGCGCACCAGCACAACATCAGCAGCGAAGAGTCCAACAGGTGCAGCCAGGCGCGGCGCTTGATGTGCCCGATCGTCCGCAATCCGGTGTGATCGAGCCGGCGCGCCATGATCTCCAGCGCACCGGCCACAAGCGCCAGCACGCCCCACCATGCGAAGCGGCGGTCGGCGGGAACCCAGGGCGCGAACGCGAGCGCCACGAGAAATCCGGCGGCGACGATCAGAAGCGTGTCGTTGCGCGTGCTTTTGCGATAGAGGCGCAGTTGGGCTTCGAGCAGCCAGATGCCGCTTTGCGCCGGCGCCAGCGAACAGCTTATAGCTTGCCAGAGGGCGCGCGGGGCGCCGGCGAATGCCGTCGCCCAAGCTGCGGCGATTTTTTCATTCGGGGGCCCTGTCATGCTCACATGATTTCGCCTTTTACGGCCCTCCCGACTGCTTCAGTATGGGCAAGTTCGAGTTAAGGCTTGATTTAGCCAAAGCCCGTTGCATTGCTATCAATTGATGCGAATTGGAGTTTGCCCATGTCCGCTTTGCTGTTCGAGAAGGAAGGCCATGTCGTCACACTGACGATCAATCGCCCGGATACGCGCAATCCGCTGGGCGAGGACGGCGACGGCGATCTGTTTGCGGACGCCTGTGCGCGCATCAATGCGGATCGCGACGTGCGCTGTGCCATTTTGACCGGCGCGGGCAAGGCGTTCTCCGCCGGCGGCAATCTCAAATCGATGAAGGAGCGCTCCGGCACCTTCGCGGGCGTGGGCGTGCATATCCGCGAGCGCTACCGCAACGGCATCCATCGCATCGTCAAGTCGCTGTGGAATTTGGAGGTGCCGCTGATCGCGGCCGTGAACGGCGCGGCCATCGGGCTCGGCAACGACATCGCCTGTCTGGCCGACATCCGCATTGCCGCGGAGACAGCGGTGTTCGGCGCCACGTTCCTCAAGATCGGGCTCATTCCCGGCGATGGCGGCGCGTGGATCCTGCCGCGCACCATCGGCATGTCGCGCGCGGCGGAATTGTTCTTCACCGCCGACACGATCGGCGCCGATGTCGCGCTGGCCTGGGGCCTCGTGTCCAAGGTGATGCCGGGCGACTGGTTGATGGGCGAGGCCAAGGCGATGGCCGCGCGCATTTGCCGCCAGCCGCCAGATGCGCTGCGCATGACCAAGAAGCTTATGCGCGAAGGGCAGGGCGTGAGCTTCGATACCATCATGGAGATGAGCGCGGCGATGCAGTCGCTGGTGCATCTCACCGCCGATCACCACGAAGCGGTGGCCGCGTTCTTCGACAAGCGCGCCGGTGAGTTCAAGGGGGAATAGAGCAAATTTTCCGATGAATATCACGATCGCGAGCTCAATGTTCGCGTTGCGCCCATGGTGAGGGGCGTTTAGCCTCTGGCGCACAGCTATCAGGGAGAGGTTTCATGGCTATCGGTGTGATCGCGACGCTCAAGGCGGCGGAAGGCAAGGGCGGGGAGCTCGAAAATGCGTTCCGCGATCTGGCGGCGCAGGTGAAGGCGAACGAGCCGGGCAATCAGATGTATCGCGTGTTCAAGTCGCGCAAGGACGCGGACACCTATATCGTGATGGAAGTCTATGCCGATCAGGCGGCGCTGGAAGCGCACGGCAAGTCCGATCACTTCAAGGCCGCAGGACCGAAGATCGGACCGGCGCTGGGCGGCAAGCCCGACATCGCTTATTTCGACGCGATCTGAACGATGGACCTGTCATTCTCGAAAGAAGACCTCGCGTTCCGCGACGAGGTGCGTGCGTTCATCGCCGAAGCGTATGACGACGAATTGCGCGCCAAGAACGCGCAGGCGAAGAACAATTATCTCGACAAGGACGGCATGCTGAAATGGCAGCGCGCGCTTTATCGCAAAGGCTGGGCCGCGCCGAACTGGCCGAAGGACTATGGCGGTCCGGGCTGGACGCCGACGCAGAAGTACATCTTCGAGCTTGAGATGAGCGCGGCGGGCACGCCGGTGATGTCGCCGATGGGTCTGAAGATGGTCGGGCCCGTCATCATGGCGTTCGGCACCGATGCGCAAAAGAAGCAACACTTGCCGCCGATCCTCGCATCGGAGATTTGGTGGTGCCAGGGCTATAGCGAGCCGGGCTCAGGCTCGGACCTCGCGTCCTTGCAGATGAAGTGCGAGGACAAGGGCGATCACTATCTGCTCAACGGCTCGAAGATCTGGACCACGCACGCGCAATGGGCGGACTGGATGTTCAATCTCGTGCGCACCGATCCCAAGGCCAAAGCGCAGCAAGGCATCAGCTTCATTCTCGTCGATATGAAAACGCCGGGCATCAAGGTCGAGCCGCTGGTGACGCTGGATGTGCCGATGCCGGGGCAGCAGGAGATCAATCAGGTCTTCTACACCGACGTGAAGGTGCCGAAGGAAAATCTCATCGGCGAAGTGAACAAGGGTTGTGATTACGCGAAGTATTTGCTCTCCTTCGAGCGCGGCAACGCGTATGGCCCCGGCCTGAAGCGCGCGATCAAGAAGGTGCGCAAGATCGCGGGCGAGACCGATGTGAACGGCGGCAAGCTGATCGAAGATTCTTCGTTCCGCTCGCGGCTGGACGATCTGGAGATTCAGGTCTCGGCGCTTGAATTCTTCGAGCTGCGCATGTTCAGCGCTATGAGCGCGGGCCAGCGTCCCGGTGCGGAATCGTCCATGCTGAAGTGCAACGGCACCGATCTGCAGCAGTCGATCAGCGAACTCTCGCTGGAAGCCGCCGGCTACTACGCGATGCCCTTCATCCGCGACACCTGGGCGAAAACGAACGTGCCGCGCCCCGGCCCAGATTTCGCCGCGCCGATTGCGCCGTATTACTTCAACCTGCGCAAAGCCTCGATCTACGCCGGCTCCAACGAAATCCAGCGCAACATCATGGCGAAAGCGGTACTGGGGCTGTGAGCGGAGGGGTGCATCTACTTCCTAACGGTTTGTTGCCACCCGCTCGCCGATACAGCGCCATCTGGTGCTTTTGCGTGGGAACGCTCTGGATCAACATTCCTGTTCTAGTCATCATGCTTATTGTCGGCGTTTCTTTTGCTGTCCTTCTTGGATTTCTAACTGATGGTACCAAGTTCAGCGCGGTTTTTGTTTTCGTCGGTGCCTGCTTTTCGGGCTGTGGCTCGGCGTGGCTCTATTGGTCCGTAATGATCCCTCGGTGGCGTATCTGGTCACTGCGACGAGTGGCTGATTGGGAGAAACTTGTAAAACTATCGACCAATCAGGTTATCTGGCCCAGCGGCTGCGTTTTTGAACATACCGAGATATGGACGGCGAAGCAGCGCGAGATTGCGGGTGAGTTGTCGCAAGCCCGCACAGCCGAGCGCAACGCGTCGGCGACGACGTAATCTC